>JAHHGU010000046.1 GCA_019359765.1 Aphanothece sp. CMT-3BRIN-NPC111
TTTCTTTGTGGTTTATACTCAATACTCAAGTTGCTCTCGTTGTACCTTGACTCAAAACAAAGCGTTTTTACCTAACCGTTCAAGGGCATTGCGCTGTTTACGCTGGGGGGAGATTTAATTTATTGTATTGACACTAATAAACAAAGTCACTGGCACCTGTGTCTGTTTATAAGGCAGGCGATCTGGTATGGCAAGTGGCTTACTGACCCTAAAAATTAGGCGAGCCTATGGTTATGGAAACTGATCATTGCCACTTCCCTTAACTATGGGAAGATCACGGCTTAATTGCGCGTTTTGATCGACCGAGACAAAGCCTTCCCCAAAGGGATAGGAGAACCGCACCGCGACTCGGAAAGAGTTCCCCCACGTTCTATGCCAGCGACAACCCCTAGCTATGTCCTCCGCTTGTTTGTTTCTGGTCACAGTGCAACCACTGAACGCACCCTCCAGATACTACACAAGCTGTTAGAACAATCTCTCGGTTACCCTTATACCTTAAAAGTAATTGACATTTTCAAGCACCCAGATCAGGCTGATGCCAATCAAATTTCTGCCACACCTACGCTGGTTAGAGTTTGGCCTCAGCCTATCCGTAGAATTGTCGGTGACCTTAATGATGTCGAGAGGGTATTACAAGTACTAGCTGCCCCAGAGGTTTAAGTACGGAACATTTCCCCAATCAGTTCGTGTAGGGCTTTCCGATTGCCACATAACTGATGACGTAGCTTTTTATTTAATAAGCGTCAAAATTAAACTAAAACCATCCCATTAAATTAGTAATGCAGATTACCCAATGTCTCCATGCAGCAGTTCTTGTTTCTGATTTAGAACGAGCAGAGCATTTCTATGGCAATGTGTTGGGATTATCCAAGGTAGAGCGATCGCTCAAATACCCAGGAGCTTGGTATCAAGTTGGAGAGTTCCAAATTCACCTGATTATAGACCCAGGTATTCAAGCACAGCTACAGAACTCAGAAAAATGGGGACGCAACCACCACGTTGCTTTCTCAGTTGCCAACTTAGATGAAGCTAAAGAAGAGTTACTCGCTCACGGTTGTAATGTGCAAATGAGTGCATCTGGTCGTGCCGCCCTATTTACCCAAGATCCAGATGGCAACGTTGTTGAGCTAAAGGCGGGATCACCCATATATAGCAGCCGCCATAAGGGTTAGGACAATTGACGCTACTGCAATGATAGGACTTAGGCATTGCCCCTGATGTGAAAGAGTGCGTAAGCCCTAAATGAAAATAATTGCATATACCTACAGCGATCCCTTATTAGAACCAGCACCCGCTGCCTTTATTTGGGGTTGGGAAGTGGATCGGGTTTATCAAGATTTGGGAGAACGCCAGCAATTGTGGCAGCTATTAAAAGATTGCCAGACAGAACCAGCTGATTATCTGTTAATCCGGCGGCTGGAAGAACTGGGTGACTCGGTGGAAGAAGTGAGCGATCGCCTTACTCAACTAGAATCTCTGGGTATCCAGTTGGTAGCAACAGAAGCAGAGGTTCCACTACAGGTGAACTTGCTGCAACTACTGCAACAAATTCAGTATAGCCAGCGCAGTCGGCGCATCCGCCAAGGACACGCACGTAGCCGACTCAGAGCTTCACCGCCTCCGGGGAAAGTGCCCTACGGCTATCGGCGCGGTAAAGACCGCTACATCCTAGACCGTAGTGCTGCGCCCGTGGTTAAGGACTTTTTTGAACAATTTCTGCTCTATGGCTCTCTACGCGGGGCGGTTAGATATCTAGAAAAGAAATACGCCAAGAAAATTTCCGCAACTACTGGACAACGCTGGCTGACTAACCCAGTCTATCGGGGGGACACAGCTTATCAAAACGGTCACGTTATCTCTGATACTCATGTCCCAATTATTTCTAGAGAAGAAGCCGCGCAAATTGACCGTATCCTGCGGCGCAACCGTCGCCTTCCTCCTCGTACTGCTAGCGCTCCTCGTTCCCTGGCAGGTTTGGTTGTCTGCGGAGAGTGCAACTCACCCATGACTGTAAGCCGCGTGACAACCCCTCGCCAACAGCAGGAATATCTGTACCTGCGTCCAAGCCTATGTCCCAAGCAGCCAAAGTGTCGCGTGATCGCCTACGAGAAAGTATTAGAGCAAACCATTCAAAAAATTTGTCAGGACTTACCCAGAGCAGTTGCTGGTATAAATATACCCAGCACAGATAAGATGAAGCTCTTGCTCACTGATGAAATTGCTAACAAACAAGATATCTTAGCCCAGTTACCCGCTCTGACGACTAATGGCATCCTGGATGCAGAAACTGCTGAGCTACGCGCTTACAAACTGCGTACAGAAATTGCCCAAATCCAAGCTAAACTGGCGACTCTACCGCCAGTAAATTTACAAGCGATCGCTCAAGCTGTTTCTATTCCACAATTCTGGCTAGACTTATCTGAATCTGAGCGTCGATTCTACTTCCGAGAATTTCTACGCCAAATTGAGATTGTCCGTTGCCTTGAAGAATGGCAAATTAGGCTGATTTTTATTTTTAATGCTTTTATGCCTAATAGTTGATGTCTGGCTGAACGAAACGCTTTTTATAGACAAAGAAAACACAAGATATCTATTAACGCAATAGGAGAATTAAACCTTGGGTATAGAACTGCGTAGCTATGTATTTCTAGACAATTTGCAGCCTCAGCACGCGGCTTATATGGGGACGGTGGCGTTAGGGTTCTTACCTTTGCCAGGTGATACGTCCTTGTGGGTTGAAATCTCACCAGGCATTGAAATTAACCGGATTACGGATATCGCTTTGAAAAGCACCTCTGTACGTCCTGGGGTGCAGGTTGTTGAACGACTTTACGGTCTTCTAGAAGTTCACTCCAGCCAACAGGGAGAAACGCGGGCTGCGGGAAAAGCTATTTTGCAGGCACTGGGAGTTCGCCAGCAAGAGTGTCTCAAGCCTCGCGTCATTTCTAGTCAAATTATCCGCAATATTGATGCCCACCAAACACAAATGATCAATCGCACCCGGCGTGGGCAGATGATTTTAGCAGGGCAAACCCTTTATGTTTTGGAGGTTCAGCCTGCCGCCTACGCTGCCCTAGCTGCGAACGAGGCAGAGAAAGCTGCCTTGATTAATATTCTAGAAATTGGGGCGGTCGGTAGCTTCGGACGCCTCTACTTAGGAGGAGCAGAACAGGATATTATCGCGGGTTCTGCTGCGGCGTTGGCGGCGATTGAAAATGTGGTTGGGCGTGAAAATATTGCCATTGGAAGTAAGGAATAGCTATTGCCAGCCTTTCTAGGTATTTTAAATTTGCGCTTTACCTCATTAGGCCTACGTTCTACAGGAAAAATTACCAATTTGCAGATATGTCTAGAGAGCATCTTGCCCTACTTAATTCGGGTGCAGTTAGATGGATTGAATGGAGAAGGAAAAACCCAGATATTGAACCTGACCTTAGCCAAGCTAACTTGAGAGAAACTAATCTTAGAGGTGCCAACCTCAAAGCAGCTAACCTCACAAGGGCAGATCTGTACAATAGTAAACTTATTGCAGCTAACCTCATAGGGGCTAATTTCAGCCACGCTAACCTCCAGGAAGCTGAACTTATGGAGGCTCACCTTCACGGAGCAAACCTCAGCATTGCTAACCTCAGCGAAGCAAATCTCAGTAATGCCGATCTCAGTGAGGCTAATTTAATTGGGGCTGACCTGAGAAAAACTAATCTTAAAGATGCCGATCTGAGTAATGCTAACCTGATCGGGACTGACCTAAGAGGGGCTAACCTCAGAGGAGCCGATCTTAGTAACGCTAAACTTAGAAGGACTAACCTTAGCGAAGCTGACCTGATCGCAAGTAATTTTAGTAATACCAACCTTAGTGAGGCTAATCTTCACGAAGCTGAACTCCTTGACGCTCACCTTTACAGAGCTGATCTCTACAAAGCTAACCTCAGCAATGCCCACCTGAATGGGGCTTACCTATTCGGGGCTAATCTGAGTGAAGCAGAGCTTTACAAGGCTGACTTGAGATGGACTAACCTCAGCAAAACTAACCTTGAAAAAGCTAGCTTAAGGGGGACTAATTTGAGAGGCGCTAACTTGAGAGGCGCTAATCTCAAAGAGGCTAACTTGAGAGGTGCTAACTTGAGAGGTGCTAACTTGAGAGGTGCTAATCTCAAAGAGGCTAACTTAATAGGCACTAACCTCGAAGAGGCTAACTTAATAGGCGCTAACCTCCAAGGGGCAGTTATGCCTGATGGTAAAATCCACTCCTAAAACACCAGTAAAGACGATTTGAAAGGTTTTTAACTGCTTGCACTAAACGGATAAACACAGCTTTGAGCAGATATTGGGTCTTCTAAAATTATTCTTCGGATAGGCTCTAAGTAAGAAATTTAATAGCCGCATTGCATCATGGCATTTGGGATGAACGGCTGAATGCGATCGCCAGCAGTCCTGACGACACTAGCTGTCTGCGATCGCATTTCAGTCTATTTTAGAAAAGATCGCGTTCGCGTAGCGGCGACCCAGGAGCTAGCGTGTTGCCTAGCAACGTATCACTTCTTCAAAAAGTGATGAAGGCGCTCAATAGGCACACTTTTTTTCAGCAGCTGTGTCTGGCAAAGCAATTGGTATTACTATCATCAATCCGCTGAGGTTTGGGAAGAAACACCGACCACTGTTGTGCTGTGGTTCCCAAAAATTGCACTTTGGTGGGGTCTAGCGTGTAACCCGGCTTGACTTCAATCACTAAGCGAGTCGTCGTGTCATCCAACTGCCCTATTCGTAAAAGGCGAATCTCCTGCCCCTTGAGGGGTTGTTTCACCGTCGGGCGTTTCAAAAGTGTACCAGGCAGATCGATGATCAGGCGCGTGGGGTCATAAATTAGCATGGCTTTGGGCTGAACTCCAGCATTGGTGCCAAAATCAAGCCGATTGGCGTTTTCATGCCAACGCCATTTCACAAGTTGACCAGCTTCAACAGGGACTGAAAAAGCAAAAACACTTCCTAAAGTCAGTAGTAACCAATTCAATCTCACGGTAGCGGGTACTCCCAATCAGAGTGCAACTTTTTTCCTCAAAGAAGTTTACCCCTTCACAGAAACCTTCGGGAAGTGTAGGCGATATTGATATTCGTGGCCGTAGCACTAAATCAAGCATTAGCTCACCAAGGATTTGCTACTTCCTCTTGGCGATCGCACAAGCTGGCTTACTAAACAAGAGAGACGACTAGCGATGCCAACTTGATAACCAATCAAATTCCTCGTTTTAAGTAAGGGCATTTCAACTCAAAACTCAAAACTCAAAACTCAAAACTTTTATGCCATCATAGCTGCCATGCGCGATTTGAAAGCTTCGATCATCTTTGGGGTCGCTTGAGTCTCTTGCCATGTTGGACGTGCTATTAAGCGATCGCACCAAGCAGCCAGTTTGGGATAGTCATTCCAGGAAAAACTATCTCCTCGTAACCAAGGTACTATAGTACCAGCCACAGGTTCTGCAAGGGTTAAATTTTCACTGCCAAAAAAGGGACGCTCGTCCAGCAAACTCTCAAAAAACTTCAGTACTGTTGATATTTTCTGTTTTGCCTGCTCAATTTTTTCTGCGTCTCCTCCAGGCAAGCCTAATAATACAGGAGTTAATGGCATCGTGGCGGGCAATAGTTCGTTAATTGTTGCCATTTCCACCATCCGTACAATAGCTAAATCCCTGGGGTTGCTAGGCAACATTGAGGGTGTAGGATACTTTACATCTAAATAGTCCAATATCGCCAAGGACTCTACGATGTTAAAGTCATCATCTACCAAAGCAGGTATGTGGTGAAAAGGGTTAATTGCCAAAAAATCTGGTTTAAATTGTTCTCCATCCAGTTTTAGCTCAACAAGTTCAAACTCCAGCCCTTTTTCCAATAAAGTAATCCAGACACGGCGAGAGTTTGGCGAAATTGGGTAGTGATAAAGCTTGATCATGAAAAAAAACTCACATTTTTTACTTGAGAAACGGTTTTTCTGGGGGTGATATTTTCATCAACTCACTTAGCGCCTATCCGAAAAGTGGTTTTAAGATATTTTTAACCACAGATAAACACAGATGAACACAGATACCAGTACGTATTAGACCAGTAAAACGGATGTGAGAAAGATAGGCTCTTAGCACCTACTTAAGTGCCAAGTAAAGGCTTAAGCCTAAGAGCCTATCCGAAAAATAATTTTGGTAGACCAAATATCTGCGTTTATCTGCGTCTATCTGCTTTCATCTGCGGTAAAAACCTCTTAAATTGGCTTTTCGGATAGGTTCTAAGAAGCCATCTGAGCTACTGAAGTGGCAACTAAACAAGTACCTGTGAGGTTAACTCCATTCAAGTTAGCACCCTCTAACTCAGCACAAAGTAGATTCGCCCCCGTTAAATTAGCACCAGCAAGATTCGCCCCCCGCAGATCTGCCTCTTCTAAATTGGCTTGGCTCAAACTAGCCCCTTGTAAATCTGCCTGACTCAAATCTGCTCCGTGAAGATTGGCTCCGTTGAGATTGGCACCCCGCAAGTCAGCACCCCGCAAGTCTACTCCCTGCAAGTTGACGCTCATCAAATTAGCACCACTCAAGAAACCACCAGCTAAAGATGCTTTGGTGAGCTTCGCCCCCATGAAGTTAGCCCCCCGCAGGTTAGTCCCCCGCAAGTCAGCACCACTCAAGTCAGCTTGCATCAAGTTGGCTCCCAACAAATTCGCCCGCAAGTCAGCTGCCACCAACTGAGCGCCGAGTAGGTTAGCTCCCTCTAGACGCGCACCTTCCAGGTTGGAGTGTGAAAAATTTGCCCCTACTAAAGTAGCACCAGCAAGATTAATCCGCCGCAAGTCAACACTGGAGAGATCTTCGTCTTCTAAATTAGCTCCTGGCAGCTGCTTGAGTTTTCCAGAGCGAATTGCTTCAATATCATCCATGAGCGTATGAGCCTGTTTGTGCTATCGTTTCATTTTCCAGGTTGTTTTGGTCATCTAGCAACCACATACCAGATACTATTTTGGTTTGCATCACCGGCAAGGTTAATCCCTGTTGCAAACCTGCGACTAACAAAGCGAGCGTATCTACAAGTTTAGGGTCCCACCGCGATTGCTGCTCTTTTATACACTCCGCCAATGCTTGAGACAAATTCTCTTCACGGCTAGAGTTGGAAGCTTGCAAAGAAGCCACTCGTTGCTGAAACTCTGCCGCTAATCCTAAAATTCTTGATTCTAAGGGAATTTGATCAGCAGCTAACCCCCCTGGGGAGCCAGTGCCGTTCCACCACTCGTGTTGGTGAGTAATAATTTTAGCAACAGCCCGCAACTGTGGCATTGTTCGTAACGACTGTGCTGCCGGAAGTAGGGGACAAGTTAAGGGACAACTAGGTGCTTCTTCCTGATAGTGCATCGACAAACCGGGGCTGAGAAAACTTTCTGAATCAGGCAAGCGACCGAGACGGTGCAGTAGCCCAGCTAAACGCAGTCGCTTAATCTGCCATGCGGCTAAATCCAACAGTTGCGCCATTGTTTCCGCTAGAGCCACTACTTCCGCCGCGGCCATCGGATTATTGGTGTCAGCTAAATCGATCAGCTGCGCCATACGTAGAAAAGCCTGCAACTCGTTGGATACTAGGTTGCTATCTAGTTCCTTTTGATGGGGTAAGTTACTTAACTGGCTTAAATCCAACTCGCTGTTGTGCAGATAATCTACCACGCGACAGACGATGGCATCGAGTTCGTCTGGTTTTTCGGCTTTGGTGCTGGCGATCGCTTCTAGGTGCTGGGTTAACGTTTGTTGCAGTTCTGGATTGTAGCGCCCAATATGGGCGATCGCTAATTCTGCCGCCTCCTGCACCAAGCCGGCCTCAAACATCCACACCCCGTAGAATTTACGCTCTAGGTCTTCGTCTGGCTGTCCCTCAGCACCATAATCTGCGGCTGAAAGCTCTTGACAAAGTACCATCGCTGTATATGTTGGCGAGATAATTATCAAGTGCCATTCCTGAGCCACCGGATCGGCTGAGTCTAAATTGACTAACTCGACATTCTCACGCTGACTGGTGGGATGTTCTGCAAACCCGGCATCCCCTGCCGCCATGATCACAACTTGGCGCGATCGCTCAGCGAGATCTCTATAGCGATCTGCCTCTTGCAGATACCATTTGCCCCGTTGAAAAGCTGCAATCACCAATGGCGCACTGCTAGAAGTCAAGATGCAGTCTTCCAGGGCATGACACAAGGCAACCAGAGTGTTTTTATAATACACTCCAAAACGTAGCGGTCTTAGCCCTGATTTATGGGCATCAGCCAGCTGTTGTAAAATAGAGCCTTCTAACATTGTTTGGCTTTTTATCTTAAACGAAACATAAACACACAAAGGAAGTAAGGCAGGTATTATCTACCTAACCGCCTAGGAAACATTTACCAGCTGTTTGTCGGTTTGCTGAATTGGTGCTGTCAGGGCTTCTTCCAACTCCGCACAACCCAGCCTATCTTCTAATATTTTCATAACTTCGCGCCCAAAATCATTAGGATTTTGCTGCCACGCCTGGAGACAAACTTCCCCAAAGAACGAGCCTAAAGGTTCTGGGTTCCAGAGTAACTTCTTAGCTGTCCAAGGCATTATGCTCATCGGGTCATAGCCAGGTTTGAGGATTTTATTCTCAAAAGCATATTCTTCTAGGTGGGTATGCGGTTGCAAACCAATAAAGAAGATAGCCGGTTCTACCTTATCTGCTCCAAAAATTCGTTCCAGCTCTCGGTGATAGGCTAGAGTCTGGCGAATCGTTTCTGGTCGTTCATCAATTACATTAAACGAGTAGTTGACTGAAACCAAATCATTAAAACCAGCCGCCTTTAAGTCGCGGCAGTTTTCCAACACTGTGCGTAGGTTATAGCCCATCCGCATTTTACGCACCAGTTCCTGTGAACCGCTGGTGATGCCGATCTCAAAGTAATTCATCCCTGTCTTCACCATGAGGTCACATAACTCTGGTGTGAGGTTATCTGCCCGAATATAGGCCGCCCAGTGGATGTCTTTCATCCCCGCATCAAGGATTTTCTGCAACAACTCCACTGCGTCGTTAATAAATTTACGGGCAGGGATAAACTGGGCGTCGGTAAACCAGAAGTTGCGAACACCTCGGTCGTAAAGTTGGCGCATTTCTGCGACAACTTCATCTGCGGGATTGATCCGCACCTGTTTGCCTTCAATTACCGTATAGATGCAATAACAACAGTTGTGGGGACAACCGCGCTTGGTTTGTACTCCCACGTAGAAATCTTGGTCTTGCAGGTAATATTGAAACTCAGACCAAATTTTTTCAATGTAATCGTAGTTGCAGGCGCTTTTCTCAATTGAAGTGGGGCTTTCGTGAATCATGCGATCGCGCGGTGTCGTTTCCCCCACCACATAACAGCGTTCATCACGAAAATCCTGCCCTTTGAGCAGTTTTTCCAGTAGCGCCTCGCCTTCACCTACTGAAACAATTGTCCCTTTCGGTAGGCTTTTACCCAGTTGTTCATAAAATACACTTACTGCACCACCACCAACCAGTGTGCGGGCATCCCGATTGTATTTCTGAGCGCGTTTCAACCCCCGTTTAATTAACCCCAGGTTGCGCCAGAGTTCTGTATAGTAAGCTGTAGTTACACGCAGCCCGCCTAGTGCCCCCCGCAATCTCAGTAAAGGATTTTGGGCATAGTAGAATTCAAAGGCGTGCTGGAGTGGGTTGCCACCTCTACCTCCTACTGGCGCATAAATCTGGATATCCCGCCAGGAAAATACCAGCAGTGTGGGTTTAAATTCATCCACACAGGTATCTAAAGCACTGGCAAAATCTAAGGGTGGCACTGTTCCCAGGTCAAAAATGCGCTGTTCGATGTCTGGGAATAGTTTGTGAACGCTATCTGCCAGGTAAACAACCCCTAGTGGGAAGATAGGATTACAAGGAAGGCGGACATAGAGAATTCGATTTTCCATCGTCGTTTTTAGGATTCTCCAATTGCCAATATTCATGCTCAGCAAGGGCTGTAGCGGCGTACATAAAATAAATTATTCCTGCGGCTGTTCCTACAGTAGCCTTTTTAGCTAGGCTTGAACCTGCGATTTCAGACCCTTTTTGTATTTTTTAGTTACACAGGGGAGGGCGCAGAAGCCAGAGAGCCGCTATAACCAGATCCAGCTTAGAAGCGTCTCTCTAAGGAAATAATGCGTGAAAGTATTTTACATAAGAGTCTTTCCGCCCGAAGCCAGATATGCTCGTCGGTATGGAACTTTACATAACTTTACGATATCACTCATTTGACTCAAATGGGCGGTATTTTTTGTTCAGACTTTACTTTTGGAGAAAAGTCGGCTAGCTAGCCGTTGCACTTATATGTAGGCTATGTGAATAACTATTCCTCTATCTTTAAATAGAAATCTCAGCCGATGCGCCGATTGGTAGTCGGAGTTACAGCCAACGGGATCGCCCGGTGTTAGCCTTCTCAATGTAATCCTATATTTTGGGGCAAAGCTCCTCGGCAGTTATGGCTCAAATTCTCGATCCTATCCCTTCTGATAATTCCGCTTCTATTCTATGCTGCTACGTAAATGTAACTAGCCAACTTCAGATTGTTCGCATTACGAACATTCCCAACTGGTACTTTGAGCGGGTGGTTTTTCCGGGGCAGCGCCTGGTGTTTGAAGCATTGCCAGATGCTCAACTAGAAATTAATACTGGCCATATGGCGAGTGCTATTCTTTCAGATACGATACCGTGCGATCGCTTGTGTATCGACGAAACTGACCCTCCATTCGCCACCCAGCCCTTCTTGGAACAGGCGAAGAAACAAACCGATAATATGCTGACGGTGGAAAAAAACAATAATAACAACATAGAAACCGCAGAATTTTTAACAATACCTGCACTTGGCTAAAAATTTTGGTCTAATAGTTTCAGAATTATGGAAGTTGCCAGCCAATGGCAACTTCCTATTGATATCATGGGAAGAACTGCTGCAATGTAGTATATCAACTTCTTTTGAAACCTGTAGTTATCGCATTAAATAACTTTGAACCTGCCTTCCTTCCTGTGGTTATGGAGAGCCGCTGCCTGGTCAATGGGGTTTTCCATATTGGCTTATCTGCTGCTGGGTATTAGTGGCGTTTGGATGTTTTATCTTCGCCAGCAAGGACACGCACAACCCCGATGGTTGCGACCTTTTCACTACATAACGGGCGCTACTCTAGTCGGTTTAGTCTTGCTGCTACTAGCTATTGGCATTGTCGGCACATTAGGTCACTACGGTAGCCTTGGTCACTCTGCACATTTACCTGCTGGGTTGGCAGTGGTGGCGCTAGTTTTGCTATCCGCCGTTAGTGCCGTTCTCATTAGCCCCAATCGAGACTGGGCGCGTTCTATCCACGTTGGTACTAATATCACGCTTTTTGTAGGATTGCTCTGGGTGTCACTGACTGGCTGGGATGTAGTACAAAAATATTTACCCTAATATCACAAAACGATAATTTTGTCGCCAGTTAACAGTAGAAACTACGAGCTGGACATACTTTTTCGATAAGCTTAAAAAGCTATCTGAAAAGCCGATTAAAGATATTTTTTACCGCTTTTATCAGCCAGATAGAGGCAGATATTTAATTTCCTAAAATTATTTTTTGGGATATGCTCTAAGAAGGTATTTCAAGCCTAACGGCGATCGCGCGGTTGATTGTAGGCATTATCCTGGTAATTGAGAATCAGATATCTGCTCATCAAGGGTACCTGTGCTGTGGTAAACAGGATTGATGAGAATTTTGATAAAAAAATGAACGCAGGAAGGGATATTCTCATCATCGGTGGCGGTATTATTGGCCTATCGCTGGCTATAGAATTGCGATCGCGCAATGCAACTGTTACCGTTTTGTGTCGGGACTTCAAGCAAGCCGCAGCCCATGCCGCTGCTGGTATGCTAGCACCTCAAGCAGAAGGCATTCCCCCCAGCCCCATGCTGGATTTGTGCCTGCGTAGTCGCTCATTGTATCCAGAATGGATTGGCAAACTAGAAGAAATTACTGATGTTGCTACTGGATACTGGCGCTGTGGCATTTTGGCACCTGTTTATGGAAGTCAGGAGAAAGGCGTCAGGAGTCAGGAGTCAGGAGTTAGCACTTGGCTTGACAAAAATGCCATTCATCAATTTCAGCCAGGATTAAGTTCAGAAGTTATCGGTGGATGGTGGTATCCAGAAGATGCTCAAGTAGACAATAGGGCAATAGCTCAAGCACTGTGGGCAGCTGCTCAAAAATTAGGTGTAGATATCCATGAAGGTGTAACAGTTGAAGCACTCCAGCAGCAGCAGGGAAAAGTCGTCAGCGTCCAGACAACTGCTGGTAATTGGCAAGCAGAACATTACGTCTTAGCAACTGGTGCTTGGTCAAATCAATTATTGCCTGTGCCGGTATATCCTAAAAAAGGACAAATGCTATCTGTGCGAGTGCCTGCGGACAAGTACAAAGAGTTACCTTTACAGCGAGTTTTATTTGGCTCGGAAATTTATATTGTGCCACGTCAGGATAATCGAATTGTGATTGGAGCCACTAGCGAGGAAGTGGGATTTATGCCCAACAATACGCCATCGGGAATTCAAGCATTATTAGCAAGAGCCATCCGTCTCTATCCTGAATTACAGAATTTTCCGATTCAAGAGTTTTGGTGGGGATTTCGACCAGCTACGCCGAATGAAATGCCTATTTTAGGCTCTAGTCCTTACAAGAATGTAACGCTAGCCACAGGTCACTACCGCAACGGCATTCTGCTCGCTCCAATTACTGCAAAGCTAATTGCTGACTTAATTTGGCACCAAAAGGCTGACCCGTTACTGAGCTATTTCCCGTACTACGGAGTCAATCGATTTTAAATTAACGTTATTACCGTTAATACTTTCCCTGTTCAGCCTCATTTTTCTCCTGAGAAAGCGCTCGACTCTAGCTCCATCATCTCTCTAGTTAATCAAAAGTAAAATTAGCTATGGCTGTGTCCAGAATGAATTTATGATTGATACGCTCGTATTTTGTCTCGAATGGTTACTGCGTGCTTTTGGAGCTTTCTGGGTGATTGGTGGTGCTTTTACCCTTCAACAGGCACGACAAGCAAGCTTCATCGATAGTGCAATAGAAGCAATAACTCAGGAGAAAGAAAATCGGCTCGTCAGTCGTTTTCTATTCATGAGTGCGCTACTAACCCTACTGAGCGGTATAGGATTAGCGTTAGCAAGCCGTTGGGTTCTTCTTCCTTTAGCTCTGTTGATAGTATCCCAGGGAGTGTATTTTGCTATCCAAAGACAACAGTTCACCCAGGCTAAGACGGATGAGGAGCGTGACGAAGCACGAATTGCCTCATCAACTCGTAATGCGTTCATTGTTTCTTTGGTTGTAGCGATCGCAGCCCTAGTAGGGGAGAGGGTTGGCGCACTGCGATAATTAGAAAACGGGGCAACTCAGGGAAGTGAGGTGTATGGAAAATACTGCATTTTTGATTCGCATTGAAAAGAAGTTGATAATGCCATCTTGTTGACTCGTAACGCTTACTGTCTAGCCCGGTAATCAACTCATAGGGATCTACCAATCATTGCTCGCCGCCTATGGCGGGGCATAGATGTTTAACATTAAAACTACAGCTGCTGTTTCCTTGCCTAATATTCACAGCGGAAATCTAGAAATGCAAACTTTAGACAAATCATTGGCACAGACTAGCGATCGCCCCCTGACTATCGCCGGAAAGACATTCACATCTCGCCTGATGACAGGAACAGGCAAATATCGCAGCCTGGAGGAAATGCAGCAAAGCATTGCAGCTAGCGGTTGCCAGATTGTCACTGTTGCCGTGCGTCGGGTGCAAACCAAGGCACCAGGACATGAAGGGTTGGCAGAAGCCTTAGACTGGACAAAACTTTGGATGCTGCCTAACACCGCAGGCTGTCAAACAGCTCAAGATGCGATTCGGGTAGCCAAACTAGGGCGGGAGATGGCGAAGATGTTGGGGCAAGAGGACAATAATTTTGTCAAGTTAGAAGTTATTCCGGACACCAAATATCTGCTACCCGATCCAATTGGCACACTGGAAGCGGCTGAAAAACTGGTGAAGGAAGGCTTTGCCGTGTTGCCTTATATCAATGCTGACCCCTTACTGGCTAAACGCCTAGAAGAAGTTGGCTGTGTTACTGTCATGCCGTTGGGTTCCCCCATCGGTTCCGGACAGGGAATCAAGAACGCCGCCAATATTCAGATAATTATTGAGAATGCACAGGTTCCTGTGGTAGTTGATGCCGGAATTGGAACTCCCAGTGAGGCAGCACAGGCAATGGAAATGGGGGCGGATGCATTGTTAATTAATACTGCGATCGCTCAAGCCCAGAACCCTGCCCTGATGGCACGCGCCATGAGTATGGCAACTGAGGCGGGTCGTTTCGCCTACTTAGCTGGACGGATTCCGGTAAAATCTTATGCCAGCGCCAGTTCCCCCTTAAGTGGTACGGTTGGGAACTAGAATTAACAAATCTAAGGATTTTGGATTGACCCCGGTCACAAGCAGGGCTACTTCATTGTCCAGAAAGGAAAATCACCATCAAACGGATCAAACCTTTCGGAGGGGGCTTGGGGGACGCGACCGTCCCCCAATGGGGGGTTTGGGGGGCAGACCCCCCAAATCCGGGTTTGAAAGGAAGTCAATAGTGGGTAATGACAAGGCCACAAGGGTGGGGAGCGCTTACGCGCCGCTAAAGCCCTGCGGGCATGAACCCGCTAGTGGGGATTTTAGAAATTTTGGGTTCACAAGGGGCGGGGCATGAACCCAAAATTGCTTTTAATCCAAAATCTAAAATCTAAAATTCCTAGTCCAGGTTTATTACTCAGGTAGTAGATTTACTGTGTAAAGTTTTGTTACATTGGTTGTGTAACAATAATGAGGATTTGATAAATGCCATATACAACCGAAGAAGGCGGCCTGGTGAATAATTTCGCGCGGGAACCGAAAATGTACCAATCGGAACCGCTGACGAAGACTCAACAGCGAAATTATATCTTTATGGGTATTGGTGCTTTAGCACTGGTTAGCAGTTTAGTTTTTGTTGCCTATGCAGTATCAGGTATCAGCTAATTGCCGTAGACGCGCCGCTAACTTCGGTTATATTTGCTGCAAATAATAGACAAGCCGCGATCGCCTGTATGTAAAGTGCGATCGCGGCTTTATTAATAACTAGCGATTGTCCTATCGGACAGGCTGGGCGATCGCAGACTGTGGATCTTCGACCATCACACTCGCCGCCTTTTCTTCCTGTGCCGCCTGAGTTTGCAATTGTGCTTCTCTTTCCAGAAATTCAGCCAATTGAGCTTCAATCTGCTCCTTGACAATCTGGCGATACTCTAGGAAATGCTCACTTTGAGCGCAAACGGCTAAATAACTACTCACGCCACCGGGATTGTGTCGGTACATACTAAACAGGTTGCGCCAGAACTGCCAGCGAGTTTTGCGAACCACACCTTGCCGCCAACAGATAATTAGTAGCGCCCGAATTACTGGCCAAGTAAGTTTCTTCTTAGCAGACTTCCCTTTCTTAGGATACGTTGCTTCTCCTAAGATGCGGAAGTGACGATAGGTGCGGTCTAGAAAACGCTCTGGATCGTACAGCGTCCAAAATGCATCCACAAATTCACGAGCAATTTCTGGCAACGGACGTGTGGGCACAAAGTTCATTAATGTACTTTGGTTGATATTACCGGCTTGACCCCGCAGCCGCCCTTCTTTCTCCAGCCGATGCGACAGCGCTGTATCGGGTAAAGCTTGTAACATACTGAATACCGCAGTGGGAATCGTCGTTTTCTCCACAAACTGAACAATGCGATCGCCTGCACCCGGCTTTTCTCCATCAAAGCCAATAATGAATCCTGCCATCACGCGCAATCCTGAACGAATGATCGAATGTACCGAATCACTGAGAGGATCTCGCGTATTTTGGTATTTTTGGGTTAAGGCTAAGCTGTCTGGATCGGGGGTTTCAATTCCTAAAAATACCGCCCCGAAATTGCACTGAACCATCATATCCATCAGTTCTTGATCCTTAGCCAAATCAACTGATGCTTCTGTGGCGAAGGAGAATGGATATCCATGCTCAACCATCCAGGGCTTTAATGCTTTTAGGAGCAACTTGACATTGCGTTTGTTGCCAATAAAGTTGTCATCTACCATAAAGATGCTGCGTCGCCAACCCAGTTCATAGAGGCGTTCTAGTTCAGCCAGAAGTTGCTCTGGGGTTTTAGTTCGGGGTTTGCGACCGTAGAGAACAATAATGTCACAGAATTCACACTGAAAGGGGCAGCCACGGGAAAACTGGACTGCCATCTCTGAATAAGCGTCAAACTGTAGTAAGTCAAAGCGCGGAATTGGCGTAGTTGTAACGTCCGGCTTCTCTCCGGTAATCCGGAACGTCCCCTGGCGATCGCCCCGTTGAATCGCCTCTACAAACATCGGTATAGTTGTTTCCCCTTCATCCAAAATTAAATAGTCTGCACCTGAAGATTTGGCTTCTTGAGGTAAAGCGGTTGGATAAGGCCCCCCCACGGCGACAAGTTTGCCGCGTTGTTTTGCCTCTTGAATTTGGTTAAGGAAATCCTCTTTCTGGACAATCATGGCAGAGAGAATTACCAAATCTGCCCATTCCCATTCAGCTTCAGTTACATGACGGACGTTTCGATCTACTAGCTTGAATTCCCACTCTTGGGGCAGAATTGCGGCTACAGTTGCTAAACCTAAAGGCGGTAGCATTGCCTTATAGCCTAGCAAGCCGATAGTTTTCTCAAAAGACCAAAAACTTTTAGGAAAAATTGGATATAGGAGTAAAACACGCATAAACTTTCAAACCTCACACTTTCTTTGGATAGTCCGTTTAAAATGATTCCAGCTTAGCTTGTTATAGCATTCTTGCCAGGGGGTGGATGTTGACAAGTTAGCTGGCGATCGCACTCTCAAACAAGCTAGGCAAACGTACTTAAAATATATCACCACCTCCTTGTTGCTCTTGGTTTCAAGGCATTAAAATCTAAAAAACTTTCATGGCACAAACGCCATCACTGCTGCTGGTGAGCCAGAGCCATCTAAGAGACGCAAGATACCGATAACTAATGTGGTGCCGGTAGGAGTTAGCCGATCTAAGTTAGTCAAATTTTCCAGCACAATCCGGGGTTGTTCTAATACTAGGCGGTTAGTAGCAAAGGTGCTATCCTGACCAGAATCTACACCGTGGGTATCAATCCCCACTCCCATAATTTGGCGTTCATTGAGCAGAAATTGTGTTGCTTCCCGGCTAAAGCCTGGGAAATGCATCTCTTCAGAAGCATCTTTGTTGAAAAACGCGATCGGATCTTGCCACTTTTCCTGCCAGCCGCTGTACAACAAAACTATACTGCCTGGGGGTATTGGGCTGTATTGTTGCTCCCACAAGCAAACATCAGCAGGAGTGAGGACATAATCAGAATTGATAGTGACTTGCTTACGGATATCAATCACGACTGCACCCGCAACCAGCGACTCAGCAGGGTAGTAATCGATTCCCACGCCATCAGGATAAAAACTTTTGGGAGCATTGATGTGGGTAGCACTGTGTTCGCCAAGCGAGAAACGCCGCAAGTAATAGCCATGCTTTTCCAGTTCGCTCACGGTTTCAAATTCTGCGCGTGGATCGTCAGGCCACTGTGGGATATGGGAGTGAATCACATGGCTCAGGTGAATTACACGCGAGTATGCGATCGCTTTAAGATTACTACTGTATAAGGGTGGGTCTACAGGTGAAGGTTTACGGCTCATCAAATTATGACCAAAAATAACCGGATTTAAGCCCCTAGATTTATTTATCGGAAGGAAAAAAGCATGGCATTTATCATTCTGCGCCCCCGAATTAATACGCAAGTGTCAATCCAAAATCGAATGACTCAATTAGTTATTTCAGCAGGAACGAATTAGTCTGGCAAGGGTGGCTTCCATTACCGCTATTGTTTGACCAGAGACAGTGAATACCAAAGCCTCGCGGTAGACTCGCTGCGCTGCGTGGTAGCTATAATTGGCAGCACCACTGGAAACTGTTACCCCCGCATGGGCACACCTAACAGCTAGGTCAATTGCCCAGGCTCGCAGTTGGAGTTTTTCTGTAAAAGTTTTAGTATGCTGCTGTTTATCTTGTATTATGACGGCTCGACAAGTCGTTAGTTCCTGGTTGAGAGACTTAAATGCCTCAGTAATGAAAGGCAGCGGCTTAGTTTTTGAGGCGGCTTCCAGAATATCCAGACCAGCCCTGGCGCACCCCAAAGCAAAAAATCCGTGGTGAAGAACATTTTTTTTGTCATTTTCCTGAATCCAACCAGCAGGCTTGACAAATAGCACACATTCTTGCGGTAAGAACCAGCTTTTCAGGTATGCGGTGACAGTGTTGGTTGATGCCATCGCGGCTAGGGGCATAGGGCTACTAAATGCGATCGCACCTCCCGCCTCCTGGGATGTTTTTTCAAAGGGCACGATCCCAAACACGCCCCCACCATCAGGAAGTGCAGCACCAACAATAAAGGCTTGAAAAAATCCCCACCCTGTCACCCAAGGCACCTCTCCCTCTAGCTGATATCCCCCTTCCACAGGAACAGCTTTCACTGGCGGAGTCCCCTGACGGCGCAGTTGAGAAAACCCGACGCCCACTAACACTTGACCGCTGCTCATGTAGGGGAGATACTGGCGCTTAAGAGTATCGTTGTGGCTTTGGACGAGCATTCCGGCTGCACTCTGGTGTTGGGTTTGCAAGAAGGCTAATGCCCCAGAGTATCTCGCTACCATCTCCTGGAAACTGAAAAAGGTTTCTTCACTGACTCCAGAACCTCCCCAGGCTTCGGGAACCCGCAAGGCTAGTAAAGAGCGATCGCCCAATCCTTTGAGGGCGTCTTTCAGGGCGTCCGGGTTACTATCAATTGCTACCGCTTTGGGCGCAACAAATTCACGCAGATAGGACTCGGCAATATTCATCATTAGGCTTATTCAAAAAATAAGCTTTCTTGAGCTTTAACCACAGATGGACACAGATAAACACAGATAATGACCAAGATATTTATCGGCGGTGTGCAAGAGGTATATTGTTTAGTTAACAAGCTTGGGGTATGCCCCGAGGGTGTTTCACCCTATCACATTATGCAGCAAGTTAAATGCGCGACAGCTTATGGTTTGGACTGCTGTAGCGGAATCGCCACAATAAACTCGGTTCCTTCTCCAGGTGTTGACAAACACATCAATTCACCGCAGTGACGCTCAACTACAACCTGATAGCTAATAGATAAGCCTAAACCAGTGCCTTGCCCCACAGGTTTTGTAGTAAAGAAGGGGTCAAATATTTTTTGCTGAATCGCTTTTGGAATGCCGGAACCATTGTCACCAATTCGGATGATAGCACCCATTAATTTTTCAGTGTTGTAGGCACTGGTTTCAGACCTGTTTGTACTTGAGTCTTGAGGAAGTTCGCAGCTCCAAGCTCCCGATTCAGATTTAGTTACAAGCTCTGTCTGTATGGTGATAACCCTAGGCTTTGGTTGGCTTTTGAGGGCGTCAATCGCATTGCCTACAAGGTTCATGAACACCTGATTTAGCTCTCCTGGGTAACACTCGACTTGGGGCAAGTTACCGTATTCTTTGACAACTTGAATGCCAGGATTTCCACCTTCAGGCTTTAATCGATGCTGCAATATCAAGAGGGTGCTATCAATACCCTCATGAATATCAACCGGCTTCTTTTTCGCTTGATCGTGGCGGGAGAAGTTTCGCAGCGACAAGACAATCTCGTTGATGCGGTTCGTCCCTATCTTCATGGAATTGAGCAGTTTCGGCAAATCTTCAATCAAAAAGTCTAAGTCAATGGCTTCAGCTTCAGCTTCAATCTCTGGCACTGGCTGGGCATAATGTTGCTGGTAAAGTTGCAACAAATTCAACAGATCCCGAATATACTCGCTGGCATGGTCAAGGTTGCCGTATATGAAAGAAACTGGGTTGTTAATTTCATGGGCAACACCAGCGACAAGTTGCCCCAGACTAGACATTTTTTCACTTTGAATCAGCTGAGATTGAGCTTGCTGCCACTCGTTCAAAGCTTGTTTTAGCTGGGTTGCTTGTTCTTTTAACCGCGTTTCTGATTGGCGTAAGGCAAGTTCTGCCTGTTTGCGCTCAATGAGTTCTGCCTCTAGTTGGTGATATAGTTCTGATTGCTGAATCGCGATCGCCAGTTGCACGCTCAGTTGTTTGAGCAATTCTACGTCCGATTCCTGCCATTGCCGTGGTTCTGAGCAGTTATGGGCAATCAGCAGCCCCCACAACCGATTTGGGATGGTTTGTTCCCTTTGCAAGATAGGAACCACCAAGTTCGCTCTAACCTGAATTTGTTCTAGAAAGTTTACGTGGCACGGATCTATATCGGCAGTGTAGATATTCTCGATGCCTCGAATCCGGCCTTGTTGGTAGAGAGGGACATGGGTTTCCACAAAGCATCGGTCTTGGAAACCGCTACCCAGAATCGAGGGCCAATTAGCATGGGCAGACTCTACAACTACAAACCCGCTCCAATCTGGCTCAAAGCGGTAAAGTAGCACGCGGTCAGTCTGAAGAAAGTACCGTACTTCTGTGACAGCGGTGTTGAGGACTTCCTCCAAGTTAAGAGACTGACGAATGCGTTGGGCAATTCCGCTTACCAATCGCTCTTTTAGAAATTGCTGTCGCAAAGCTTCTTCTGTATGCTTGCGATCGCTAATATCCATGAGCGCTCCAGTCATTTGCACACCTGAGCCGATTTCGTCGTGCAAGGTTGCACCTCTATTGGCAACCCAACCAACTGTTCCATCAGGGCGGAGGATGCGATGTTCAATCTTGAATTCACCACCTACCTCCACTACCCGAGCAAGAACCTGACTCACGCGGTAGCAATCTTCAGGATGAATGCAGCTAAGAAAAGCTTCATAGGTGCCAGGAAAGGAACCAGGAGCAAGACCAAAGATTGATTCTACTTCCTTAGACCAACAGATCTTGCCAGTTTGTATATTCCAATTCCAAACGCCCATACTGGCAGCGTTCAGAGCTAGTCGCAGCCGTGTCTCGCTTTCTTTAAGCGCCGCCTCTGACTGCACGCGGTCTGTTATATCTGTTTGGACACCAATAAAGTGAGTCAGCACACCACTCGGATCGCGTACAGGAGAAATTCTTAACTCATTCCAAAATGGCGTTCCATCCTTGCGGTAATTTTTTAAAAGCACCTGGCATTCTTGCTCTGTACGCAAGGCTTGACGAATTTGCTCAACAGCAGCTGGGTGAGTATCTGCTCCCTGCAAAAATTTGCAGTTGCGTCCTAGTATTTCCTCTGAAGAATAGCCAGTTATGCTTTCAAAGGCGCGATTGCAATAAATTATCGGATTATGGGGAAGGCTAGCATCGGTGATGACAACCCCGCAGCTAGTCGCTGCCATGCTGCGTTCGTACAGCCACAGTGCCTCGTTGTTCCATTGGTACTTGGTTAAATTATGGAACGCGCCTAAGGTCTCTTGCTGGCTAGTCATTGAAGGGTAAGAAATTTAAGGATAAATTTTAAGACCTACAATTTAAGCCTAGACTAATTTTTAAAATTAATAAATATTTCTCAAGATACTTATATTAAGTGTGATGCTAGATACAAATCTTTATGCGTTCCAGCGTGGCTTCTCTAGCTGGGCAAGAGGTTGCTCAAGCACGGCGATCGCAGCTATTGCCTCTGGTTGTAGCTCATAGGGTGAATCAGCGGGATTTTGCTGGCTGTAGTGTTGCATTTTATTTGTACGAGCATTCCCTCTAGATAAGCATCAATTACAGCAGGATGTACATAATACTTGCGACAAGTTGCTGGTCGGTTGCCGAGTTGTTTAGCAACATTTTTAATGGCTTGCGTGACCTTATTTGACATCAATAGCAAACTGTACATAATACCCATCACCACGAGGGACTAATCGAACTCGTTTAATTTACTGAATGTCGTAACGGCGTCTAGATTAAATCCCCTACATTTATCTATGGAGATTCAATTAAAAACTCAAAACTTGTTTTCTATGATTGTGCTGGCTCTGGTGTAGCTGATGGTTGAGTTTGTTGACCTTTAAGTTGCAGCGCCTCTTTTGCAGATAGCCCCTCACCTTGAGTACCAAAGTACCAAATTGCGGCTGTTGCCTCTGCCCTAGTTACTGTTTTTTTGGGCTGGAACAGTGCAGTATACCCAAAAACGCGGCGGATATTTGCCTGCTCTCCATTCTGGAAATCTGCCAACACTGCCCGCAACGCCTTTGGATCAATTCGAGCCGCATCTTGGAAGCCCCAAGTTTGCTTTACAGCATCAACTGAGGCGGCAGGCAAGGCCTGACGAGTATCCAGAGGTACTTTCCACAAGATAAGATTTTCTCGTGTCAACGGAGCGTCCGGGCGAAACAAAACTGTTGTGCTATCGCCACTCAAAGGGCTGGGAATTAACCCTGCTTCTGCCAATCCTTGAATTGCTGGAAAATCCGGGTCAGTTCGAGGTACATCCTGGAAAGCTGGTTGAGCCTCTGCCGCTGCCAAACGAATTTGCTTGCTGGGGCTATTGGTATAAATCTGATTATTAGCAGCAACAAGCCAGCGCACGTATTGGCGACGGTTAATATTTTTATTTGGTTCAAATGCTACACCAGCAGCTGAGTTACTTTTAGAGGCACTTTTATCGGGCATCAGAACGCCCAAGGCGGCTAGGTCTTCAACGTATTTACGTAAATCTGCTGGTGCTTTGTTAATATCTGTAAACACCGAGGAGCCTGCTGGCTTCATCTGGGTAGAGTCTTTTGCATCTAGTGTATCAGCTGACGTATTGGCAACTTCTGAGGGAAGCACCGGGCCAATAAAATCTGGCTCGCCAGGTTGTGGAACTGCTGCTTTTTCAGCGTCCTGGCTGTACTGAATCAAAAATTTCGTGATGTCCCCTGCATTCCTACTGCCAGTAGTCTGGCTGGAGGAGGGTGTCTGTACGCCGAGGCTAGTGAGTGGCTGGACTGATACCGTGACTTGCAGGTTATTTCGACGCGCCACCAAAGGGCTGTTGGCATCATCAAATGCTGGCTGACTGACAATTTGCCAGCTGTTGGACTCAAATGCTTTCTGATAAAAGCTCTGGACTAAGTTGCTGGGGGCTGCTGTTGTCCACACAGTCACCTGGTCTTGATTATCTGAGGTTGTTGGTTGTTTAACCTCTTGCAGCTGGGCTTCTGGATAAAGGGGAATCTCTGTGGGAAAGTCAGCGGGCAGTTTTGCTAGCGTTTGGTTCTGAGTATTATTTTGAGATGACTGACCAAAAGTAATAGGGTTATCTTTTAGGCTAGAGTCTGGTGAAAAAGACTGCTCAAGCACCTTACTAGTGGGGCTGTTGGCGCAGGCTGTCAATGCGACCAGTAAAGCGCTCAGACTGGCAATTATAGTAGGACGTTTATCAAGTGGCACAGTTAACTTAGAGAACGGGTTTTAATTATTACGCTAACGCAGATTTTGTATCGCCTCTTTATTATTGGGTGTGGTTATACGACCTTCCTGCCCAAGAATACTGATGAGGGAGCAAGGTGGCAGGGGAGAATTACACCACAAGAGGATAAGAGTCGTCGATGCGGAAGGAATGCTGCCCAAGGTATGACAGACTAGAGACTTGAAACGCCCTAAATACGTTCTATGACATCTGAGGAAAAGCATTTAGCAGCGACAAACGAATCTCCAGAAGTTACGGCTTCGACGCCGGATGAGCTGGGGAATCCTGCCCACAACGGCATGAGTTCGGTTGAGCCAAGTAGAACTGACAACGATAAGGTACCTGCTCACAAAACTGTCACTATTGATGAAAATACGATGAAAACTCCCCTGTTGTTGCGCCTATGGCGAAGGGGAGGAGAAAACCTACAGATTTTGTTTATTGCCTTAATTTTGGCGCTTTTAATCCGAACATTTGTGGCGGAACCACGCTTCATTCCCTCAGATTCGATGCTACCGACGTTGCAGGTAGGCGATCGCCTGGTGGTGGAAAAAGTCTCTTACCGTTTTCGGATGCCCACAAAGGGGGATATAGTCGTCTTCGATCCCCCTCAACAACTGCAAGTTCAGGGCTACGCCAAAAACCAAGCTTTCATCAAACGTGTTATTGGCACACCAGGTCAAATTGTCAAGATAAGAAATGGCAAAGTTTACCTAAATGACACCCCTCTAGAGGAAGGCTACATAGCAGAACCGCCAGATTACGACTGGGGACCAGCGCAAGTTCCTAAAGATGACGTGTTTGTGATGGGAGATAACCGCAATAACAGCAACGACTCTCACGTATGGGGATTCTTGCCCAAACGAAATATTATCGGTCACGCCTTTTTCCGCTTTTGGCCGCTGAATCGCATCGGTGGGGTTTGAAACGTTTTAGCGATCGCTATAGCGGTTCTCTTTTAAATAGAGAAAAACATCGAACAGTGTGGTTAGCAACTGTTGAAGTAAAATTATTAGCTGGCTTTAAAGCCAGTTTAGGCTTCTTTTGGGCTGAGAATTTCTTCAAATCCTGCGAGGACGATGCGATCGCGGCCTTGCTTTTTTGCCTTGTAAAGGGCGATATCAACTGCGGCAATTAAGTTTTCAGGTGTGAGATTTTCTTGAGCAACGATAGTACCTACTCCCATACTAATAGTGATATAGGGGCTTACTTCCGACTGGGCATGAGGTAGTTTAAGATGCCTCACAGACTCCTGAATTCTCTGAGCAATTGTCCTTACACCTTCGGCGTCAGTACTGGGGAGAATAACTGTAAATTCCTCACCCCCGTAGCGGGCAACCAAGTCTGTGGGACGATTAACAGTTTGTTTCATGATTTGCGCGACTTTATATAAACAGTCATCCCCCTTCTGATGCCCATAGTGGTCGTTGTAGCGTTTGAAATAATCTACATCACACAGAATCAATGATATGGGCTGCATTTCTCTAAGCGATCGCCGCCATTCCTGAGATAGGTATTGATCGAAATAGCGCCGATTAGCTACCTGGGTTAAGCTATCAGAGGTCGCAAGCCGCTGTAATTGTTGGTTTGCCTCAGTTAGTTTCACGGTGCGTTCTAGCACTTTCTGCTCTAGTTCTTGGGCATATTTCTCCTGTATTGCATAAAGTTGGGCATTTTTGATGTAAATGGCTGCCTGAGAACAGAGTAAATTCACAACTTGCGGACGATCGGCATTAAAAGCCTCAGTAGTAAGATTGTTTTCTAGATAAATAATCCCGATTAGCTCGCCTTGATAAATCAAAGGCGTACATAAAATAGACTTGGCCTGATGAGCCTGAATGTAGGGATCGCTAGCGAATCTATCATCAGATCTGGCATCGTCTAGAACAATGCTTTTTTGGGTATGAAACACATAGTTAATTACAGAATGGGCAAGGAATTGGCTACTTTGTAAAGGGATTGACTGTAATACGTTGATATGAGCAGGTTCTGCGACTCCTTCCGCTTCAATCAACAACTGCTCTTTGTGTTTCAGAACCAAAACGCCTCGTTCTGCTCCAGCATTTTCAATCACAATTGCGATCAACTTTTCCAACAACCTGTCCAAAATAATTTCACCCCCTAGAACTTGCGATGCTTTGAGGATGGTTTCTAAGTCAAGGACACTTGCCTTTCCGCTTGTAGTTGAGAGTGTAGTTCTGATTTTAGGACCTTCTCCTTGTCCACTAGCTGAAACCACCTCAATTAAGTTTGGATATCTTGATTCCAGGCTTTTCACTTTAGCGATCGCTCCCCAGCGAATGTAGCTATACTTGGCCTTGGTCATGTAGCTCTGGGCAATCTCCTCTCGACCTAGATCTCGATAGAACTTTGCCGCTAGTTCATAAGCCAGAGCTTCTTCCGGGACGTATCCCTGCGCTCTAGCCCCCGCGATCGCGCGATCGTAATATTCCATTGCTTCCAAGGTATGCCCCAGAACGCGGGCTTTCTCAGCCTCTACTAACTCATACTGATGCTGAAAATTCATGGGTGCGTGTTGCATCCAATAGTCCATGAGTTTCTGATTCTCATTGACCTGTTCCATATATTGCTGCTGTTCGCTAGGCTCACCCATTTCTGCCTGAGTTGATGCTTGAGGATACTGAGCTAATAGGGACAGAGAATAGTACAAATTTTGTTTTGTGAAGATAATCTCACTCAAGACAAATCCAGCATATTTCATTGCCAACTTGGCATTTTCCACAGCGGAGGCATAGTCTTCAAACAAATAACATAGCAGACATTTATAGAAGTAGACACTAAATATAGAAATAAGATTATTCACTTCTAGAAACTGAGGCAGAGTCTCTTCTTCATTAAAAAAATTACCCGCTAACTTGTATAGATTTGTAGATTCCTCTACTGGGGATGGATCTACTAAATTAGCAACTGCCTGGGCACAAATTTTATTCAGATAAAGGGGATGTTGTTGTCCAAACTTACTGATAAAGCGAATGTAGTTAGACTGTGTTTGGGCAACAGTTTCTAGATGCTCCCCTACAAAAAACAGATGATCGCAATAGAATTGAGCTGAATGGCAGGCGAATTCCACATCCCCTGCTTCCAGACCGCTCTTAATTGCCTTATCCAATGGTTCAAGAGTTTCTCGAATATGCTTTTTCTTAAAATCAATGTTAATATTAATAGTTAATAAAGCTTTTGATTGAACTTCTCTAGCATCTAGTTTATCCAAAATAGTCAAAGCCAGTTGACCAAGTTGATAGGCTAAGTCAATATCAGGAACTAGCCAACTTGTAATTACACCGTGAAGAGCATAGGCATAAATCGCGGGTGGGGAATTGCCGTACTGCCTTGAAAGCTCAATCATGGTGTACAAGAGTGGCAACGCCAAGCTACTTTCCCCAAAACAGGCAGGGCCATAGATCAGATTGATGATGCCCATTGCTAATAGCTTGTAGTCATCTGTCATCCTGGGCAGATTGGCGATCGCTTCCATGTCAAGATCTTCAGGACGAGCTTCTACCAAGGAGACACCCAGCATATCCAAAACTTTTAGTCCAGTCTCTATGACAGTTTTGATTTGGCTCTGAGCTAGATAAATCTTAATTTTTAACTCATAAAACTTAGCCTCATCTAAAGTAGTTTTAACTTGCTTGAGAGCCTGATCGCATCGGCTTGTAGCTTGTTCCAGATTGGCATTAAGATATTCTGCTTCCGCAATTTCTAAGTAAAAAGTTAAAGTAAACTCATATTGAGTTTGCCAACTATTAGATTTCAGGAGAGCCAAACCTACACTCAGGTAATTTACTGCTGCTTCATAAGCGGTTGATGCTTTAGCCTTCTGTCCAGCAAGTAAATTAAGATTTGCTAACTCATCCTTTTGTTGCTGATGTGTTAGCAAGTCAGTGCCAAAATTAAGTTGATTCACCAAAGCAAACACATTATCTCTTTGCTCTTCGGGAGTCGTGCGCTTCAGCAGAAGTTGACCAATGCTTAGGTGAGTGGCTTTCTTCTCAGATTCAGGAATTAGGGAATAAGCAGCCTGCTGAACTCGGTCATGCAGAAATTTGTAGTCAACTTTGACATCCTGAATTTGAAAGGCGACGGATTCAGATTCTTGAAATGCTAGAGGGATTTTATAAGTAGTTGAAGAGGGCAGAATCAAACCTGCCTGCAAAGCCGGCCATAGCTGAGACGCTGTGCTGGAATCAGATGCCTGATTGACGATCGCCAAAATATCGAGATTAAAGTGATTACCAATGCAGGCAGCGAGTTTCAGAGCCTTCTGTGTTTCGGGGGGAAGCTTATTAATGTTTCTGGCAATGAGTTCGACAACGTTATAGTCTGTAATGCCAACAGCTTGAATTTGCTCAATATCCCATTGCCAGCGATCGCTATTTACCTCATAAGTGAGCAGATGTTCTGCATACAAAGCTTTGAGCAACTGGCTTATGAAGAATGGATTTCCTTGAGTTTTGTTAAATACCAACTCCACAAGTGCCTGGAGTGCTTCCGCATCAACTGTTCCCTGTAACGTCTCAACAATCAGTTGGGTAACGTGGTGGAGCAACAACGGGCCGACAGTGATAGTGTGAACTACAGTATCCGCTTCTTGGATCTTTTCTAGCGATCGCACTAGCGGATGTGTGGGATCTACCTCATTGTCTCGATAAGCTCCAATCAAAAATAGGTATTGGCTTTTATCATCGGTAATCAATAATTGAATCAAATTTAACGAAGCTGAATCTGCCCATTGCAAGTCATCCAGAAAAATCACTAAGGGATGTTCTGGCTGACAGAATACCCGGACAAATTGCTGGAAAACTTGATTAAATCGGTTCTGTGATTCCGATGAACCTAGTTTTGCTACTTCCGGCTGATGACCTGTAATTAATTCAACTTCAGGGATGACATCAATTACGACCTGACCGTTAGAACCCAAAGCCGAAAGCAGTTTTGTTCGCCAGATTTCCAGCTGTGGTTGACTCTCTGCCAGAATCTGACGCACTAATTCTTGAAATGCTTCAATCAATGCGGCGTAGGGAATGTTACGCTTCAACTGGTCAAACTTACCGGCAATAAAATATCCCCGCGCCGCAACAATTGGTTTATGAACTTCATTGACGATCGACGTTTTTCCAATCCCGGAATAACCTGAAACCAACATCATTTCAGTTGCCCCCAGACAGACTCGCCGGAAGGCTGCCATGAGGGTATCGATCTCCCGTTCACGACCGTAGAGTTTTTGCGGGATTAATAGCTGATTGCCTCTGTCCCGTTGACCAGGAACGAGATGGGCAATAGTTCCTGTTGTTTGCAGTTGTCGCAGACAGGTTTCCAGGTCAAATTTTAGCCCAGCAGCACTTTGATAACGGTCTTCGGCATTTTTGGCTAGTAACCTGAGTACAATATCAGACAGAGCTTGGGGAATACTGCTGTTTAAAACAAGCGGTGTAGGTTGCTTGGCAA
The DNA here is from genome assembly GCA_019359765.1 of Aphanothece sp. CMT-3BRIN-NPC111. Taxonomy (GTDB): domain Bacteria; phylum Cyanobacteriota; class Cyanobacteriia; order Cyanobacteriales; family JAHHGU01; genus JAHHGU01. The sequence goes on from JAHHGU010000046.1 coordinate 29,006, forward strand.
TATGACAGTGAACCATCTCCATTGGTTCATGGGTTATGAAGGGCAGTTTGCCAGTAAACATTTCATAAAGAGTCACACCCAAAGAATAGAAGTCGGTACGGTAGTCAATCGAGCGATTCATTCTGCCTGTTTGCTCAGGCGACATATAGGCGAGGGTGCCTTCAAGCAAGTTAGGGTTACTGATACTTTGATTTTCAACCGATAACCGCGATGCTAATCCAAAATCTGTTAATTTGACCTGTGCGGTTTCCAGATTAATAATAATGTTGCTGGGCTTAATATCTTTGTGAGTGATCCCCGCCTTGTGCAGATGCATCAGGGTATCTGCCAGAGCGATCGCAATTTGTAACTGTGCTTCCAAAGTTAGTTTTTGAATCGTAAAGGCTTGGCTGAGAGATTTTCCCCCAAAGTCTTCCAGGATTAAAGCATAGCTATTGTGATACGTCTCTAAACTGTAAGGTTTGACAATTCCCTCATATTCAATGTCTTTAGGAATGTTGTATTCCTGCCTAAGGTGAACAATCTCCTCCAGAGTCGGATACTCAGATCTCAAAACTTTGATTATTACCGGCTGCTGCGTTTGCCTAATGTTCCCCCGATATACAGCTGTTTTAGTGCTTTCATTAATTTTTTCTGTAACTTCGTAGCCGGGAATCGTAATCATAAATTATAAAGATTATTTTGAAGTACCAAAACTTAGGTAGCTACAATGAACTTTGCACACACCCAAACTAAAAATAGCAACTATATTAGACCTCTTGCAAAAGTCCATATAATCCTCTGCGTACCTTTGCGTTAACCTCTGCGCCCTTTGCATTGAAAACATTTGTATTATGATTTTTGCAATAAGTCTATGTGAAGCTGATTAGTTGTTAAGCGTTAAATTTAACAACTAACCGAAACTATCACTTTCCGTGCGGAATTCTTAATCTTTAAACATTTTCAAAGTGAGGGTATATTTCCTGGTAAAATAGCTCCTGAATTTCCAGAGATTTCTGCTTTACCAGTTCTTCATAGTCTTGACGCACACCAATCGTATAATCAGCCTGACATTCTCCAATTTCAGGCAACCAGGCAGTATGCAACGTTAGAGCAAAATTGAGGGAAGTATGGCGCAACTTACATAGAGGGGCTTGACCATTTTTGGTCAAATCGTTCGCATCAAAAATCCAAAATTCGTTTTTGTCATTATACCAAACTGTACAGATAATGTAACCATCTGTGGTATGTTTTGCACGGCTGCTAGGAATGAATTGGGGCGAAAGCGTCATATGACCTGGTGGAAACTCATAAGCATCGGCGATCACCATCGACTTGGTATGCAGCCTGAATAAATAAGCTGGAACCCCCTTCTCTGCTAAGTTCAACACCTGGGACACAGGCAGTTGCTGATACTTAAAACTTTGATTTAGCTCCACTGTAGCCTGGGTCATCAGTTGCTTCCAGAGACCATAGGAGCACCAGTAGATATTTTCTAAACGATCGAGGGGCAGATTTGTCTCTGGCGATCGCTCCGGGTAGGTGTAAAGCTCTAAACCCCAAGTGCATTGGAAATCAGAAATTACCTTTGACTCTGCGATCGCTCCGGTTTCTCCATTCACGACATAGCGTCCTAAACGACCTATATCTATCTCATCGTTTTCTAAACCTGCCAGGTAAGACTCCACCGGATTAAAAGGAGGGTAAGCAGATTTATCGTATTGCCTGACCCACTCTGCCACATCCATTCCACAGATATGGGCTACATGGATGGTAATGTTTCCATCTGGATTGTCGTAGTCTACTAGGAAGTGTGCAGCTGGCAGTGGAATCGTAACAGGACGAACCACTACCTCAACCTCTTGCTGGCTGCAAGCTGGATACTGCCCCATTTTCAGGTCAGCCCGCCGAACAATGTAGAAAACAGAGTCGGGGCTGGCTGGGCGCTCGGACACTTGTCTCAACAGTTGTTCAATCGTTTTATTTTCCGGAAATGGGTTGTTGATTAACTGCTCCAGTCCAGTCGTAAACGCGGTATCGAGAAGAACTACATAATCTTTGCTGATCCCGATCTGATGCATACTCTGCTCAATTTTGACTGGAGAGCGATCGGGTAGTACCAGTTTCCACCGTTCCAAATTTCCTACCCCATCCCAGCAAATCAGATAGACAAAGTTCTTGACGTCTAATCCAGTCAACTTTGTAAGCAAATTCATGTACAGTTGCAGCAGATTTTGAAATTCCTTGGTGTAGCTATCAAGAATAAATTTAAACAAATCGATTTGTGGCAGGAATTGAGCGATCGCCGCGAAGAGAGCATTTACTCCCTTAGGCAGGGTTTCCAGATTGTAGGCCCAGGGCAGAGTTTCTAGGAAATTATTTAGGGATCTGCCGTAATTGACTGTAAACATCTTTTGCTCATGAGCATCAAAGCAGGGGTGCGCTGTACTCAAAATTGGCGGAAACGGAAAATCTACCCCCTCAATTTCTGTTCGCCACTCGCTATTGCGACCAACTGGGGTAATAACTTCCAGAGTTTGAGTATCAATCTCATAAGGACGGCCTGCGTCATAGGTAACAAGTAAACGCTCGTTGGCATCTCGATCAAATTTCATAGGTAAGAAAGCCGTGTTTAATTGATTCCTAGCACCCAGAGAAAGGGAAAATCGAGTAATGCCATGATTGCGAAATCGATATTTGTCGTACTTAGAGCCAGGTCGGGTCGCTTTGTCAGCATAGTAGTCGGGTGGCTTGGCAATTCGCGTGGTTAATCTCACCTGATCTGGGCAATCAAAGTCGAGCCGATACACCATGCCATCCCCACTCAAAACGGAATCTCCATTCGGGTAGGGAAGACCTCCAGAGTTGACACTGCCGACTGGGGTAACAAGAAACATATGCCCCTTGAGATCGTCTGGCAGTTTTCCTTCAATTTCTAGCTGAGTGTTGATGAGTTCGCATCGACTAGCTGTGCTGATTGATTTCGGCACTTGTGGGCAACAGGCAGAACGGCCTATATCAGCTGTGTGAAGAGGTTCTGAAACCATGAATTGACTCGCTTAAAAGTTGATGGTTAACTCACCATAATGCAAAGCTGGCTTCATTAATTGGCTTTTATCACACTTTTGGTTCTTGTCATAAACAACAACAAAGGTATTTAGGCGCGATCGCTATAGAGAAACTTTGCTCTCTAGAGTTTTGAGTTAATCGGCATGAATGGCGCAATGGCTGGATAGCGAATTAATGCGATCGCGCCTCTTCACAACCCTTGCCTAAATAAAGGAAAAGAAAATATAGCACAAGCTGGCGACAATAGTGCTGGAATCTAGCCTCTGGACGGTTATCGTGGGATAGTAGGTGGGAAAGGAAAGACAAGATGCCTGAGCAACCTCTACAGTGGCAAGTCCAGTCAACAATTCAGCCCCCAGCTGAGTTTATTGCCGCCGTTAAGCGTCACGCACCAGCATCAGATGGACGTTATGCAGCGCAACTATTATGGCAACGGGGAATAAGAGACACTGAGCAACTAGCAGGATATTTAAACCCAGACTTATATAGACCGGCTAGCCCGTTTGAATTTGGCGAGGAAATGCACTGGGCAGTGCAGAGATTGCAACAAGCTCGTGAAGCTGGGGAAGTGGTGGCCATTTGGGGCGATTTCGACGCTGACGGCATCACAGCAACCAGCATCCTCTGGGAAGGATTGGGACAGTTTTTCACGCAGCATCAGCAGCTTTTATACTATATCCCTAATCGCCTCACAGAATCCCACGGTCTTAACGAGCGGGGAATTGACGCCCTTGCTCAGGCTAGCACTAAGTTGATTGTTACCTGCGATACTGGCAGTACGAATATAAGTGAAATTGAGTATGCCCAGAATCTAGGTATCGATATTATTGTTACGGATCACCATACCCTGCCGCCAGAGCGTCCACCAGTAAAGGCGATCGTCAACCCCCGTTACTTGTCCCCCAACCACCAGATGTTCCATCTTTCCGGTGTCGCTGTTGCCTACAAGTTGGTGGAAGCACTTTATCAAACCCTGCCGAATGTCCCTCAACAGCCTTTAGAAGATCTCCTAGATTTAGTGGCGATTGGTTTGATTGCAGATTTGGTGCAACTAAGTGGTGATTGTCGCTACCTAGCACAGCGGGGAATTGAACGCCTGCAACAGCTTTCCTTAAAACAAACTCGTCCTGGAGTGAGGAAGCTACTAGAATTGTGCAAGAGAAATGGCGATCGCCCTACAGATATTTCCTTTGGAGTTGGTCCCCGCATTAATGCTGTTAGCCGCATCCAAGGTGATGCTCGTTGGTGCGTAGAGTTGCTCACCAGCCGAGACGAAAAGCTAGCCCTAGAGCTTGCCGAAGAAACTGAATTAGCTAATACCCGTCGCAAGTCCTTGCAAAAGGATGTTACCCAGCAAGTAAAAGATAAGCTAGCTGAGCTGGACTTATCAACAACCAGCGTCATTGTTCTCCTAGACTCCCAGTGGGCGGTAGGCGTCTTAGGCTTAGTTGCTGGTCAAGTTGCCCAAGAATACGGACGCCCTACCATCCTGTTAAGTACAGAAAGCTCCGAAACTCAGGATTCAGTAGAAACGTTGGATGCAACGTCAACAGAAAACTCAAAACTCAAAACTCAAAACTCAAAACTCTCTTTAGCCCGTGGTTCTGCCCGCTCAGTTAATGACATTGATTTATACCAACTGGTCAAATCTCAAGCACACCTGTTGCATCGCTTCGGCGGTCATCCCTTTGCCGCGGGTTTGAGTCTACCAGTTGAAAATATCCCCATATTTACACAAGCCATTAACCAGCATCTGCGGCAGTTGAGCCTTGCTAGCGGTGCTTTAATGACGCCAGTTGTGCAAGCAGACCTAGTTGTCACCGTAGCAGAATTGGGAAGAGATTTATTCCGCGAACTGAAACTACTCGAACCCTGTGGCATGGGTAACCCAGTCCCGAAGCTGCTGATTCAAAATTGCTGGTTTGAGAACGTTTGGAATCGCAACACTCAAGACTTCAAAGGAGGAAAAGTTCAATACATCAAAACTGAGTTGGAAATTCTGGATAACTCCACTGATATTGGTTTCCCCGGACTTTGGTGGGGACACTATAAAGACGAAGTACCTCCAGGACGCTGCGATGCAATTGTCGAACTCGACTATAACAACTACAAAAAACGCCCAGAAGTGCGACTTTTGGCTGTTCGTCCCCGCGTGCAGGATGCTCAATTCGGGACGCCTACACAACTAGATTGGATTTTAGACTGGCGTAATGGCAACACGATTCCAGAATTACCATTGCCAGAGTTAGTTTTGCCAATTCGAGAATGTCCCACGAGCTGGGATGATCTGCAAGTATGGTTCCGACGGGCAATTCAGGGTAAGAAGAAATTAGCGATCGCATACCCACCCCCAAAACCAATACCTTCTAGCCAAATCTGGCAACAACTGGTGGGAATTGCCAAATATCTCAGCAGGACTAATAAGATATCTACCCTAGCTCAACTCCAGGAAAAGCTGGGACTCAAGCGTACAACCCTGCAATTAGGACTTGAAGCTTTATCTCAGGCGGGTTTTCAGGTAACGCAAAGCAACTCGGTGATGCAGATCGGGTGGCCTTTCAAGACCTATCCTTCTTTTACCGATGCTGAACTTTCTGGCTCTATCGAACAATTTTTAGCAGCCGTCCAAGAAGAACAATTCTATCAGCACTATTTCTACGTAGTTCCTTTATCTACTATTCAGGCTATGGCGACTCAAAGTATAGTTACAGCCCCTAGTCATTCATCCTCCCGTTAGAAGCGACGAGGATGAATGGCTAGGGGTGTGTTGACGTTTAATAGACAAGCTGAAAAAAACTTTAACACTTAACACTCGTCATCTTGTTAAACTCTAATTTTAGGTACTGGTAAAAATTGTCCGTACGCCTTATACAGTACCAGCGCATAATACAGTAATGACACTGAGGAAACTGGCACATAATTCATGTAGCCTTATTAAACATACTGAGTATCTTGAAAATATTATTTTTCAGGGGTTACCAGTTCTGCAACCGCAACCTTCAGCTGAGTTAGCTATCCCTGACAGACTAACACCTTGACTGATTGCTCAGGGTATAAATACTCAAATTCTGTAAGCTCTTAACTTTGTTCTAGCCACCTTTTATGAACCAATCTTCCCAAAAGTCCCGTTTGTTCCAAGGCTTACTCGTTAGTGGAGCGATCGTAGCCACCTCGACCTTGTCTTTGTTTGGCCCGATCTGGTGTCGCTCCGTGCTAGCTGCACTGCAAGATAGCCCCAAAACAGTGGTCGATGAAGCTTGGCAACTTGTCAACCGCGAATATGTAGACGGCACCTTTAATAAGGTTGATTGGCAAACAAAGCGGCAAGAGTTACTGAGCAAAAACTACACCTCTCGTGAACAAGCCTACATTGCTATCCGAGAAGCCCTGGAACAATTAAAAGATCCCTACACGCGCTTCATGGACCCGGAGCAGTACCAAGCGCTAACTAATCAAACTTCTGGTGAACTGTCCGGTGTTGGTATTCGCTTGGGGCTGGACGAAAAAACTAAGAGCCTCTCGGTTGTGGAACCTATTGAGAATTCTCCAGCCTTTAAAGCTGGTGTCAAACCTGGCGATGGGATCTTGGCGATTGATGGTAAACCCACAGCAGGGATGACTCTGGAACAGGCATCGGCAATGATTCGGGGTGAGGCTGGTAAGCCAATCACCCTCAAGCTTTTACGGGAAGGCAAGGGAACTTTTCAGCTCACCCTGACTCGCGCTCAAATTGAACTGCCAGCAGTTCGTTACACCCTCAAGCAAGAAGGCAAGATGCGAGTCGGCTACATCCGCTTGAATGAATTTAGTTCCCATGCCACTTCACAAATGAGCCAAGCTATCAAGGCTCTCACTAACCAGAAAGCGAATGCTTTTGTGTTAGATATGCGGGGCAATCCGGGGGGATTACTACACGCCAGTATTGAGATTGGCAGGATGTGGCTAGAGAACGGTGCCATTGTTCGCACCGTAGGTCGTCAGGGAGACCACGAAGACTTTAAGGCTAATCATACAGCTCTGACCAAATTGCCCCTGGCAGTTCTTGTGGATGGCAACTCTGCAAGCGCTAGCGAGATTCTCGCTGGTGCCCTCAAAGACAACCGACGTGCCACCGTCGTCGGCACTCAAACCTTTGGCAAAGCATTAGTTCAGTCGGTTCATTCTCTTTCCGATGGCTCTGGTTTAGCGGTCACGATTGCTCACTACTACACGCCCAACGGCACCGATATTGGTCAAAAGGGAGTAACGCCAGATGTCAAGATTGACTTGACCGACGCGCAGCGAAAACAGCTGGAGAGTAACCCTACCTGGATGGGGACGCGGAAAGACCCTCAATATGCACGGGCGATCGCAGTTTTGGAAAAGACCCGCCTCGCCCAACCAAATGTCCCTCAATCAGTTCCCTCGGTCAGCATCCGATAACAGGAAGTAATTAAAGTTATGAGTTTTGAGTTTTTCTGAATTTATTCAATTCAAAACTCATAACTCATAACTCAAAACTTTTCCTAACTGCGTAGCTGAGTTACTAGATGAACAAGTTCTGGCAATATCAGCTGTTGGAGGGCGAGTTTGACAGCGCCAGTGGAGCCAGGAATCGAGAAGACTAACTTGCTTTGATAGGTACCGGCAACGGCGCGAGATGCGATCGCTCGTGAGCCAATTTCTTGATAACTCAGCCAGCGAAATAATTCACCAAATCCCGGCAATGTCTTTTCCAGTAGTCTCTCAAGGGCATCGTATGTAGTATCCCTTGGTGCAATGCCAGTGCCACCGTTGAAAATCAAAGCATCCAGATCAGGGCGTTGACCTAGTGCTTCTAGCTGCGCCTGAATTTGGGTTGGTTCATCTTTAAGAATGCTGTAAACTTCCACAACATGACCAGCATCAAGAAGTAGCTGCCTAATCAGCTGACCGCTGCGGTCTGTTTCTTTTGAGCGTGTATCACTAACTGTAATAACAGCGCAATTCACTGTCATTGTCGGTGGATCTGGGTGAGGTTGTTTAACCATACCTTTGGCATCACCATGAGCAACTAGCTTCAGCTAGGAGCTAAGCGCTCTCTTATTACTGGCTAAGTCCCAAATCATGTTCTTCGGCATATCTTTGCATAAAGCGCATGAACCGATCCCACTCCTGTTCAGATTTCATGATATAAAGTGCTTCTAACGCGTCAGGTCTACCATTGATAAATTTAGCCTTGACTTCTCGCGTTATCAGCTCGCCTTCTTCATCAATCAGGTACATTCCAGTAATATCTTCGGTGCTATTCTCACTTAGAGCCTTGGGATTTTGGAAATAAAACGTGGCGGTGCCATTGTTGCCACTACGAGAACGAGTCAGGCGCACATCTGGTATGACTTCTTCGTTGATACCTCTGGAAAACTGGATTTCAGCCATGATGAATGTAATTAAATTTTTGTGATGGTCTTGTAATTATCTTCTCATCATAAGGGTACATCTACCCAGTGCCAGAAGCAGCGATTTTTCAGCTATAGGAACAGGTTAAGCCATTACGCTAACAGTGGCAGCGACAGCTAGATAGCTAAAATGGCAAAATTATAAGTTGAGCAGTAACCGAGGCTAAGTTCATAAGCATACAATGTTATGACTTACGCAACTGCTTCAAGAGTCATCTGATTGAGAGCGTTATCCTAAAGGGGAGAAATTAAGCATCGTAGATTTTGAATAACTCTTACTTTTGCTTGAAAATATATCTAGCTAGCTAGACAAAAACTGTTAGATAAAGGAACGTTCACATACCAAATTTTATTAATAAACTTAAGTTTGCTTGTCCGTCAACCAGCCTCGCGTTCTAACAACAAAGTAACAGGACCGTCATTCTGAATAGAAACTTGCATCATCGCCCCAAACTCGCCTGTTTCGACGCGCAAACCACTCTTACGCAACTTTTGAACAAATTTTTCATAAAGCAGTCGGGCGTCTTCAGGAGCCGCTGAACGGTCAAAAGAGGGGCGGCGTCCTTTGCGACAATCGCCGTAGAGGGTAAATTGGCTAACCACTAACAGCTCACCCTCTATCTCTTGCACAGATTTTTCCCAGCGATCGCAGCTATTTTCATTACTTGGAAATAAGCGTAATTCCAAGCACTTGCGAGTCATCCAGTCGAGTTCTGCCTCAGTATCAGTATCAGTAATACCGACGAGCAAATTTAGCCCTCGTCCAATTTTACCGACGATATTACCTGCAATTTCAACTTGAGAAGATTTAACCCGCTGGATGATAACCCGCATAAAAAGCAATTAGCAATTAGCTATTAGGTTTTATAGATTCGGCTGTATTTATACAATACAGAATAACCAGTCAAAGCTTGCTAATTGCTATTTGCTAATCGCTAATTGCTATTTGCCAAAGCCCTTGCCGCGTGTGGGGGAAGCCATACAAACGCAATTTTGAAGTTGCGATCGCAAAGTCTCCTTATCCAGACCCTGACCAATCAGCACCAGTTGGCTTTTTGGCTGTCCTTTCCACTCCTCATCCTCAATAGAGAAGCGCTTGCCGCAAAGATGGAAGACGTGACGCTTGGGACTTTCATCAAACCATAATATTCCCTTGGCGCGGAAGACATTGGCAGGCAGCTGATTATCCAAGAAATACTGAAACTTCCTGATTGCTAGAGGTTTGTCACTCTGGAAGGAAATCGAGGTAAACCCATCATTTTCCAGGTGATGAGAGTGATGATCGTGATCATGGTCATGATGGTCATGAGTACAATGCCCATGATCGTGGTCACAATCGCTATGCTCCTGGTGGTCATGGTGGTGATGCTCATGACCTGACTTTTCCTCCTGGAAGTACTTGTCAGATTCAAATAAACCCACACTGAGTATTAACGGGAGTGGTACCTGCGATCGCGTAGTGCGTAGAATCCTAGCACCCGCCTTGATATCCCGAATTCTAACTTCTAAGAGATCTAGCTCGGCTTCATCCACCAGGTCAGCTTTGTTGAGCAGGATAATATCGCCGTAGGAAATCTGGCTATGGGCGGCTTCGCTGTTAAACAGATCTAAACTAAAATTCTCCGAGTCTACCACCGTGACGATGGAATCTAGGCGGGTCATGTCTCGCAGTTCCGTGCCTAAAAATGTCAGAGCAACCGGGAGGGGGTCAGCAAGACCAGTGGTTTCCACCACCAGATAATCTATCTTGTCTTCGCGCTCCAGCACTTTGTATACTGCATCAACTAAATCGTTGTTGATCGTGCAGCAGATACAACCGTTACTTAACTCCACCATATCCTCGCCAGTGGTGACAATCAGCTCGTTATCAATGCCAATTTCACCAAACTCATTAACGAGAACAGCGGTTTTAACTCCTTCCTGGTTGCTCAGGATATGGTTGAGGAGAGTAGTCTTACCGCTACCGAGAAAACCAGTAATTATAGTAACTGGCAGACCGTGTTTAGGGGCATCAATTTCTTGGGATTGGTCAGGTGTGACTGCTGATTGCATAGCGCGGCTGTCCAATAACGTCAGAAAATTATAGGAACCTTAGAAATACAAAGATTCCAACTTCTATCCTAATCGGTGGACGATAGGAGTACATCAAGCAGCTGGTCTACGATGTACTTTTAGGCAAATCTAGCGTTAACTGCCTGAGCAATAACTCTTTTGCATTGATTGGCGATCGCCCTCAGCGGGTTTTTGACCATCGCAACGGATTCGGGAATAAAACGCCAGCCTTGGACGATGATGCCCATTAGCTTGAGAATCTTGCAATCATGCAATCATAGAACAACGATGTCAGCCGTGATTGCTTCTGCTAAGAGGAAGATTGAAACCCGTTTATGACCCTAACCCTTTACAACACCCTAACTCGTCGCCAAGAATTATTTGAGCCGCTAGAACCAGGCAAAGTGCGGATGTACTACTGCGGCGTGACGGTGTATGACTACTGCCACTTGGGTCATGCCAGAGCTTGCATAATCTGGGATGTGGTGCGCCGATATCTACAATGGCGGGGTTATGAAGTTCGCTTTGTGCAGAACTTTACTGATATTGATGACAAAATTCTTAACAAGGCGCGGCAAGAAGGCTCGTCAATGGAAGAAGTTGCTGAGCGCTTTATCCAAGCTTATTTTGAGGATATGGGGCGTCTGAATATAAAAGAAGCAGATGAGTATCCCCGTGCAACTCACACACTGGACGGGATTCAGCGACTAATTCATGAGTTGGAACATAAAGGCTACGCTTATCCAGCACAAGGAGATGTTTACTATGCAGTGCGCCGCTTTCCCGAGTATGGCAAGCTTTCAGGCCGTAAGTTAGAAGATATGCAAGCTGGAGCCAGCGGTCGGGTTGGTGTGGAAGACCCAGAGGCATCCAAGAAGCAAGAGGCGAATGATTTTGCCTTGTGGAAGGCGGCTAAACCAGGGGAGCCAGCGTGGGAATCGTCTTGGGGTGCTGGTCGTCCCGGGTGGCATATAGAATGCTCAGCGATGGTGCGCGATCGCCTTGGTGACACAATTGATATTCATGCTGGTGGTGCCGATTTAATTTTTCCCCACCACGAAAATGAAATTGCCCAATCAGAAGCTGTTACTGGCAAGCCTCTAGCTAACTACTGGGTACATAACGGCATGGTGACAGTTAATGGCGAGAAAATGTCCAAGTCTTTGGGCAACTTTATCACCATTCGCGAGTTACTCGACCGCCCCACCGATCCAATGGCAATACGGCTGTTTGTGCTGATGGCACAGTACCGCAAGCCCATTGATTTTACTCAAGATGCGATCGCAGCTGCTCAAAATGGTTGGAACACCCTTAAAGAAGGTCTTCTGTTTGGATATGAATATGGTGGGCAACTCGGTTGGGCAGTAAGAGAAGCGGAAAATCCCCCCATCCAAAATCCCCAAGTAGAGCGATTCCAAAGTGCAGTCGATGATGACTTTAATTTTGCTGGCGGTTTAGCTGTGCTGTTTGAACTAGCAAAAGAGTTACGCAAAGAGGGAAATCTTTTAGTACATCAGGGAAAAACTGAGACACCTCCACAGGTACTAGAACAGCAGTGGCATACGCTGGTTACTTTGGCGCAAGTTTTGGGATTGGCAGCTAAAGCGAACGATGAAGCCGCCCAGCCTTCTCCTGGTTTAAGCGATGCGGAGATTGAAGCGCTGATTCAACAACGACAGTCAGCCCGAAAAGCGAAGAACTTTGCGGAAAGCGATCGCATCCGTAACGAGTTGCAAGCCCAAGGCATTACCCTAATTGATCAAGCGGGTGGTGTGACGCGATGGCATCGCAACTAAGGGCTAGAGGAAATGCGTTAGACTTCTTGCAAAATCTTAATTTTGGTTTTAATTAATTACTAGTGGAGCATCAATGTAGAGTCGAGGGGTAAACGTTAAAACACTTCTCCCTTGTCCCTCTTGTCCCCCTTGTCCCCCTTGTCCCTAGTTCCTACTCGCTACTGCTTAAATCATGTTCGAGCGGCGCACTGCTATTACCCTGTCTAACATCCTGCTAATTGTTGCCACTGGCTTGCTGCTGGTGCTGCTGTGGCAACTGCGGAGTCTACTCGTCATCCTGATGATTGCCGTGGTGCTGGCAGCTGCCCTTGCACCCGTAGTTGATTGGGCTGACCGTTGGAGTATTCCCCGTTGGTTAACAGTCGTGGGAGTTTATCTGGCTTTGATCGCTGGGCTGACTGGTGTGGGCGTGTTTATTGGCCCCCCAGTGGTTACTCAAATTGAGCGTTTAATCCGTCAGTTACCAGTCTATTTAGAACTTCTTCGGAGTTTGGCGGAAAATTTAGCAGTTCGCCTGGGAATGACTCAGCCAGAATTGCTGCGTCGAATTTTTGATATTCAGGGTCTTACAAGTTGGGTAATTGGTTCAAGTCAACAATTTCTGGTGCGCTCTTACGGTGTCACAAGAGGCATTATTGGTGCCATCTTTAGCTTGGTTTTAGCTTTGGTGATTTCGGGGTATATGTTGGCGGGTAGTGAAAACTTGATTAAAGGCTTAGTCAGTATATTCCCACGCCCCTGGGATGAACGCCTCGCGGCTCAAGTCGATCCAGTCAGCAACCGTATGGGCAGCTACATCCAAGGTCGGGTTTTGGTTTCCGCGATTTTGGGGGTAGCGATTACCTTAGGCTTAAGCTTTTTGGGGCTGTCGGAGTTTTCTTTAGCGCTGGGCGTTATTGCTGGCTTCACAAATTTAATTCCTTTCGTCGGACCGATTCTGGGTGCAGTTCCGGCTTTGATCGTCGCTGTTTCCCAGCCAGGGTTAACATTTCTGTGGGTGCTGCTGTTGTTCGTGATTATCCAGAATGTGGAAACTTATGTACTTGACCCCCTGCTGGTAGGTCCTTCTGTAAAAGTACACCCGTTATATCAACTTTTGGCTGTACTGGGAGGAACACAGGTTTTAGGCATTGTTGGCGCGTTAATTGTCCCGCCTTGGGTTGCTGGTGCTGCTGTACTTTTAGAGAATCTTTACTTAAAACCGAAAATGCTAGCGGAACAACAAGCCCAGCTTGTAGAGTATCCCCAGGACAGCTTAAGCGGTTTGCCCAATAATTCGCCAACTTTGAAGCAATAAGCGATCGCTCCCGGCTATGCGGCTTTCTCACCTTGAACCCTTGCTAAAACAGAACTAAGTTATCTCAACCTAACCTACAGGGATCGTGAGAGATTGCACATAATGTAGAGACGTTGCATGAAACGTCTCTACAAAGTTTTGGATTTTGGTGAGTATGGCTATTTAACGGCACATGATCTGAACGAGTATTAAACCAGACTTGATATCGCTTAAGTTTCTTTGCGTTTCTCTTTCACATAAATCTTTCTACTAGGAAAAATAATTTCAATTCCCTCTCTATAAACCAAATCTTGAGGATATCGTGCATAGATTTAAATATTAGTTCATTAGCTGGCAATCTCACTTCAACAACTAGCGTTTTAAATTTATGTTGAACGAAATTTTCAAAAATTATCCTAGCTATAGCAATCCTACTAAGTGATTCGTGAGATTGTCCCTTTCTTTTCTTCCTTGGCGATATTTGCGTCTTTGCGGTTCATTCACGACAATAAAATTCACAACTCAAATAGGATTGCTATAGGAATAAGGTTAATATCAATGCTAGAGGAATAATCCATGTTAGATATTGATTCATGCCCGTAAAATCTTCCTTATACTTAGGATTACTATGACAGCATTTGCTTCATCTGGTTGAGATTCTCTGGGCTGAGGGTAACTTTTACTTGCAATTGTTGCTGGGTGTCGCGTAACGTGAGGAGGTAGTGTTCACCAACGCTAGTTAGTTGCAATTGAGGATTACCGATTTCAATGGTCTGATAAATAATTTCCGGTAGCCCCACTCGGATGACAACTTCTTTTTGCGACTGAGGGTATATATAGATATTCTGGCGGAGGGTATCGAGTTCGAGTTTATGAGGCGTGGTACTACGTT
>JAHHGU010000050.1 GCA_019359765.1 Aphanothece sp. CMT-3BRIN-NPC111
TTTATCTAAACTCCCAGAAACCCGGCTGTAGAGACGTTCCGGCGGAACGTCTCTACTATAGCAGTCGGCATAATGGAAGAGTGACAATAGACCTCAACCCTATGTGCCCTCCAAGTGCTGCTCTCACTGGAAACTGCTCAAAGCTAATTGCTAAAAGTAGGGGCACGGCAGTGCCGTGCCCCTACTGAAGGATTGCTATAAATGGCTAAACAAGCATTTCCGGCTTTACAACAACCGCTTGTAACTCCTTAGCCTTCTCCTCTGGGAGGGCATCGTTGGCAAACATCCCCGCTGCTAATTCCGTTCCCGCTAGGTACTTGAGGCGCTCCTTAGTACGATATGGGGGATAAAATTGGGCGTGTAGATGTGCTTCTGGATGAGGTTTACCGTCGGTTGGTGCTTGAAACCAAGCCATCAAATAAGGAAAAGGGCGATTCCACAAGCCATCGTACTTGAGAGTAACAGTCTTTAAGGCAAGAGCAAGTCCCTGTCGCTGTTTTTGAGTCAGATCCCTAAATGTAGCAACAGGTAAGATGGGGGCAATCCAGACTTCGTATGGGTAACGGGCGCAGGCGGGCACAAACGCGATCGCATACTCATCTTGATAAAGAATCCGCTGGTTATCTGCAATCTCTTTTTGAATCAAGTCTTGCAGCACACCGCGCTGATGTTCTAGGTAATATCCCTGTTGCATCTCCAGCATCCGTGCTGGCACTGGCGGCACAAACGGATAAGCGTAGATTTGCCCATGTGGATGAGATAAAGTTACTCCCATCTCCACACCTTTGTTCTCGAACGGCAGCACATATTGAATATGTGGATTTTCACCCAGAATGCGAGTGCGATCGCCCCAAACTTCCAACAGTAACTCTAAGCGATTTAGTTCCAGAGAACTGAGATATGCCTGCGGATCTTGAGTAAACACCACCACCTCACAGGCACCGTTAGCGGGGATAGTCTCAACGATGCTAACAGGCGGCTCGTGCGCCCCCAATGCCATCGACGGAAAGCGGTTATCAAATACCGCCATATCATACTGCCCTGGCGGTAGCTCCGTAGGAAAATTTGAATCGCTGGTGGGTGCTAGCGGGTTGTATTCAGGAGGCGGCATGAATGTGCGCCCTTGACGGTGGCTAGCGTAAGCAACCCACTCACCTCGCAGGGGATGCCAACGCAAGTGAGGATTTGCCGCTATTGGCTCCTTACTGGGGCTAGGAGCCTGGATTTCTGAGGAAATAGGATAGCGGCTGTATAAAGTTAGCTCTCGTCCATCCGGCTTTAACAGCTTGTGGGAGTACATATACCTCCTCCCGATAAAGTCGCTGCGGCGATCGCCTCAAGGGGAAATTTCGGCGTGCGATCGGCATACAACAGACCGTTGGCTTCTTGGAAAGTATCAGTGAACTGCGTGTAACAAAAACCGCTGAACATTTCTATTTGGTTTACCGCAGTAAGCAGTGCCGTATATTTCATTTCTAGCTCAGAAATATTCGAGCTGCGCTCATATCCCCAAGCTTTGTCCGCCCCCGGAGCTTCCCCAGGTACATAGGCGATACCACCGAACTCGGTGAGCATCACTGGTTGCCCCTGATGAGGATAGCCGTCAAGTGTCAGGACGCGCCCTCCTGGACGGCGATGATCGAAGAGATCCGATAGCTTCACCTCAGGCCCGTAGCGATGAGACAGCCGCAGCGGATTTGTATCGTAGTCATGGATAGCGATGATGTCCGTGATTGTACTCTCCCAACCATCATTGCCAATCACCGGGCGAGTCGGATCGAGGGTTTTCGTCAAGTAATATAGCGCTTGAACATAATCCCGGTGGGCTGGAGTCTGTACTAAATTCGGCACTCCCCAAGATTCATTAAACGGCACCCACACCACAATACAGGGGTGGCTAACGTCCCGTTTGATTACCTCAGTCCACTCCCGCGTGATGCGCTCTACTGCTTTGGGTGTGAAGCGATAAGCGCTAGGCATTTCCTCCCAGACCAGTAAACCCAGTACATCTGCCCAATACAAGAAACGAGGGTCTTCAATTTTCTGGTGCTTACGCACGCCATTGAATCCCATCATTTTTACTAGTTCGACATCGCGCCGCAATGCCTCATCTGAGGGTGCAGTCATCAGCGTATCAGGCCAGTAGCCTTGGTCTAGAACCAGTCGTAGATAGTAAGGTCGCCCGTTCAGCGTGAAGCGATCGCGCTGAAGCGTAACGCATCGCATCGCCGTATATGACCTAACTTCATCAATAAGTTGGTTCTGGTACCAAAGCTGAATTTCAGCCTGAATTAGGGTTGGCGTCTCAGGACTCCAGAGCAATTCGTTGCGGTAGTCGTCAATGCCTGGGTCGGAAAGGGCGATGCGTCGGTGAATCTCCCCGTTAATCACTCCGTAGGAATCGTTCACCAGCAACTGGTTGCCAACGGTCAGCCTTACATTCAATTGCAGACCATTCAGAGTTTTACCTGCAATGAATGCCTCAAAGCCAATTTCCCAGCGCTCGAACTCTGGGGTCCAGCGAAGGCGCTCAATATATGTCTCGCCCACGCGCTCCACCCAAACTGTCTGCCATATGCCGGAAGTACGCGGATACCAGATACTGTGAGGCTCTAGCCGCCAATCCTGCTTTCCACGCGGCTTGCTAATGTCTAGGGGGTCGTCACTGGCCCAGACCGTGACCCGCTGCGGCCCATTTTCATCCAAGACAGGTGTAATATCAACTGTGAAGGGAGTATGTCCGCCCTCATGCTCAGTCATGAATTGACCGTTTACCCACACGCGGGCGCGATAATCTACTGCCCCAAAGTGAAGTAACACCCCACCCTTACCAGGGGGTAAGTCAAATTCCCGCTCGTACCAACAGTTTGGGTGAAAACCCGTATCGCCAATACCGCTACGAGAAGATTCCGGAGCGAACGGCACCTCAATGGTAGTAGTCCACTCGTCAATGTCGCCGGGACGAACACATCGTCCTTCGTCATCAAATGCAAACTTCCACAAGCCGTTCAGGCTTTTCCAGTTGGAACGCTGCAACTGAGGACGCGGGTATGCTGTTGCTGGCACGCCAACTTCAGCCCTGGTATCTGGATTACAGGACTCTTCTCTCTGAAGATTTTCAAGCCGTCCGCCCAAAGATTGCATAAAGACAACTATCCTAGGTTATATATAAATTGTTACTTAGAATACCTTTTGTTGCCTACTTTTAGGCTAACCAACTGGAAAAAACTTTATTCCCCATGTCTTTGCGTCCCCCACCAAAATCTACAAGGTCGTGGGGTGGGAAGGGGAGTTTACCTGTTCGTGATGTAACCCCGCCTGTAAAGATGGGAAAGCAATCTGTTTGTGGGGGTCTATCAGCAATAGCGTTGTTAGTACATATCTAAATCTCTTGGTCTATGAAAGCTCCCTTGCTTTCAGCCGGGTGAAGGTTACTACTATGGGGGCTTTGAAGGATTTCTTTCGCATCTGCTTTTTGGCAAACCTGCATAGTCTTGATGTGTTCCATCTCATCGTTTCGGATGGCAACAAAAACATCATAGAGATTGTCGATTTTGGGACGACGCTCTGCCGGTCTTTGGGTGGTTTGAAATTCATCAAACATATAAAGATCCCCATCTTGATAATAGGTGATAGCTATTTCCGGTGCTGGCTGAGTTTTGAGTTCAGCCTCATGCTCTTTTAGGAATGTATCGTAAGTGTGGTAAGCCTCTTCTTCGACTAACTCATTAAAGTGATAAGCCGAGCGCGGAGCAACCATGTACATAAACACCAGAATCCAGTAGTAAATCAAGACACCAATCCGAGCCACAAAGCGATCTAGCCAAAATTCCCCACCGCCGAGGGATTCGATAATACGAAGGTGATGTAACTCATTCCAGGATTCCGCAAAGTGAATTTTGAGCCAGTCAGAATGATGCCACCCACCGAGACTCTCATAAAGGTGAAGAACGGACAAATAAGCAAAGTAGGGAACTCTAGAAACTGTCTCTAGCACATAAAGGCGTGCATAAAAGCGGTCGGCGTAAAAAGTTTTTATAAATAACTCTAAAATCTTAACTAGGAGACGAATCATTTTTTGATATTGCCTTTTTGTGAAGATGATCAAACTAAAGCCCATTATTAAATTGAATTATCATTATTGATAAATATTATTCAGGGCATATGGTTGTTAATAGAGTGCCTACTTCAAATTATTACTTATACAGTAAAATCGTTATTTTTATAGCATAAGTTTCCAACTCCGATATAAATTCCCTCGTCAAAAGGATAATGATTATCCCAATATCTGCTTCCAAACTTTCTAACTAAATCATCCTCCTCGGGAGAATATTCCGCCTTATTAAGCAGCGTAATTAGCTGGGAATATTCTCTAGCTAAAGTTTTGTCCGTCTGAAGTTGATCTCACAAATATCCTCAACGACTAAAGCTATTACTTGTGCAGGTATCTGCAAATCTTTCCGCTCGTAAATGCCAGAATTGATGATGCCAGACATAAGCGTTACTCTCTATGTTGAGATCGGAGAGCTTCTGGAGATATACAAGCTAGTGCCTAACTAAACTTATCATGTAAGCTTTGTAGCTGGCTATTTATCCATACAGAACCCATCGCTATACATTCAGGACAAATATCTCCGTAGCCGTCACCTTGGTCGTTGCAGACAATCACTCTTGCTTTTATCACCTCAAACGGTTCCTGGCATATCAAGCAGGTTGGCTGTTTCAAAAAAAAGCTGTTACATTCAACTTGAAATTGCATAGAACATTCCTATTAATAGGTTTACAGAAAAATGTTAATTAAGAGCATCTGAGCCAGCATTGAACTTCAAACGACACTTTCTATCTGATAAAGGGCATAGTAAGACCCGCAGGATTTTTGGTCTAGCGGATAGCCTGAAGCGGGCAACGGCAAGATGCCCAATTGGGGCAGGCGGATAACAGCTAACAGTTAAGTACTGTAACAGCTATTGCTTATTAATAGCTTCTACCGGAAGAATTATTTTATGTTTTTGCTTTCCTAGGCATGCCGATCGCAACGGGCTATTTTTTGTATTTAAGATAACAAGGTGAGTTAACGTTAGCCCCTTTCGCTAGGTAGAAGTTGGCATAATCTATGACAGTTAGGCTTCTATTACACGAATTAAATCGCGAGTTTTCTGATTAATATTATGGATACTATTTACGGGAATATTCAAGGATTAAAATCTAGCTACATTAAGCAACTACAGCGGCTGTATGAGCAGCGACAACCAGGCGATCGCCTGATAACATCCGAATTCGCCCAGCGCCTAGCAGCCATCAGTACAGAAATTCATCAACCCGTTTGCATTTATATCAATCGACGCGGACAAGTCATCCGAGTTGCTGTGGGTACGCCTAGCAAAACTCAAATTCCGCCCCAAGATTTGCCTCGGCACAGCGCTGGACGCTTGAGTGGAATTCGCTGCGTTGCCACTCAACTTAAATCACATGTCCCTGATGCGGCAGCACTCACGGCAATGGTAAGACAGCGCTTAGATGCTTTAGTGATGTTAGGTCTAACTGGTAGCGGAACTGAACGTCGAGGCGGTGGAGCCACAGGCTATGTTAAAGAAGCTTACTTGGCTCACCTGATACCAGAAAAAGAAATGCCCTGGAGCGTTTCTACTCCCCTGAGCCTGGATAACTTGACTGAGCAAGATTTTGACGACTTAGTTCATGAATGGGAGACAGATCTCGCTGAATCAGGCTTTGGGACATTAGGGGTAGAGGAAATTGAATCTAGCGAAGACAAAGTGCTTTTGGTTGGGTTGATGACAGAGGATATGTCACAACAGCGGTTTGAAGAGGGTCTAAAGGAACTGGCAAGGTTAGTTGAGAGTGCTAAGGGAACTGTATTAGAGACAGTAATCCAAAAGCGATCGCGCCCTCATCCTCAAACTGTCATCGGTCAGGGAAAAGTTGAAGAAATTTCTCTCCTCGCTCATCAACTAGGAGCCAATCTCATTGTCTTTGACCGAGACATCTCCGCCTCACAAGTTCGCAACTTGGAAGCTGAAATTGGCATTTCAGTAGTAGACCGCACAGAAGTAATTTTAGATATCTTCGCTCAACGCGCTCAATCCCAAGCGGGTAAATTGCAAGTAGAACTGGCGCAACTGGAATATATGCTGCCTCGGCTGAGGGGTCGAGGCCAAGCGATGTCCAGGCTAGGTGCTGGAATTGGTACCAGAGGACCGGGTGAAACCAAACTAGAAACTGAGCGGCGAGCTATTGGGCGGCGCATCGCACAACTCCAACAGGAAGTTAACCAATTACAAGCCCATCGCACTCGGTTACGACAACAGCGACAACAGCAAGAAGTCCCTTCTATAGCATTGGTAGGTTATACGAATGCGGGGAAGTCCACCCTGCTGAATGTGTTAACCCATGCTGAAGTGTATACCGCAGATCAACTGTTTGCCACCCTCGACCCAACGACGCGAAAACTGGTAATTACAGATCCTCAAACCCAGGAACGGAGGTCTATTGTGCTTACAGATACTGTAGGGTTTATTCACGAACTCCCGCCCCCACTAATGGATGCTTTCCGAGCCACCTTAGAGGAAGTAACCGAGGCAGATGCTTTGCTTCATGTTGTCGATCTTTCCGATCCAGCGTGGGCAAGCCACATCAGTTCAGTTATGGACGTGCTAGCAGAAATGCCTGCCATGCCTGGGTCAGCTTTAATTGTATTTAATAAAATCGACGGAGTAGACAGCGACAACTTGGCTTTAGCCCAGCAAGAATATCCCCAGGCTGTGTTTATTTCAGCGACTCAACGTTTGGGGTTAGATACTTTACGCCAGCGATTGGTGCAACTGATTGACGAAGTCGTTTCATCTCCAGCAGTTACACATAAATAATCTGGGAGCTTTTGGGCCCCGCCCATGAGAGAGCGGGGAGTGTCAACCCATTTTGGATTTTGGATTTACCCCGACCAAGAGTGGTTGGGGATTTTGTATTTAGTATTTAGATTTATTGGGTCCATAATTCGGCGGGGCATGAACCCAAAATTTCTTTTATCCAAAATCCAAAATCTAAAATACTGCTCAAAGCTAATTGCTAATTGCTATATCAGGGGGAACCTGCTGCGTAATCCCTAGCAAGCTTAAAAAAATTGGGTCAATTCTTCGAGAATTGACCCAATTTTACTGGCTCTCAATGTGCAAAACCAACTATGCAACTCATACTCTTTGAGTAGCAAAGTCCACAGAAAGATTCAAACTATTTATTTCGTTGGTGTCTGTCCCTGCTCTTTTACCTTAGAGACAACGTTGTAATCATCGCCGTCGGGAAGATTTCTTGATTCTGAAACACCGTCGGTGGGGCCCCCCACTGCTTTCCATGCTGCCAGACCGCCTTTTAGCTCAGCGACACACTGAAATCCGGCTTGGCGGAGTTGGGACGCTGCCGCAGAGGTTTCCTCGTCAGTTTCACCATAAACGTAGATATCGCGGCTGGTGTTAAGGCTAGCTTGTGCCCGCTCTAATAACCCATCTTTGGGCATTGACATCGCGCCCAGGATATGACCATCATTAAATGTGTTGCGCTCGCTGACATCGATAATTGTAAAAGCTGGTTCGCCCCATTCCAGACGAGCTTTGAGATCCTGAACCGAGGACTGTGCTTTTAGCCCTGGAGGGGTGGGAGTAATTTCTGGAAGCTTGTCTTTAGCGTCTTTAATGGCGTCCCCAATCTTCTCACTAACTTTTTCAACGGCGCTGGGAACGTTGTCTGCAACGTTTTGAACGTTTTCTGAAACTTTATCTTTAGCGTCTTTAATGTTGTCGGGAGTGTTTTGCATGAGTTAATTCCTTATTACTTTATATGAAATCTAACAAGATATTTCTGTTCAACTTATCTTTCTTTGGGGGGAACGTTCCCATTATCATTCTTTAGGTAGAGTTGATTACAAAAATAGCTGTCCAAATTAAATAGTGCAGTGAGGAAAGATCTCAATCGAGATTGGCACTCGCATAAACTGGATTCTATGGCGTCCGGTATCCAAACATTACCCGCAGAAGTCGTGAATCTCATCGCTGCCGGTGAGGTGATTGATTCTATAGCAGCTGTTGTGCGGGAACTGGTAGAAAATGCCGTCGATGCTGGTGCCAAGCGCATTGTAGTTTCCCTATGGCCAGACAACTGGCGGGTGCGAGTGGCAGACAATGGTACTGGTATGTTCTTGGCAGACTTGCGGCAGGCGGCATCTGCTCATAGCACAAGCAAAATCCGGCAGTGGGAAGATTTGTGGAAGATTACCAGTCTGGGGTTTCGTGGCGAAGCATTGCATAGTGTGGCTCAGCTTGCGGAACTGGAGATTTTGAGCCGTCCAATTGGAACTGGTGAGGGTTGGCGCGTCGTTTATAGCTCACTGGCTGAACTAATACAGGTGGAAGCTGCGGCGATCGCGCCCGGTACAGTTGTTACAGCATCGAATATCTTTGGCAGTTGGCCTGGCCGACGTCAAGGATTGCCAGCACCAGCACAACAGCTGCGAGCCATCCAAGCAACGATCCACCAAATCGCCCTCTGTCATCCCCAGATCACCTGGCAGGTATATCAAAACGAGCGGGAGTGGTTTACTATCAATCCCGGCATGACTGCCCAAGAAATCTTGCCCCAGATCCTGCGCCAAGTGCGGTTGAGTGACTTGCAGCAGCTGACAGTGGAAGTGCCTGTATTGGAGGGAGCAGGGGGAGCAGAGGAGAGTGTAGATTCCCATCTTCTGGTGCAAACACAACCTGCAACATCGGCAAGGCTCGACTTAGTGCTGGGGTTGCCCGATCGGTGCCACCGCCGACGTCCTGATTGGGTGCGGGTAGCTGTGAATGGACGTTTGGTGCGATCGCCTGAACTAGAGCAAACTATGCTGGGAGCATTTCAGCGGACAATGCCGCGCGATCGCTACCCCATATGTTTTCTCCACCTCAAGATTTCCCCGAATCATATTGACTGGAACCGCCATCCTGCCAAGGCAGAAATTTACTTGCACGCCATAAGTTACTGGCAGGAGCAAGTCGTCCAGGCTATTGAGCAAGCACTTCGTATTAGCCCAGCTAATCTACCTACATCTGCCCACTCACAGCGGCTGGGCAAATTGCTGAAGGCATCGGAAGATAAGAGTACCTACGGTACGAGCCGTTCTATTCAACCAGCTTCATCCAGTAGCAATGATATTGAACTGATTTCATTGCGTGCCGTTGCCCAGATTCACAATACTTATATTCTGGCGGAACATCCAGCTGGGTTATGGTTGGTGGAGCAACACATTGCTCATGAGCGGGTTCTCTACGAGCAGCTGTGCGATCGCTGGCAACTCGTACCCCTAGAACCACCGGCAATTGTGCCTCAGCTATCACCAGCGCAGTTAGAGCAACTTGAGCGGCTCGGTTTGGATGTTGAACCCTTCGGCGACCAAGTGTGGGCAGTACGCACTATACCGGCTTTATTGGTACAGCGAGACGATTGCCTAGGTGCTCTTGTGGAACTTAGCTTAGGAGGTGACTTACAAGCGGCTCAGGTGGCAGTTGCTTGCCGCAGCGCTATCCGCAACGGAATGTCTCTTACTCTTCAGGAAATGCAGACTTTGTTAGATCAGTGGCAACGAACCCGTCATCCGCGCACCTGTCCCCACGGGCGCCCCATCTATTTATCCCTGGAAGAATCAGCTTTAGCCCGTTTCTTCCGCCGTCATTGGGTAATTGGCAAAAGTCATGGCATCTAGTCATATCATGTCCGGTTGAATACCCATAATTAGGCTGACGCTCAGGACGCGGGGAAACGGGGACGGGGAGAGGTTTTTATTATCGGTGATTTGCCGGACATCATATCAAACGATTTTAGATTTGTGTCGTCCGCTCTTAGGCTCGGCATGAACTAAAAAACATCTAAAATTGTTTGTTAAAAGTAGTACATATAGCAATCCTATCTGAGTTATGAGAGGTAGTGCGATCGTCTCGCTCGCGCGTGAGCAAGATGCTCACACTACGAGTTCTTACAATCACTTAGGATTGCTATACTGGCAATCTACTATAAGTTTTTAGTTAATAACTTTTTGCAAAAACTTTTATCTTTATTCTTAGTAGATATATGGAATGACTACAGCGTTTTCTAGACTAGTGAGGTACAATAACAGCAATGAGTGAACCAGCCTTTTAGATCGGCTTCATATACTTGAGAAAAGGATTCTTTAATGGCTTTCACTAAGTCTTGATAACTGCGGGCACCGATTGAGCGGAGTAGATTTTTAATTTTGGAAAAACAGTTTTCTATGGGTGAAAAGTCCGGTGAATAGGGAGGTAAGTAAATCAAGTTAGCTCCGGCTGCAACAATCGAGCGCTTTAATTTCTTTCCCTTTGTGAATGGAACAGTTATCCATGATAACATAAGCACCCTTCCAAAGTTTTGGAACAAGTTTTTGAGAAATAAAAGCCTCAAAGGTGGCATCATTATTAGCTGCCACAAGGTTTTTCAAAATATCTAGCTGTGATGAGTTGAGTTTTTTGGGGGTTTGCTCTAACCGTTCTTTGGGTTCAATGCTACCTGTTTCTCGATATTGCTTGAGTATCTTTTGTACGAAGCTAAGGGCGACGCGAAATCTTTGAGCCACTTGGCGTTGTGATGTATTTACCTCAGCGTAACTATCGATTATCCTTTGGCGAAACTCCAGCGAGTAAGGTTGCATCCTAATTCATATAAAATTGAACTTCAAAATCATACCATCCGTACCTCATTAGCCTGAAAAAGGCTGTATATATAAACGTATTTTAATTACCAATAAATATCTAATCATCCACAAGCAAAATCAATTAAAGCATGAAAACTGATATTATTTATTTTAATATTATATTGCTGTTAATTTTATTGTTTATTTCCACTAGAATTGGCTATATTATTAGAATTTTATCTGTTATATATACCAAGATAATCGGGCTACCAACAGACACATTAAGCTCTAAAAATTGGTGGCAATCGGCTGTCAGATCTCAGGTTAGCATTACCCATGACAAAGAGTACGAGGCTTGTGTGTTTGGTGATTCTATCACCGCTCCTATTGGCAATACTCTGGGCGAAGATACTTTTAACTTTGCCATTGATGGGATGAGTAGCATTTCACTAATTGAGCAACTAAAAATTTTAACTGCTGCTAATGTAAGATACAAAAAAGCAGTTATTGCTATCGGTACAAATGATGCTTGCTATTGTACTACAAATGACATTTTTGTAAAAAATATGAAGCAGATAATTGCCCTAGTAAAAGAAATGGGGGCTACCAACATTATGTTGATTCCTGCTTTTTATTCCACCATTGCTGCTAGCCATAATCCACTTTTGGCAGGTACAATTGCCAGAGTAGAGGAAATCAATGAGCTACTTCGTCAGGTTGCTGAAGCCGAAAATGTTTTGATATTGGGGGAAAGCGTACAGCCCTTATTTGAGGGGCAAGCTCTAAAAGAAAATTTAACTACTGATGGTGTTCATCTCAATACAGATGGTATAAACATATACCGGCAAGCTTTATTAAAACTACTTAGCTCTTCTTTGTAACAGTAATTCTGACAGGATGCTAGCTATATTCCAAGCATCATCTGCCCCTCTATGATGAGTACCTTCGAGGGGGATATCAAGTAATTCTAATGCTTCTGCCATACCTACTTCCTCACTGAACCCATGAATCAGGGCAAAAAGGAGCTTAATATTGATATGGCTGGGGCCGAAAGGATAGCTTACCTTTCGAGCTTGGCACTGCTTTTCAAACTGAAGTCTGTCGTAGTCACCATAACTTGCCCAGACTCTATCTTTAGAGGAATATTTGTTTCTCAGAATAGAACAGGCATTGCCAAAGTCAACTCCTTTATCAACTTGCTCCTGGGTTAATGTAGTGAGCTGGGTACAGAATTCACTAACCTTTGACCGTTCGGGTTTTACTAAGATACTTCTTTTCTCTCCTCTATCTCCTGAAGTGATATCTAAAGGGCAGATACCGATTTCTATAATTTCGCTTTCCTGCCCGCCGGGTGCTTTTCCTTCCCAGCAAGTTGATTCAATGTCAATAACAAGAATTTGATCTAATTTTTTAGCCAAGTTATCTCTCTACTTTTACTTAAAACTGCTATTAGTTTTGGATGTTATTAGTTAGTAATTAGTAGTTAGTAGGAAGATAGGCTACTAACCACTAATTACTAACTAATAACAATCCCAAAGATAAAGCTCGCTTTCTGAGGGTGGGAGATGGCAATTGCTAGGTAGCGCTGTAAATAGCGGAACGAAATTGATTCACCACTTGGTCTAGCCCTACAGAATGGGAGGCTTTGAACAGTAAGCGATCGCCCGACCTCACAAGCTCCTGCAACCGCTCTACCATTGCCGTATGGGTAGAAAAGCATTCTGCTGAAATGCCAGCAGCACCCTTGGCTATAGCTTCCGCTTCTGGGTCATCTACTAGAATCAATAGAGCATCGAGATTTAGCTGCCGCGCGGTGTCTCCCACTTGCCAGTGGAATTGGGGCGATCGCTCTCCCAGTTCTTTCATCGTACCCAGCACCGCAATACGTCGCTTTCCTGGTGTCTGAGCTAGCAAATGTAGCCCTGCGAGCATAGATTCCAGCCCTGCATTGTAGGTTTCATCTAGAATCACCACATCATTGGGCAAGTCATAGCGCTGGGCGCGTCCAGATGGAAGATTCACAGGCAAACCAGCAGTTAGGGGCGTCCAGTCAATCTGAAGCACCTTAGCAACTGCCAAGGCCGCCAGATAGTTGAGCGCGTTGTGACGACCGGGTAAAGGCAGAGGTAGCTGTACTTTCTCAATGCTAAGCGTTTCAGAGTTAATTAATTCTCCGTGCAGATCTCCTCCCTCCAGTCCATAGGTGAGAGTTTGCCCCTGCCAAACGGTGGCTGCTGTTTCCATTAATAGTCGGTTGTCGTGATTAAGAATAGCGATGGCGCTGGGCATCATTTCAGCAAGTAACTCACACTTGGCTTGAGCGATCGCTTCTTCAGATCCCAGACGACCTATATGTGCGGTTCCCACATTAGTAATAATACCGACAGTGGGATTGGCAATCTTTGTTAAATCCGCTATTTCACCTCTAGCACGCATTGCCATTTCAATCACAGCGTAGTCATGCTCTGGCCCCAGTTCTAGTAACGTTTTAGGGACGCCGATTTCATTGTTATAGTTGGCTTGGGTTTTGAGGACGTTTCCTTGGGTGGACAAAACTGCTGCAATCAGTTCCTTAGTCGTAGTTTTGCCCACAGAGCCAGTTACAGCAATTACTGGGATATCAAACTGGTCACGCCACCAACGGGCAATCGCCTGATAAGCCTGTAGCGTATCTGCAACTAGCAATTGGGGGACAGGTTCTGGCAATTGGCGGTCAGTAATAACTGCGATCGCCCCTTTTTTTATCGCCAGTTCTACAAAGTCATGCCCATCAAAGTTCTCTCCTCGCAGAGCTACGAACAGTTCACCCTGTTTCAGGCTACGGGTGTCAGTCGTGATGCCGAGTATCGGTAGCGCCAGCGCATTAGCCGATAAGTTAAGAGGAGTGCTGAACAGAATTTCAACGATCTGAGCGAGAGGTATCTGAGAAAGCATGGGTCACGTTTTTAATCGAATGCAGTGATCTTGGTCACATATAACAGCTTTTTTTTCAGCTATTTTAGATATCACCCTTGGCATCTATACTTTACTAGCCTTCAGGAGGTTGCTTAATCTAAACTTAATAAGTTATACGCTAGATACAGCACCCTATTAAGCATTAATTAAGATATGCTTTAAATGAGATCCTCCGTCTGATGGTTAAGGAATTATAAAGTATACCGTTATTAAGGACAGTAACTTCACAGGGAGCGGCTGCGGAGCAATAGTCCACTATAGTGCGGGTAAAATTCAAATCTGCTAGTTCTATCTGATATCCCGAGGCCCCTAACGTATGCACGTAGGAGGTTAACTGAAGTGACTACCTTGATTGACCATTATTCTCGACAAACTACCCAACAAGAGCAGCAGGTGTACGAGCATCTGCTATCGTGCGTCAAGGTAGAGCCGCCCACTCAACTACTTGAGCGCTTTCGCCGCTTATTCATTAATGGTGTTGGCTACCCAGACTCAGAAATTGGGTTAGCCGTAGAAAAGATAGTTAACTCAAAGCAGGCTGAACAGGAATTTCCGTTTTTCCTGAATCGGTGCTGTCACATTCTGATCAACAGCTGGCAGACGCAACCTCAACTACAATGGGCTATCCCAGAGTTAGTGGCATTGCTTGAGAATATGTCACCTGGCATACACACCTATTCGCGAACTATAAGGCGCTTGCGGCAGCTGTTGAAGCTGTTTACCGAAACCGATCAATATTTGACACTGCGACGTATGGCTCAAGTGATGAGTCAACCCGCAGATAATACTGCTTTTGGTTTAGCCACCGCTGACAATGAGTCTAAGCAGGTGGGAAGCTTAATTCGTCGCTACCCTTACTTGTATCAACACTACCTCCTGAGTGAAGAAAGTAGTTACGAACAACAGCAAACAGTACGGCAAATTCAAGCTCAGATTCAGCGTCGCTTTGAATTTAAGCTATCTCAATATGTAACTTATCAAGTGCGGCAAGCCCAAGTGCGTCGTCAGGCATCGCCAGCAGTGCCAGGGCGTTTGATACAGCCAGTAAGTAATCCAACGCTTTTGAGCGATCGCGAATTGGGTATTTCCCTCAAGCATTTTGTTGGGAAAGTGGAAGGTTCCTACACTTACCGGGATTTAGCGCACCGCTTCCTCAGCCACGCTAAATATGCGCCCTCATATAAAGTTTTTAAAGACGATTTCTACGAATACCTGACTTCTTCAATTAACCCAGCCTACGGAAAACGCCAGTTTAACGATAAACTATATAACCATCTGAAAAATATCGTCCCTCAGAGCGATTTCCAGAAGCCTAATGAATTACTACTCGTGCGAACTTGTAGTCAAGTATTGAGTTATTTAGTTGTGGAAAGCCTACAGCGGCCCAACCACTTTGTATTTGTTGACTTAATTACTAACATGGGAGCGACCTTCACCACTGGCCTGCTACTGAAAATTGTGCTGATATGCGGCAAAGTTAAGCCTTACTTAGAAAAGAGATTTACAATTTTGTTTAACCATTACGAGTCTTTTACCAGAGATGGCGTCCCCTGGTTAATCACATCTTTGGAAAATTTAAACGTGGCTTTCAGCATTCACTTTGGGAAAGCCGACGTCTCGTACCTAAAGTACTTTTTATAGGTCTTTGGTTGCCAAAATATTGCGATTATTGTAAAGACTCATTGCCTTTTCAACCCCTTGCTTCAAACTTAGTTCCACCGCATCGACCACGAGTTGCAAAACCTCCGGCATTAGCTGGCTTTCATGGGGTGAAAATCGACCTAAAACATGGGATACAGAGTTAGATTCTGTACCGGATCGACCGATGCCAATTCGCAAGCGGGGGAAATTTTGGGTACTGAGATGAGCGATCGTGGACTTCATACCGTTGTGCCCACCAGCGGAACCTGAAAGCCTCATCCGCACACGCCCCACAGGTAAGTCCATATCATCATAAATCACAAGCACCGACTCCGGGGGCAGCTTAAACCAATCTGTCACGGCGCGAATTGCCTGTCCAGAACGATTCATGTAGGTAAGTGGCTTCAGTAATCGGATTTTGCCTCCCTGCGGGTCACGACCCTCACCAAACATACCTTGGAACTTGCGATTTTCACTCCAAGACATTTGCCAAGAACGCGCCAAGGCATCAACAGCGTCAAACCCAATGTTGTGGCGCGTTTTGTCGTACTTGGGTTCTGGATTTCCCAGCCCCACAATTAGCTGCGGAATCACTAAAGTAGATGTTGTGGTGGCGTCTGTCATATAGTTGCTAGTAGCTGAAGCTGAGGTCGCTAATAGTTCTCAGCTTAGCGAGAAAACTAATTGCTCAATTCAAAAAGGATGCTGAAATAATGTTTCCAGATAGACACGGGCGCAGGCGCGATAGTTCTGCGATACCTCTGTAGCTTTGCTATTTCCATTTTGGAGCAAAAACAGTGACAGCGCCGCCGCAAATACCCGGTCTTGATCCCAGCTGGGATGATTTTCCAAATAGCATTTGAGGGATTCGTGTAGTTCTTCTGGGATTTCTGCCAGGATACTGACGGTTGCGTTCATGCTTCAGCTCAACTCTCAGGGTTATGGGGACAAGACAACCTTATCTTTCAGCACTTCTTCGGTTACACCTGAAAGCAAGGACTTTACTAACCTCTGCTGGCATCCGATCCGCTTCCTTCTTACTGCCGTCTGGTCAGCTCAAGTCAGAAAAGTTCATTAGGTTGGTCGCACTATTGTCTGCTGAGAAGGGGTAGGGTTGTCAATGCTGCGAAATGTTACGACGGTCTGTAAAGGAAAGAATGCTTGACGAAAGAATAAGCTTTTGAGCGCGATCTACTTTACATATCTTTATAGAATCGTCGTTCTTTTTACGTACTGTTATTTTTTAGATAAAAATCCCCAGCAAAACGGAAACACTCGATCCAACCGTTCATTCCTGTGGAAAAATACTGGGAATCTGTGGAAAACGTTGCACAGCGTTGGGGAAACGCTGGGGAAACGCTGGGGAAACGCTGGGGAAAGTTTCCATTAAATATAA
This sequence comes from Aphanothece sp. CMT-3BRIN-NPC111, assembly GCA_019359765.1. Taxonomy (GTDB): domain Bacteria; phylum Cyanobacteriota; class Cyanobacteriia; order Cyanobacteriales; family JAHHGU01; genus JAHHGU01. Next base: position 16,683 of record JAHHGU010000050.1, read on the forward strand.
GAATTGCAAAGAATTATCCTTTCTCCCAAGAATAATACCTCTTTTAAGCTGCTGCACGTTTAATACTATTTCTTTTAAAGACTAAAGTAGGTTAAGTTGTTGGCGAAGAAAGACGGCGTAGCATATACAAAGTGAAACCCAACATTCATAAAATTTGTGTTGGGTGACGCTACGCTTAACCCAACCTAAAATTACAGCACTTTGCATATAAAGAAGTACACCCCTCCCTTGCCCCCTCCCCTCGACTTCGGGGAGGGGGCAAGGGAGCGCGGGTGGGGTATTTCTGTACTTCACCCACTTGCATTCTGCTGTAGTAGCTAATTAACCGGACTTGGTATAACTTGCATATTTCCACATTTAGAAAAAACGCCTAAGTATTAACCGTTAAGTTCTATCCTAAAGGGTAAGATAGAACTTAACGATATTCTTTGAGCGCAAAGAAAGTAGGACTCAAGCAACTGGTTGATTTGAAACCGTTAGAGTGTGTCCCAAAACATTAAAAGCCTGACGCTGCTCGAACAAGTCAACCAAGTCGCTGTTGATTTTGTGTTTGATCGCTTCTTGTCGTAGAATTCTCAGCGTGGTTTCCACTGGCAACCGACGCTTATAAGGGCGATCGCTAGCCGTGAGAGCATCGTATATATCTGCAACTGTTAAAATCTGGCTTTGAATGGGAATATCTTGTTGTTTCAAGCCTTGGGGATAGCCAGTACCATCGAGCTTTTCGTGATGTCTTGCGGCAATAAGTGGGACATTTTTAAGATGCTTTGTCCAGGGAATCCGCTTGAGAAATTCGTAAGTATGAGTGACGTGAGCCTCAATTGCTAACCGCTCTGTTGATGTCAGGTTCCCTTTAGGAATCATCAACTGCTCCATTTCTGGTTGTGTAACCAGCGGCTTTAGCTCACCATCAATATCTCGATAGCTATATTGAGACAGTTCTGTGAGTTCAACAAAAGCTTCTTCAAAGGAAGCCTGAAATTGCTTTGTCTGCACAACTTCAGGTTCATTAATTTGTAGTAGTATCTCCCAGTAGCGGTTGAGTTTCTCAATTGCTTGAGTTAGCTGGGTATCAAATTGTTCTAATGCATGGCAGTGAGCGCATTCATTTACTGGTGTAATGTCTTCATGCTGGCAATCTGAGCCTGTAAGTAAATAACTGAATTTGGTTTGGGCGCATTCCATTTCCAGAGTGCGTTGCGCTAGAGCAAACCGATGACGAATCACCTCTAGCTGTTCTGGATATAATTTTTTGTGCTTCCCTAAGATAGCTTCTGGAACACCCACTTTGCCAAAGTCGTGCAACAAGGCGGCGTAGCGAATTTCTTGAATTTGGCGATCGCTAAAATAAATAGACCGCAGCGGCCCTGTAGTGATTGAACTGGCTTCTTGACTTAGCCGCACAGTTAGTTCAGCGACTCGCTCTGAATGACCAGATGTCGTAGGATCTCGCGCTTCAATAATTTGAACAGACGCCTTGACAAAACCTTCAAATAAATTCTCAATACTCTGTTGCAGCTGGTTTCTTTCTATCGAGATAGCTGCCATGGAAGCGAGCGATCGCACAATGCGCTCTTCCCACTCTGAATAGGGCTGAGTCACTTCCGCCACATTCTGGGGTGTGACAACCGCATCCGAGCTAATTTTGCGATTGATCAACTGAAGCACGCCAATGATTTCCCCGTCCTGGTTTTGCATTGGCAGCACCAACACCGAGCGAGTGCGGTAAGAGAAGTTCAAGTCAAAACGGCGATCGCACTGGTAAGAAACATCTTTAGGTAAATCATAGGCATCTGGCAAATTTAAGCTTTCTCCCGTCATCGCTACGTACCCCGCGATACTTTGGCGAGTTAGGGGCATAGCAAACTCCTGAAAAGAAGCACTGGGGAGAGAATCGTTTTGCGCCACCTTAAATAGCAACTCAGAAATCTCATCCCTACGATCTATCAGATAGACACTGCCAGCATCACTTAAAGTAATCTCCCGACTCTTGGATAAAATCAGATCAAGTAACTGTCCCAAATCATGGCTACTCGAAAGCGCCGTGCCAATTGCTAAAAGTTGCTCAATAATTTCTGCCGGCTGAGTCCAATCCGGTCGCTGTCCCTGTAGGTCAGTATTAATGCTCTGGTAGTGGGAAAGAATCATATTTTTTTACAATTATCTTAATATCATAGGGACTGGCAGCTAGTCATAGAACCTTTTTTAGCAGGATTTAAACCGTGTAATTGACGACGGTGTAACCGAGTGGGGATGCACTCAACAACTCGTGTATACTCAGGCTTGAACTCACCACCAACCAGCAGATAGGCAAGAACCCATGAATCGATGCCATGAGCGTTAAACTCAAAGGCAGAGCTAGTTAACTTGCTGCATTCTTTTTTATCGACTTTGAGTAACTCGTTGGCTACTTCAATATTAACAACTGTTAGTCGCTCAAACTTTAGCGCCTTGACATGGTTGAATCAATAAAATAGAAGCTTTAACGTTAATGCTAGTTCTGCCATGTAGAAATTATAGGGTTAAATTACTCAGTATTGTAAAATAACCTAACAGGACAAATCCAGTAGATAGCTTTGGTACCTGCCCTGAAAAAACAGAGAGCAAAGGCTATTTCTTTGTAAAGCGCTGAATTATGATTTGGACAGCCAGAGCTACCAGACCAAAAGCTACTAAACCAAATACGCCTGTTGCTAGTGCACTAACGCCCACAACCAAAGTGCGAACAGCTACGGCAATATTGATAGCAAATGTGCTGCTGGTGGGGAGGGGCTTGGCAGCAAAGGTCTGGGCAATCGATGATGTCAAGGAGTAGAGAGCGATCGCCAGTCCTCCAGCAATGAGCGCGCCCGTCAAACAACGCAGGGGACTCGTCAGTTTTTGGGGAGCCTCAATCGATGGGGAGGCTGGCTTTTGGGTTGGGGTCGAATTAGTCATAAATTTTATAAGGATTGGTTGTCTTCGCCTAAGTCAGCGCCTTTTTTTGCTTGTAATAGTCAGGATAGGGCGTATCTCGCTCTGGTAGATATGTGTTGGATTCGGATGAAAACCACTGCAAGGAAATTGACAACAAATCATGGCTAAACCTGTAATTCTGACAGTTGACGACGATCCTGAAGTTCTACAGGCTATTGCACGCGATTTGCGGCGTGCATACGGCGATCGCTTTCGAGTGATTCGTGCCGACTCAGGAGCTTCTGCCTTAGAAGTTAGCCAACAACTAAAGCTACGCAACGAACCAGTAGCACTATTTTTAGTAGATCAAAAGATGCCACAGATGAGCGGTGTCGAGTTACTCGAAAAGGAGATAGAACTCTTCCCTGAAGCTAAACGCGCTTTACTCACCGCTTATGCGGATACTGATGCGGCGATTCGGGCGATTAACACAGCGAGAATTGATTACTACCTAATGAAGCCGTGGGACCCGCCAGAAGAGCGCTTGTACCCCGTTCTAGACGATCTGCTTGATGACTGGCAAGCCTCATTCCGCCCCCCGTTTCAAGGCATTCGCGTCATTGGCAACCGCTGGTCGCCCCAGTCCCATGAAACTAAAGACTTCTTAGCACGCAATCAAGTGCCCTATCAATGGTTGGATGTCGAGTTAGACGAGGAGGCACTGCGCCTGGTATCTTACGCTGAGTGCGATTGTAGGGCACAGCTACCGCTGGTACTTTTTCCTGACGGTTCCCGTCTCATCCAGCCCTCAAACCTGGAAATTGCTGAGAAAATTGGGCTGCAAACCCGCGCCGAACGTCCGTTTTACGATCTGTTGATCGTCGGTGGTGGTCCTGCCGGACTGGCGGCAGCAGTTTATGGAGCCTCTGAAGGACTCAGCACAGTGATGATTGAACGACAAGCTCCTGGAGGACAGGCAGGATCGAGTTCTCGCATTGAAAATTACTTGGGTTTCCCAGTCGGACTGAGTGGAGCAGACTTAGCTCGACGCGCTGTGACTCAGGCAAGACGCTTTGGCGTGGAAATCCTCACGCCGCAGGAGGTGGCTAGTATTCGCCTGGAAGACCCCTACCGAATTGCCAAGTTAGTAGATGGCAGCGAGATTAGCTGCCACGCGCTGATGGTTGCCACAGGCGTCTCCTACCGCAAGCTTGACGTGCCTGGGATAGAGGCATTGTCTGGGGCAGGCGTGTACTACGGTGCAGCAATGACTGAAGCACTCTCCTGTAGTGGTGAAGAAGTTTATATAGTCGGTGGGGCAAACTCGGCGGGACAGGCAGCGATGTACTTTTCTAAATATGCCCAAAAAGTCACAATGTTGGTGCGCGGCGACTCCCTGACTAAAAGTATGTCCCAGTACTTGATAGATCAGATCGAGGCAACTGAGAACATCACGGTACAAAGCCGTTCCAGTGTTGTTGAGGTGAAAGGGGAGGGTAGCCTAGAAGCGATTGTAATTGCCAATGCTGACACCGGCGAAAAGCAAACAGTTCCGGCAACTTCGCTGTTCATCTTTATTGGAGCGATGCCACAAACTAATTGGTTGGATGGTGTGGTCGAGCGTGATGAACGAGGCTTTATTTTGACTGGAGCGGACTTGATGCGCGAACAACGTCGCCCCAAGGGATGGAACTTGGATCGCGACCCATTTTTACTGGAGACGAGCGTCCCCGGAATTTTTGCGGCGGGGGATGTGCGTCATAAGTCGGTGAAGCGAGTTGCGTCTGGGGTAGGAGAGGGCGCGATCGCAGTTCAATTCATCCATCAATATCTCAGCAACGTGGTCTGACTTTTAATCCAGGCAATCAGTATTGCTTGGTTTGTATCAAGCAATCAATTCTTTACAACTTTTCTTTTTCGCTTAGCTGTTTTCATGCCACTCAAGAGGAAAGCTTTACGTGAAGTACATCTGCGTGTTCTGCGGCTCTAGTATGGGTTTGCGACCTGCCTATAAGCTAGCTGCCCAAGCAATGGGTGAGACATTAGCGCGGCGGGATCTTGGTCTAGTTTACGGAGGTGGCAATGTCGGGTTAATGGGCATCGTTGCTGATGCAGCTTTGGCAGCAGGCGGTCAAGTCATTGGTGTAATTCCAGAGTTTCTCGTTGCTAAGGAAGTTGCACATACTGGACTCACGAAACTTCATGTTGTTGGTTCCATGCACGAACGCAAAGCTCTAATGGCTGAATTGTCCGATGCCTTTGTCGCGCTTCCTGGTGGATATGGAACCTTGGAGGAGTTCTGCGAGGTATTAAGTTGGGCGGTATTGGGTTTACACCAAAAGCCGCAAGGTTTGCTCAATGTCGAGGGTTACTACGATCCGCTGCTGAGATTATTCGACCAGGCGATGACTGAACAATTTTTAAATCCTGCCTTTCGCTCCCTAGTACTGGAAGCATCAGAACCCGAACATCTAGTCGATAAACTGGCTAGCTACCAACCCCCAAATGTTAATAAGTTGATTGGGCAGGACACTCAGACGTGATCTTCTTGGGCGCTAGACTTAGGGGTTATACGGTGGGGATTATACCCTCCAGACCTTTGTTAGTTAAAGAACCAACCTTAAACAACGAAATTGTCGATAACTGCATTAAAAATTTTTATAGCAGTTGCCATAATGGCTCTTGACAATCGACCTCACCTCCATGCACGCTCTAGTTGCTGCCATAACTGCCTAATTGCTAAAAGCTAACTGCTAATTGCTAGAAATAAGGAGTTGCCATGCTGCACGATCCCAACCAGACGCTACTATTTCCGAAATTGCCCGCAGAGGTGTTACAGGAAATGAAGCAGCATGGCACGGAGATTCAGGTGAATGCGGGCGAGGTGCTGGTTTCTGAAGGTGATTCAAACTCCAACTTTTATGTTGTCCTTGAGGGTGAAATTCAGATTACAAAACTTGTCGGCAAAGAGACGCAACTACTAATAATTCATCGCTCTGGTGAGTTCATGGGTGATCTTTCGATGCTAACTAATTCTGCGTCCATTTTCAGTGCTAGCGCGATCGCCCCTTCTCGCGTACTGCGGCTCGATAGCATTACCTTCAAGCGCATTATCACCGAATGTTCACCATTAGCTGATGTGATTCTTTCAGCGATGGTAGGGCGCACCAACGACGTTGAAGCGCAACTCAGGCAACAGGAGAAGCTGGCGGCGCTTGGTAAACTGTCAGCAGGTCTTGCCCATGAGTTAAATAATCCAGCCGCAGCGGGGAGACGAGCAGCAATTTCATTGAGTGAGAACTTCCAAAACTCGCAATCTCTAATTTTGCAGCTGCATGAACTTTCTCTCACAAAAGCCCAACTAAATTACCTTGCTGATATTCAGCGTCAGGGGAGCAAACACGCTACCACATCCCCCCAACTCAATCCCCTCACCCAAAGCGACAAAGAAGAAGAGGTGACAGACTGGCTAGAGTTGCACGACGTGAATGATGGCTGGAAACTCGCCCCAACATTAGTTAATGCTGGACTGGACACTGAACAGCTGGATAATCTTGCTGACCAAATAACGGCTGACTCTCTTAAAAACGTCGTGAAATGGCTAGAAGCGGCAATTGCTTCCTCTTGTCTACTAAAAGAGATCGAGCAGAGTACCACACGCATCTCTGAGTTGGTGAAAGCAGTTAAAGGTTACACCTACATGGATCGAGCTTTGCTGCAAGAGGTAGATGTGCATGAGGGAATTGAAAATACGCTTCTTATGTTTGGTCATAAACTCAAAAAGGGAATCACTGTCAACCGCGACTACGACCAAAGTCTGCCCCGAATTTGCGCTTATGCCAGCGAACTCAATCAGGTGTGGACGAATTTGATTGACAATGCCATCGACGCTATGACCAGCAAAGGCCAACTCTCGATACGCACCTCCAAAGATAATAATTGCGTGTTGGTGGAGATTGCTGACGATGGCATAGGCATCCCGCCAGAAGTTCAGTCTCGCATCTTTGAGCCATTCTTTACTACTAAAGGCGTGGGCGAAGGCACCGGGTTAGGTTTAGAAATTGCCTATCGCATTGTCAAAAAGCATCACGGTGACATTCACTTTGATTCCCAAGCTGGTGATACGCACTTTCGGATTTATCTGCCTATTAAATTTCTTAAAAGCTCATGAGACAGATAGCGATTGGCAAATACATTGAAACCCTAATAGCTGAGCGCTCCATTCCAGGTCTTTCAGTAGCAGCCAGAAGCAAATAAAGATAAATTTTGTTTAATAATTCTAGTTTTGCAATTCACCTTGCTAGTACAGCAAAAATCTAATTATGCTAGACATTGATACTTTACGCCAAGTACCACTTTTCGCCGGATTAGTAGATAGACAGTTGCATTGGCTACTTGAACAAGGCATAGAGGTATGGCGGCAGCCTGGTGAAGTTCATCGTTATGAAGGAGATCCTGCCGACCATGTTTTTGTACTGCTTGAAGGTATAATTCAGATTAAGCAGAAAGTTGGTAATCAAGAAATATTATTAGCTACATACGACACGAAAACTCTGTTTGGCGAATTGCCAGTTTTAATGGGTCAGGAATACTTCTGGGCAAGTGGTCGTGCCTTGACTCAATGCCATATTTTTGAATTACCAAACAAGGTGTTTTGGGAACTACTTTCGAGTTGCAATTGTGTATTGACGGCGATTCTTCGCACGATGGCAGAGCGCCTGCAAGAGATACAGTCAATATCACAGCATCGGGAAAAATTGGTGGCGTTGGGTACATTGGCAGCAGGTCTTGCCCACGAGTTGAATAACCCAGCATCAGCTTGTCGCCGCACAGCTTTTCAATTACGAGAGACTGTTAAAGTTTTGCCACCATTGACGCTGAAGCTAAGTCAGCAGCAGATGACTAGCGCTCAACAAGTGTTTCTTGCTGGCTTGCAGCGAGAGGTGATGACCCGTACCACAACATCAGCTAAAGAGAAACTCGATCCATTAACGCAGAGCGATCGCGAAGACGAAGTTATAGACTGGCTAGAGGCGCACGATATAAGTGAGGGCTGGAAAATTGCTCCCACTGTGGTAGCAGCAGGATTCGATATTAACTGGCTGGATAACCTTAAGCAAAACTTAGCTAATGATTTATTACTTGGTGATGTCCTTACCTGGATAGAGGCTATGCAAACAGAGGTGGAACTGGTAGACGAGATCGAGCAGAGTAGCGATCGCATCTCCAAGCTAGTTCAGGCAGTCAAAGATTACTCCTACATGGATCAAGCTCCCTTACAGGAGGTGGACGTACACCAGGGCATCGAAAGTACGCTGACGATCCTGAGTCATAAGCTGAAGCAGGGTGTGGTTGTGATCCGGGAGTATGGCTGTAACCTGCCACGGATCAGCGCTTATGGAAGTGAACTCAATCAAGTGTGGACGAATTTGATTGATAATGCGATCGATGCTCTGCAAGAGGTAAAAGATCATGGCGAATTACGTAACATTCGTATTCGCACCTGTTGCGAGAGCGACTTTTTATTAGTAGAAATCGCAGACAATGGATCGGGAATTCCACCAGAAATTCAATCCCACATTTTCGAGCCGTTTTTCACGACTAAAGGAGTAGGTCAGGGAACTGGATTAGGTTTGCACATCGCCTATCGCGTTGTTGTTGGACAGCATCAGGGCGATATTAAGGTTGTTTCCCAGCCAGGGGACACTAGATTTCAAGTGCGTCTGCCGCTCAGATTGTCATAAATTGTCGATATCAGAGGCAGGTTGGTCATTAGAAATCTCCATAAATTAAAAGTGCGTTACCTAAAACCCTTGTTTTGACGCACCATGGCGCGTCTTTACATTCTTTCCTCTTTAAAAGGAGAATTATGAAAAGCTGGTTGCAACCTCCCCGATTACGAATTGGCGAAGAAAGCGAACAAGAACCCCGCCACGCTACTTGGCTGGAACTGTTTTATGACTTAGTGTTTGTGGTAGCAGTTTCTCAAGTCGCCCACAATCTCCACGGTCATGTATCGCTATCAGGATTTCTCGGCTTTGTGTTTCTCTTTATGCCGATTTGGTGGGCATGGATTGGCACTACATTCTACTCCAACCGATTTGATAGCGATGACATCGGACATCGACTGCTGACTGGCGTGCAAATGATCGCGATCGCGGCTTTAGCTGTGAATATACACGACGGCTTAGGCGAAACTTCCGCGGGCTTCGCCTTGTCGTATTTTGCTAGTAGGGTTGTGCTAGTGATTGAATATCTGCGTGCGGCAAAGCACATTCCCCCAGCGCGGGGACTAGCAACTCGCTACGCCACGGGTTTTGCGATCGCTGCCAGCCTTTGGTTACTATCAGTATTTGTACCGATTCCACTGCGTTTTGCTTTGTGGGGATTGGGATTGCTAATAGACTTAGCCACACCACTTACAGCTAGCCACTTGCAGCAAAAACTACTCCCTCACCTGGAACACTTACCTGAGCGTTTTGGGCTATTTACAATCATTGTTTTGGGAGAAGCGATTATTGCCGTAGTCAATGGTGTCTCCGAACAAAAATGGGATGTTCAAAGTGCGATCGCCGCAGTGTTCGGCTTTAGCATTGCTTTTAGCTTGTGGTGGATCTACTTTGAGAACATCAATGGCTCAGCTTTGCGGTCTGCGGGCGCAGTTGGTCGAATTTCAACTTATAATGTTTGGCTTTACGGGCATTTGCCGCTAGTTATTGGACTTGCCGCTACTGGAGTTGGTGTAGAACACGTTGTATCAAATGAAGCTGGTACAGCACTTTCTGATGCTGAACGATGGCTAATTTGTGGGTCAGTAGCACTATGCTTGCTGAGTTTAGGAATTCTCCACCGTACTGGAGTGATATTCAAGTGCAAAGTCCGAACTAAGTACCGAATTGGAGCTGCGGCTGTCTTGCTAGTTCTGGCAGCCTTAGGTAGAGGCTTGTCGCCCCTTATAGTAATAGCGCTTGTCGCCGTAATCTGTACTTTGCAAGTTTTGCAAGATATGTATCAGGGTCATCCGCCTAACTGGGTGAGCCAACGAGAAATTTAAGCTTTAGAGTGAGTCAGGAGTTGCAAAGGCTAATAATTTTGGGTTGAAGGGTATTTTTTACTTACCCAAACTCTTATCCACGATAAATCTGGGTAAGTCCTGGCTCATTTAACTGCAAACTCCCGAAAACATTTTTATGCTCTAAGCTAGTCACACGAATAACAGAACCCTGTAATACTGGTGTGTCTGGTGTCCATTCAAAAACACCATCACTTGCTGTATTAGACGCGAGCGTTTTAACCAGTTTTGACCCTTGGTACAATTCAATTTTTACCTCACCTGCTAAATTATCCCTCCACAGAATGAGGTAAGGAAATGCAGTTCTAATTGGAATAGGAGTTGCAGGCTGTTGGATGACAATTTGGGGAAGTTCTTTGGAGTCTCCTTTCTTGCGGAATCCTAGATAATGCGGTAAATTTCTGGCATTAGGATTATCTTTCATATTGACTGGTTGCGGCGCGAGCAAGTTACCAGTACGGGGATTGCTAATGAAAGTAGAACTCCCACCGTCTACCGTAATAATATCCCCTCTCACCCCCAACTTTTGCAGTAAGTCGGCTGCTTCATCTAACGTAGCCTTGTTGACAGTTACTATTAAAATCCATTCATCGCCGGGAGCATTGTCTTTGTTTAATGTCCCAATGACGTGGTATTTGTTTGCTGGGTTTTTGCCTAGCACTTTAGCAGGATGGTCGCTATAGCGATAGCTGACAATCGCATTTTGGACGGTTGGCTCGTCCAGTGGAGAACCGATTTCAGGATCATAATCAGTAATATAGGCACTTTTGTCATTCCAGACCAGCGCTTTCAGCTTTATACTTTTGTAGTAATCCTCTGCTGCTTGGCTAAAAGGCCCGTAAGGACTGCTTCCTGCTGTGGCAATCTGACCATTAAGTTTAACCGGAAATGCTAATTGCGTACTAGATTTGTATTCTTCAAAAAAAGCGCAATTCATCATGGAGAACACTTGCTTGCCATAAAGCAGCTTATACTCATTCCAGACATCTGAAAATAGTTTCATTTGAAAAGAAGGACTATAATAACTAGCCGGCTTACCATAATATTTCCCCTCAGAAACTCCTACCTTGTCTACTTCTCCAACTATTTGCTCCATCTGCATTTTTCGCAAGTCAACCACTTGCAGGTAGGCTAAATTGCCGTCACTAAGTTGGGTTTTGTATAATCCTGCTCCATCAATCAAGTCTAGGAGACTGTAAGCAACAGGCGGTACGAATGTTTGAGCATTCCTAATCATTAAATTAAAAATTATAAATAAGACTGCTCCTAGTAGAAAATATTTTTTCATAATGCTCTGGATTTTATTTAAGTAATAGCCTTTTAGGCGTGATATTTATTTTTACTAAGTAATCCAAATAAATGATTTGTAGGATGGGTAGGGCGCGAGCGTTACCCATCAAAGCTTTGCAAATATTGGGTTACTCTGCGATAAGGCTGCGCCTATGTGCCTAAACCCAACCTACATTGGTATGAGAGCTTAATTAAGTTGGCTTACTTATTTACCCCTCAAACGCCCTGAGCGCAGAATACTAATTACTAACCACAGCCCCAAAAAGCTGGCGGTAGCAAACAGGGCAGTGCTCAGAAAAGATAGCTGACTGGTTTGTGCATTAGTAGAGATAATCGCCGCGCCAATAATTAGGGAGCCAACCACGACGCTAAACGAGAGGCGGTTAGCAGAATCATCCAAACTGCGGCGAAGTGGATCGAGGTCTCGCAGCGTTATATTCCACTTCAAAGTTTCCGAAGTGACTCTTTCTAATAGCAGCTCCATCTGGCGGGGAGATTGTAGGGAGAGACTTTTCAGATCGAGAGCCGTCCTCAGAAGAACTTGCAGCGGGTCATTTCCTAATAGCTGACGCCGAAACAAATCTACGATCAAGGGTTTAATCTGATCTAGAAGGTTAACCTCTGGGTCAAAGGCACGGGTTACCCCCTCCAAATTCGCTAGGGTTTTGGCATACAAGCCTAGATTACTGGGCAAGCGGATTTTGTTGTTCCGAGCCGTTTGCAGTACTTCGTAGAAAACCTGAGAGAAATTTATTTGCGATAGGCTAAGGTTGAAATATTTTCGCAGCAGGCGAGTATAGTCGTTCTCCAGACGAGACAGATTCACTGGCTGGTTGGATTCAGCTAGTTGTAGAGTTAACTGAGTACACCGCTGGGCATCTAAATCTACTATTGCCAACAGCATCTCTGTCAAAATTTGCTGCGATCGCGGGTCTAAACGCCCCACTAGGCCACAATCAATTAAAGCCAGACGCCCATCTTGGAGATAAAACAAATTACCCGGATGTGGGTCAGCATGGAAAAAGCCATCAATGTATACCTGCTGAAAAAAGACGCGAAACAACAGCGTCGTAATCTCTCGTCGCTGGATACTAGGGTCTTTGCCATCTTGTGTTGCTAATAAGTCCGCCAATAGCAGTGGCACGCCGTCCAGCCATTCCATCACCAGTAACTTTTCTGTAGTTACATCCCAGTAAATCTCTGGCACCACCAACTGCTTCGGGTCAAACCAGCTACTTTTAGAGAGATTGCGCCGCAGTTGATCGGTGTAACTAGCTTCCAGAGTAAAATCCAACTCCGCTTTAAGTGCGTTAGTAAATTCCTCAGCCAGGGACACGACATCGTAATCCTGCCCAAATTCCGTCCTTGATACCAGTTCTGCCAAACTTTTAATTAGGGCAATATCCTGAGCCACAACGACATCAATTCCAGGGCGCTGAATTTTGAGCGCCACCTCCCGACCATCTGCTAAGGTTGCCCGGTGCGTCTGGGCAATTGAACCAGCGGCAACTGGTTGGGGATTAATTGTGGCAAAGGCTTCTTCCAGTGGCTGTTGCAGTTGTTGCCGGATCACAGTTTCGACCTCGATCCAGGGGACGGGTGGCACTTTAGCTTGCAGGGTGGAGAGAGCCTCAATATATGACCCTGGCAGCAAGTCAGGACGGGTACTCAGCAACTGGCCCAATTTTACATAGACTGGTCCCAAATCCACCAGAATGTTACGCAGAACCTCTGGCGGCGGCAATTTAGGTTCGTCAGCTTTGCCGCCGGTTAGCAAGATTCGCATATAGTCCCAACCGTTGCGGAAGACAACTTCAATAATGTCTCGCTGCCGTGAAGTTGTTTGCGTTAAAGAAAACATAGTGAGCAATGTTAGTAGGTCGTACTTAGTGGTTAGTAGAAGGTTCGCCTCCCACTAACCACTAACAACGATAGCTAAAAGCTCATAGCTATTTCACAGCATATTCTCCAAGTTTGGGTCAGCTTGCAGCGTCTGGAGTACCTTCTTAATGTCCTGGGTTCGGTCTTTATTTACAATCAAGGTGACGTTGCGATCGCGCACCACGACGACATCCTCCAAACCAATCGTGACAATCACCTCCGCCTCATCGGTACAGTAGAGAATCGCCCCCCTTGTATCTAGCCCCAAATGGTTAGCCAGCTCCACATTGGGACTGTCCCCTTTGAGCAGCCGTTCAAGGGCATTCCAGTCCCCTAAATCGTCCCAGCCAAAGGACGCGGGTAGTACATAGGCTAGCTGAGTCTTCTCCATCAAAGCGTAGTCGATGCTTTTCTTCGGCAAATCCGCATAGGCAGCTGCGCCCTTTTCTTCCAAAGGACAGATGATTTCTGGCGCGTGGGTGCGGAGTTCCTCTAAGACAACTCCAGCCCTGAAAATAAACATCCCGCTGTTCCATGTGTAGGGGCACCCCTCATAATTGCCCTTACGTGTTGCCAGAAACGACTCCGCTGTCTGCCGATCCGGCTTTTCCGTGAAGCGGTTCACGCGGTAAACTGGCAATCCTCCAAACGTGCCCGTCTGTTCGCCTTGCTCAATATACCCATAGCCAGTAGATGGATAACCCGGAGTAATCCCCAGCGTTACAATAGACGCCTCCGATGCCGCTAGTTGAGCAGCGGCATCCAGGTTGTTTTGAAAAGTCAACTCATCTCCAATCCAGTGATCAGCTGGGAAGAAGCCAATTACGGCGTCCTCGCCATAGCGCCGCGATACCTCAAGCGTAGCCCAGGTAACGGCCGGCGCTGTATCGCGCCCTTCAGGCTCTATGAGCAAGTTTTCCACCGGCAGATCAGGCAGTTGTTCGCGTACTCCCTCAGCTAACTGGGCAGAAGTCACCACCCACAGGGGAAAAGGCAGTGTCAGCAGCCGGTCAGCTGTTGCTTGCAGCAGGCTCTTGCCACTGCCATCTAGACATAAAAACTGCTTGGGTCGATTTTTGCGACTCAGGGGCCAGAACCTTTCCCCTTTGCCACCTGCAAGAATAACGGGTATTAAGGATTGATTCACTGCTTGCTAGAGGCCTCCTAGATGCATTACATGCTTTTGTCTGACAAAAGCTCAAGATATAATCCAGCTTGATATTAAATCTACAGATATATGCAGACTGCCGTCATTGGGGTGAGGTGAACGTGGAAGAAGGCGTCGAACAGTCTGGAGCGGGTCTTGGAACCGAAGCGTCCAAAGATTCTGACAATTCTCAGCTGACGTCCGGTAAGGGCGTGGTTAATGGTACATCGGCTATGTACGGGCAAAATAACCCAACCCGTACACCGCCGCAGCGGGGTGTAGGGGCAATGTTCTTGCACAAGTTTAGAGACGCGAAATTTGGCGTTTCTACAGTCCGGTGGGTTTTCTGGGGAGCTGCCTTTGTCTTCACGGCGGCGGTTTCTGCTACGGTAGGGGCGACAGTGGCGCTGATGACACCATTGTCGCCTCTAATCGCCCCCCAACATCAAGGAAACGAGCAAAAGGGGGATTTGTCACATTTCGATTTTCAGTACCGTCTGGCGCGACCAGTGAACATTCTGGTGATGGGGATTGACCGTGTATTGAATGTCCCAGACAACTCACCGAAAAAGTTCACAGGTAACAGCGATACGATGCTGCTCTTGCGGCTAGACTCCACGGCTCGTTCGGTGAATATGCTTTCAATTCCACGCGATACCCGTGTGGAAATTCCGGGGGCGGGTATGGATAAAATTAACAACGCCAATGTTACTGGGGGGGCCAGCTTGGCGGCACGAGTTGTCAGCCGCACCCTGAATAATGTGCCGATTGACAGGTACGTCCGGATCACCACCGGTGCCTTTCGCGAACTGGTGGATCTAGTGGGGGGGGTTGAAGTGTTTGTTCCTTACCCGATGAATTATGTGGACAAAACTCAGAATCTGAACATTCATCTCGACCAGGGGTGGCAAACCTTGAATGGAGACCAGGCTGAGCAGTTTGCCCGGTTCCGCCATGACCAGTACGGCGATATTGGTCGAGTACAGCGGCAGCAAGCACTCCTCAAGGCGTTGCGACAGCGTCTCCAGACTCCAGCGGTTCTGCCTCGTCTGCCCCAAATGATCCAAGTGATGGAAAAATACGTTGACACTAACCTCAGCCTGGAAGAAATGCTGGCATTGGTAAACTTCGGTCTCGGACTGAATCAAGATGACTTCAAAATGGTGCTGTTACCTGGTAGATTCAGCACTCCCGGCGAGTACGCCGCCAGCTATTGGATTATGGATACTGTTGCCAAAGACAGGATCGCACGCGAATATTTCGACCGAAGCTCAATTAAAGCCTCATCAGGCGTCAGTCGTTCCCCCAGTGAGCTGCGAATTGCCATTCAAAACGCCTCTAGTCAGCCGGAACTGAGTCAGCGCGTTGCCGACGATCTTAAGCGAAAGGGCTTCTCATATGTATACATTGTCAAGGATTGGCCAGATCCGCAGCGCCAAACCGAGATTATTGTGGAGCAAGGTGATACAAAAGCAGCGATCGCCCTTAAAAAAGTGCTGGGTAAGGGCAAAGTTGAAGCGGCTTCTACTGGTGATATCAGGTCTGACCTAACAATTCGACTGGGCGAAGATTCGATTGTTAGTAAGTAAGCTAATTCTACTGTGCGTGGTTAGAAAGATAGCTTTAGCGTTGGGATTGTTAGTAGTTAGTAGTTAGCTGTTAGCCGTTAATAGACGCTATTTCTGCTAACTACTCACTACTAAAACAGAGAAGTTTGACAAAATGTTTCTAGAGAAATAGCCAGAATTTATAAATATTAAAGTATAATATTTAGCTTAACCATGCCATCAATATCCTTAACGTTTGCGAAGCGTTCCTGAAGGGTAGGCTTACTGCTTTTAGCATTGGAGGGAGAGTAAGACCCCATAGGGGTATACGCAAACTCTTTCAGAGGGAATTTCCGTTCGCCTTCGCGATCGCGCAGCGCATTGAAGTTGGAAATCCGCACGAAGAAAGCCAGCGCCATGAGCGTTGGGTAGTTCACAAGGCCCATGCAACCACTTACCACCAAAGCTATTAAAATTCTTCTTTTGCGTTTGCTGGGCGTGATTTTACTCCTAGCTTTAGCATGGCTTTGGGTGATGTTGAGTGCCACTCCCGCCATTGCTTAGGATGCCGCTAATCTGGCTTGAGCTAACTGCGCGACTGGCTCCCAGTTGAGGATGTCCTGTAGTAATGCCTGATAGCCTGTCACATTAGGATGGAGACCATCTTCACATAGTTGCTTTTGCCACCAACCAGCACCCCGCTTTAACCAAAGATCAAAAATATCCAGGTAGGGAATCTGATGCGCCTGACAGGCTAACCGTGTGGCTTCTTTGTAGCGGTATTGATCGGCATGATTGAAGTGAAAACAATCCAAAAATGGCATTTTCGCTTCATTCACTGGCACCATACCCACAAATAGCACCGGAATTTGCCGTTGCGATCGCGTATCGTTAAGCCCTTGTTGAAATGTAGCGTGTTGCATAGCAACGCATAGGTTTAGTAGGGAGGCTAGTTCCGCCTTGAACACCTCAAAGTCCGTATAATGACGCCCGTCGGGACGTCCTAACCTAGCCGAATCATTAACTCCCACCGACAGCATAATCACATCTGGCACGCGATTTTTCAGTTCACCCCGATGGCGAAACTCCTGCTCTAATCGCCCTCCTACTTGCTTGAGGCCATCACCCCGAACACCTAGGTTGTATACCACATGTCCGGGGCTACCAGGCATCATCCACTGCCGTCGCAGTCGCTCTACCCAGCCGCCTCCTTCGGGATCGCCAAATCCATAGACAATGCTGTCTCCCAGTACAACGATCTTCAGGGGATGACAATTTGCTTGATATAACGGGTTAAAAGCTGGGGCGACAAGTGTTTGCATGGACAATAACGCTCAGGCAGATACTTTACTAAAGTAGACACAATGATAAGAATCTACATAATAATGAATTTTACCGCCATAGCTAAACATGGGGAATCTCTGCCTCGTCAGTTAAACTAGAGGATGCCATGCAAAATCAGGAAATTATATGCTTCATAGGCGTTCCCAGTATGACTCGACTCAGATTATCCACCGTTCTGAGCAGCTAGTTAGTGCAGCCTCTAATCGCTACCGGATTACGGTTCAAGTCTCGAATCGTGCTAAGCGTCGGCGCTATGAAGATTTTGAAAATATCGATGACCCAATGATGAAGCCAGTGATGCGGGCGATTATTGAGATGTCGGATGAGCTGACGCAACCGGAAATTATTGGTGACTAAGCCTAGTCTGAGTTTAGTGTAACGTTGGCAACGAACCCGTCAACCAATGCAAGGATTTTGGATTGACCCCGACCACCAGGATCGGGACTTGGGTATTTTAGATTTGTTGGGTCCATAATTCGGCGGGGCATGAACCCAAAATGTCTTTTAATCCAAAATCCAAAATCTAAAATCTAAAATTGAAGCGTCAATCTCGTTGGAGCCTGAATCGCTATTTCATGGAGCGTCTCATCAAGAGTGGAGTGGGCTGGCGTATCGGCTGGAATCCTCAAGCAGCTGAATATAAAGGTTTAGTGGCTGGAGACGCTTGGGCGATTGAACTGAGTGAGGCAGAGTTGAATGACTTTTGCCGATTGTTGGCTCAGCTGAGCGAGACAATGAACCAAATGGCTGCGGAATTGATGGATGAAGAGAAAATCGCCTGTGAAGCAGAAAGCGATTTTCTCTGGATGGAAGTAAAGGGCTATCCCCACGCCTATAGCCTTCGCTTTATCCTCAACACAGGACGTAGGTGTGAAGGCAGCTGGCCTGAGTCGGCGGTTCCGGGTTTGGTCCAGGCAGCTCAGGTACTTAAGGTTTTTTGAACGGAACTTACGCATTTTGACAAAAGCAGGAGTAAGTCATTTGATGCAAGGATAATGGAATTGTCCCCACCATACCGAAGCCGGAGGCTTGAAACCTATACGTGTTTTTGGTCATGTTGATTTAACGGCTGCGCTTTGTTGTGTTATACTAAATGAGCTTGTCGGGGTGTAGCGCAGCTTGGTAGCGCACTTGCTTGGGGTGCAAGGGGTCGTGGGTTCGAATCCCGCCACTCCGATTTGTTGCGAATCAGATTAAATGGAAAGTCCATCAATCTTTTAAATGGGTTGGTGGGCTTTCTTTTTTAAGGGGACTGGGGGCTAGGAGGATCTCAAAAGGGAACCGTTGACCCTCCAAATGTCCAAAATTATAATTATTAGGACAATCGGCATCACCCCCATGCACGGATGGTAGAGACCCGCTGGCAGGGTGCCTCTACTTTCTGAAGGATTGCTAAAAGCTAATTGCTAATTGCTATATTTTTTTCCTGTTTGGCATGAGCAATCCAAAATCCAAAATTGACCTGATATCTGACCCTCAGCTGCTAAGCGATCCATTTCTGCAACTACCGACCGAGACTTCTGTGCGGGTGGTTTGGTTTACTGAGTTTGCAGGTTCCAGCCATAGCGTCACTTACGGCACAGATCTCAATCAAATTGCCACTGCGACAACTACCAAACTCAGCCGCACTCGGGAAGACCAAACATCAAGAGTGGGAAACCAAACCCAGAACGGCCAGGTTTACAATCAGCTGGCAAGACGGGACATCTGGCGTCATGAGGCGGAAGTTAATGGGCTGAACCCTAGCAAGCGTATTCCTTATCGAGTGACGAGTGTCCGGGAAGATGGTAAGACGGTGAGCAGTGAGGTGTTTAGTCTTGCACCTAAGCCAACGCCGGGAACGCCGCTAAAAATATTGCTGACATCCGACCACCAGCTGTTGCCGATGGTATCAGCAAACCTTCAGAAGGTGGTGGAGACTGTTGGGCGAGTGGATGCCGTTTTCCATGCTGGTGATTTGGTTAATGTTCCGGATCGCGCTTCCGAGTGGTTCGACGATAACCGTGGGGGTGCTTTCTTCCCTTGCCTTCAAGGTCGCGCCAGCTATGAATTAGATAAGAACGGCGTTAAAACAATTTACACTGGAGGCGAGTTAATTCAACACGCCCCAATGTTTACAGCGATCGGCAACCATGAGGTGATGGGTCGCTTTTCGATGGACAGCGGCTTGAACAACCAGTTGAATGATGCCTTCCCCCGTTCGGCTGCCCAGCGTATTTATAATGTATACGCCAACCTGTTGAACCCCAATGACGATCCGATGGTGCGTGCAGCTTGGTTAAAAGACAATTCCTTGAATGTTGATACATACGAGGAGATTTTTACCTTACCTCAGAGCAGTCAGGGGGGGAAACAGTATTATGCCGTAACCTTCGGTGATATCCGTTTGGTGGTTTTATACGTTACGAATTTCTGGGGGAAGCCTAACCTTGATGCTAGCATCCGGGGAAGATACCGCGAACGAGAGCAAGACTTGAACAACCCCCTGAAGTGGGGATATGGACAGCATATATTTGAGCCAATTGCCCAGGGTAGCGAGCAGTACCTATGGTTGCAGGAAGAACTTAGTAGTTCAAATTTTAAGCAGGCGAAGTATAAGGTTGTAATGTTACATCACCCGCCACATACCTTAGGCGGCAATATTGTTCCTGCTTATACCGATCCGGTGCAAGTAATTGAACGCTATGCAGATGGCAGCATTAAGGCGGTTGGTTATGAGTACCCAAAAGAGGCAGATTACATTATTCGCGACGTGGAGCCACTGCTAGAGGCTGCTGGCGTGCAGTTGGTGTTGTTCGGGCATTCGCATTTGTGGAACCGCTTTGTTAGCCCTGGCGGGATACAGTTTTTAGAAACTTCTAATGTGGGCAACTCGTTTGGTGCTGCTATTGGCGATAGCTGCGCTTCCGCGCAAAGCGCGGTTCGCAAGCGACCTGTGCCAACTGGATATAAAGAAGAGTATGCAGAAACCGGCGATCCGAATGGGTTGAAGCCTGTGGTGCCGACTATTGCACCGCTAATAGGTGAAGATGGCAAGCCGTTGCCTTATGTGGCGAGTAATGACATTACTGTGTTCAGTATCTTGGATACGGGGGCTGGAACGGTGAGCAGTTACCGCTTTGATACGGCGGAAAATTCAGATGTGGTGCAGTTTGATAAGTTTAAGCTCAGATAAAGAGCGATCGCTGCCGCCCGTTTTTGTTTTTTTGTTAGTTGGATGTGGAAAATAACTACTAACAGCTAACGTGAAATACCCAGAATAGATGGCGATTGATGAGCTTAACCTGTTTTTAAACAAACGCATAGCAATCTATTCTTTGCTTGTTAACGAAGTAAATGAGCGTGGCGGAAATCGAGTAATACGCCAGTGCAATTGAAGAATCGGACACGATATGGAGCCATATCAAACTTGGCTTCCAGAGGCAGCAATGTCCATGAGGAATAAATAATTCTGAACCCAAAAAGTTAGGTAAAAATTCTCACATGAATTTTCCTATCTGTTACTAATTACTATTAAGGGCGGTAGCCTTACATCATAAAATATGAGCCAATATTTTCCCTCTCCAGGTAGATGATTAGCAATTTGGGTGTTTATTAATAAAGGGCGATCGCTAGGCTAGGGCTTTCTAGCCTAGCTCCGTGCAACACATCGCCCTATTTATAATCTACTCAGCAAATTGTAAAGTTGTGTTGCAACCATTTGAAAAAGATTGAGAAATACCGCAAAACTGAATCAAAGCCTTATCCTTAACATTTAATAAATGTTGCGAGAAATATCATGGAAAAGTTACAAAGGTTTCGGATGGTCTCCACTCTCACGTTTGGAGATATCTACGGTCAAATCATCATTTGGTTAATCGTCATTTTCATTAGTCTCGCCTCTGCACTCTCCTTGTGGAGTACCGCTCGCCATATCTATGCTTTAGCGACTGTAGGGCTAATTTTGGTGCTGTCTCTGCCCTTCTTGCTCTTTGCCTTCGTCACCACGCTGCTGAACCACATTGAGTTTGCTCCCCTAGAGGAAAATCAAACAACTCGGACAAGCCCTGTAAATGCGCCCATGGCCAACCAAGAAACCCGTCCCAGTACCCAGGTGGGTAGCTATGGGACAAATGCTTGAACGTTGTACTCCACAGGAGAAGGGTTCACGTATAGTCACCAATAAAGCTGCTGATTTGCAGTCCTCTTCTTATGTTCCGCCAGCGTTCCCTGTAACTTTCAACCCCCTCATAACCTACAACTCTTCAAGAAACGATTTTCTAAAGAACAGGACTTACGCACTGAAAACCTGAAGCCTCGATCCCCCCTAACCCCCCTTAAAAAGGGGGGAACCTTGATTAGTCCCCTTTTTAATTTGGTTGGGGGATATTTTCTCCCTAAGTTCTAAAGAACTTCCCTGGTGTATGGCGGGGAAGTTTTTGTTTGCGTCAGCATAGATATAGGAATTCCCAATATCTAACCAAAAATGCTAGAACACGACGTCATCATTGTGGGCGGTGGATTAGCCGGGTGTCGCGCTGCCTTAGAGATTGCCCGTACTGACCCCAGCCTGAGTATAGCTTTGGTTGCCAAAACTCACCCGATTCGTTCTCACTCGGTTGCTGCCCAAGGGGGAATGGCGGCAACGCTGAAAAATGTTGATGTGGAAGACAGTTGGGAAGCCCATGCCTTTGACACTGTTAAGGGTTCTGACTACCTGGCAGACCAAGATGCTGTAGAAATTCTCACCCGCGAAGCGCCAGATGTGGTAATTGACCTGGAACACATGGGCGTTTTGTTCTCCCGGTTACCGGATGGTCGCATTGCCCAACGTGCTTTTGGTGGACATTCTCATCAGCGCACCTGCTACGCAGCAGATAAAACGGGTCATGCCATCTTGCACGAATTGGTCAACAACCTCCGGCGTCACGGCGTCCACATCTACGATGAGTGGTACGTTATGCAGCTGATTTTGGAAGATGCCCAAGCAAAAGGGGTCGTGGTTTACAAAATCCTGGATGGGCAGATTGAGGTGGTTCGGGCTAAGGCGGTGATGTTTGCCACCGGGGGTTATGGGCGAGTTTACAACACCACGTCCAATGACTATGCCTCGACTGGGGATGGTTTGGCGATGTCAGCGCTGGCGGGTGTGCCGTTGGAGGATATGGAGTTTGTGCAGTTTCATCCTACTGGCTTGTATCCGGTGGGGGTGTTGATTTCTGAGGCTGTGCGCGGCGAGGGTGCTTATTTAATTAATAGTGAGGGCGATCGCTTTATGGCAAACTACGCCCCTAGCAGGATGGAACTGGCACCCCGTGATATTACTTCTCGTGCGATCGCCCTGGAAATTGCTGCGGGTCGTGGTATTCATCCTGATGGCAGCGCGGGTGGCCCCTTTGTCTATCTGGACTTGCGCCACATGGGGCGAGAAAAAATTATGAGCCGCGTTCCCTTCGCTTGGGAAGAAGCACACCGACTGGTGGGCATTGATGCTGTAAATCAACCTATGCCCGTGCGCCCCACAATCCACTATTCAATGGGCGGTATTCCTACAAATACGGATGGTCAGGTGCGTAGTAGTCCAGAAAATTTGATTGATGGCTTCTTTGCGGCTGGGGAAGCTGCTTGTGTTTCAGTTCATGGTGCTAATCGACTTGGTAGTAATTCCCTGCTGGAGTGCGTTGTTTATGGGCGTAGAACTGGAAGTGCGATCGCGCAATTTATCCAAAACCGCAAGTTGCCACAAGTGGATGAGCAACGCTACCTAACAGCAGCCCAGCAACAAATTCAAGCGCTACTCGACCAACCTGGAACCACTCGAATTAATAACCTACGTCAAGCCTTCCAAGACGGCATGACAGACTATTGTGGCGTATTTCGCACCGAAGAATTAATGCGCCAAGGTTTGGAACAGTTGCAACAACTGCAACAACAGTACCAGCAAATATATTTAGATGACAAAGGTAAACTCTGGAATACTGAAATCATCGAAGCGCTAGAACTACGCAATTTGATGATTGTGGGGCAGTTAATTCTGACATCAGCTCTACATCGGCAAGAAAGCCGGGGGGCGCATTGCCGCCAAGATTATCCGCATCGAGATGATACCAATTTTCTTAAGCACACGCTGGCTTACTATTCACCCGCTGGCATTGATCTGAAGTATCTACCCGTGACTATTACAATGTTTGAGCCACAAGAGAGGAAGTATTGAAAATAAAACTGCCTAAGACTTTTGTTGCGGTTACACTAACTTAGAGCTTGCACTCCTTCGCCCACAGGTTCTCATCCTAGGGCCAAACAAATCTTCGTCCGCTTGCGTGGACTAAAAGAAAATAAAGGATTTTGGAGTCTGCGTAGGCAGGCTTTGTACGCGCGAACCCCACCCTTTAGCAGGGCTAATTCATTGTCAAAGGAGAAAAATATGGGTAGCTAGAAGGTGGCTTACACTAAATCTTTTA
>JAHHGU010000051.1 GCA_019359765.1 Aphanothece sp. CMT-3BRIN-NPC111
CCGGAGCGATCGCTGATTATAACCAGGCTCTTCAACTCAATCCTAACTTTGCCGAAGCTTACAACAATCGGGGTCTTGCCCGCTATAAGCAGGGAGGCATCGCCGGAGCGATCGCTGATTATAACCAGGCTCTTCAACTCAATCCTAACTTTGCCGAAGCTTACAACAATCGGGGTCTTGCCCGCTATAAGCAGGGAGGCATCGCCGGAGCGATCGCTGATTATAACCAAGCTATTCAACTAAATGCTAACTTCGCCCAGGCCTATGCTAACCGAGGCATTGCCCGCCGCCAGATTGGCGACAGGCAGAGTGCGATCGCAGATTTTCAGAAGTCCGAAAACTTGTTTTTACAACAAAGAAACACAGATGATTACCAGCGTGTACTAAGTCTCATTAGGGAGCTTCAGCCATAGCTATCTCCAGTTTTTTGTTAAAATTAATCGCCAAATATTGTTACTTTTGTAAAGTTTTTATGTTAAAATATGTAATTAGTATTTTACTGGAACTTATTAAAGAATTTCAAAAAATTTAATCATTTGTTCTGAGCTTTTTAAAAAGTTATCATAATTACTTGTTTCTGCCGTATAGTTAATGATATACGCTTTATTTTTGTTTAATGTCCAAAGCTCCATACTTGCTATTAATCTATCTTGCTCATCTTTTTTAGTATAAACTACCATATGTGCAGGACGATTTGCTAGTGTAGTTGAACGGGAATTGACAATTTTGGCATCTTTAATAAACTGCTTAATTTCGCTAATAGATGAATTAGTATATTCTTTAAGTGACATAGATTGGTTTGATAAATATTCAATTCTTATACCTACCATCTCTCTAAATGTATCTAAATCGGTTTCCTTAGGTGGTAGGAATGCAACCACCTCGCCAGTTACTGGATTTTCTATATCTTGTATTTCCCAATTATCTGGATATTTAATCTTAATTTTATCGTTAGTATTTTCATAGCTAAGAAACTTGTTAGCAATTTCTGCTTTTTGCTGAAACGATATTTTTTTTGATTCATTGCTATCAAAACTTTTACTAAATTCTTGAACTCCAACAATAGTGGTAATACACGCTATGAAAGCCACAAGAATACCAATCCTACTAATTTCCTGACCTCTCGGTCGATTTTTTACTAATACTGGTAATTGGGGGCTTGCTAAGCGATGAAGTGCTTCTAATACCTCCACTGCTGATTGGTAGCGCTGCCGGAAATCATAGCGCACCATTTTATCCAAAATGTCTGCTAGCTTGGGGCTAACCTCTACCTGATTGCGCCAAATAATTTCATTACTATCCGTATCTTGTGGGGGAGGAAATATACCTGTGAGGGCTTGAATGCCAATTATTCCCAGTGCATAAATGTCACTGTTGAATTTTGGGTTGCCACTAGCTTGTTCACTAGGCATATAGCCGCGAGTACCTATGGCAATCATGAAACTTGTCTGCTCTTGATCGTTAACCAGGGGATCGCTGATTTTTTGCACTGCCCCAAAGTCAATCACAACTATCTTGTTGTCTTGACTGCGTCTTATTAGATTGGATGGTTTAATATCGCGGTGGACAATCTTATTGTGATGAATAAACGCTAAAATTTCTAGTATGTCTTGTAAAAGGGCAACAACATACTTCTCGCTCCACCGTTTGCCTGGTGTTAGCTCTTGGCTCAGCTCCTTACCATTGATAAATTCCTGAACCAAATATAATTCATTATTTTCCTGAAATTGAGCAAATAGTTGAGGAATCTGGTTATGCCTACCTAAGCGGTATAATACTGCTGCTTCCAGGCTGAATAACTGCCTTGCAGCATACCAAACCAATCGATCGCGATGTTTTGGTTTGAACTGCTTAACTATACACAAAGGCTTACCAGGTAAATCCTCATCTTTAGCCAGGTAGGTGTCGCCAAATCGCCTGATTCCTAGCAATTTAATGAGTGTGTAGCGCTGACGTAGCTTTCTTCCTAACATTTTACTCACACGCTGATTAGTTAATGGCTATATTGGCAGTTAATTTCCCTTCGCTAAAATAGTTCCAAAAACAAAGTTCAGTTGAACCAAATTATCATACTCAAGATTTTATACTTGAGGCTATCTCTAGCTTATCACTACAACTACAGCTACAAAAAGGATAATACTTGTAAGACTTATATCATGTCCGCTTAAATACTTACAATATGCCTAGGTTTGGTTGAGGCACGTAGGCGCAGGCTGATTGCAGAGTAGCCCAACATTTATTTTTGGTGTTGGGCTGCACTGCGTTTAACCCAACTTACAATTCGTAATCTCATACCAATTTATTCAATAAAGCTATATATGGATATTGTAAAGATGCAAACTTTCGCGTCTCTATACTAGAATGTATAGCAGCATTTTCGTAAATTAATTAATAGTACGGAATATTATGTACTGATAAACCGAAACATCGATTCTCTATAACTACCTAAAAAAGCGGGAAATCGAAAGCGCCCTTTTTAATTTTTTGGGGATATTTATTATATATAAGTCTTAAACTAGCAGCTTTAAAATTGAACCTAAAAAAAATGAAACAATTTTGGCTTAAGCAGTCAAAATTGGAGCCGTCCGAATTGATAAGTAGTTAGACATGATTAAATATAAAACGGTCAAATGAGTAATATTCTGATAAAAGTGTTAAGTCTAAGAAAATTACAGAATATTAATATATATTTATTATGCTTTTGTTATTTTTTGTGAAATTAATTGATAGCTTCTCCGTTGACATTTATAGTTCAATTGCTTTGAAGTTATTGGTGGAGCGGTCAGCCTCGGACGGATTACTCTGAGGAATTTGTGTATCAGCAATATGCTTCAAGCCCCAAGCAGTTATTACTTTCAAAACAGGGCGTAAACTCTTTCCCTTCTCGGTGAGTTGATAGTTCATTCGACGGGAATGGTTACTGTAAGGCTGCTTTTCTACTAAGCCTAATTCTTCAAGCAGTCTGAGGCGGTTTGCCAAGATATTAGTAGAAATTCCCTCAGGAGATTCTAAAAACTCTTCAAACCGTTGCTTTCCAAAGAACATCATGTCTCGGATAACGAGTAGCGTCCAGCGATCGCCGATCAAATCTAGCGTGCAGGAGACAGGGCAGGAAGATCGTCTTGGTTGGGTCATAGCTCAATGAAGCAGCTTAGTTACTTGCATTTTACAATCTATATCTGCTAAAGTACATTTTAAATTGCAACTTAAAAGTTAACTATGGACACAGCGACACAGAAACAACCGTTTGAAGTTGAGATTGATTTACCAGTTAGAACATACGACATTGACTTCGCGGGTGTTGTCAGCAATATCGTTTACGTTCGTTGGTTAGAAGATCTGCGCTTAGAAATACTAGCTCGCTACTTCCCATTGGAGGAACAACTCAATAATGGAATTGCACCTGTCATTGTGCAGACAAAAATTGATTACAAGCTCCCTATCAGAATTGGTGACAACCCAATTGGCAAGATGTGGCTCAAGACGATGGAGTCGTTGCGATTGAGTGTTAGTGCAGAGATTAATGTGAATGGTAAAGTAGCGGCTTTTGGTGAGCAAGTTGGCGTTTTTATTAATTTGCAAAACAATAAGCCAATCCGTATTCCGGAAAGCCTGAAGCAGAAGTATCGTGAGTTTGTGGTGTAAGTGGCACAACCCTCTCTGATGACATCAACCGAACAAGCGATATGATGTGCGCCAGATTACCCCTAATAAAAACCGATTAACTTGTAAGGGCGGGTTTAGCCAAGATATTGTGGTCTTCTGATTTTATCTATAAACCCAGCCCTACGCATATTCTGGTTGATCGACCGGACATGATATTAAATGTGGAACAACTTACTAAATCCGGGTTTGATACCGCCTTTTTGAACAACTCGTGCAATGCTTTGTATTGACGTTCCGCCGGAACTAGTTGCAAGGTCAGGATGCCCGCGCCGTCCCCTTAGGGCAGTGCTGGGAGAATTCATGGAGACACCCGCCAAATCTTAATTTCGCCATAACTGCCACTGACAATCGTCTTTCCATCCGGACTGAGGGCAAGGGAAAGAACCGGGCTTTCATGTCCAGTTAGGGTGTGCAGCAAAGTGCTGGTGGCAAGATTCCAAATCTTGATAGTCTTGTCAAGAGAGCCACTAATAATCGTCTTCCCATCCGGGCTGAGGGCGACGGCAACAACCGATTTTTCATGTCCAGTAAGAGTGCCGAACAAAGTGCCAGCGGCGAGATTCCAAATCTTAATGGTCTTATCATTACTGCCACTGACAATCGTCTTTCCATCCGGGCTAATGGCGACCGATAAAATACTGCCCTCATGCCCATTAAGAGTGCTGATGGAAGTGGCGGTAGAAAAATTCCAAATCTTGATAGTGCTGTCATCACTACCACTAACAATTCTCTGTCCATCCGGGCTAATAGCGACGGAAATAACTGCTCTCGAATGGCCATTCAGGGTGCTTACCAGAGTACCAGTACCCAGATTCCAAATCTTGATAGTGCTGTCATCACTGCCACTGACAACCCTCTCCCCATCCGGGCTGATGGTCACGGAATTAACTCCATGATAATGATCTATCTCTGGAGGTCTGGGAGCGCCAGTGGCAAGATTCCAAATTTTGATAGTACTGTCTAAACTACCGCTGACAATTGTCTTTCCATCCGGGCTGATGGCTATAGCATAAACCCAGTGTAGATGCCCAGTTAGGGTGTTGATTAGAGTGCCATTATCAAGGTTCCAAATCTTGATGGTGTCGTCCTCATGGGAAATATCTCCGCTGCCACTGACAAGTTTTTGCCCATCCGGGCTGATGGCAACGGCATAAACCTCAGTAGAAAACCCAGTGAGGGTGTCAGCTAGAGATATTTTTTTATAAAAGATAGTTTGGCGTAGCGGTGGTGGTGGCGGTGGTGGTGGTAGCTGCTGAGGTCTGATTTCAGAGCGAGTGAGAAGTAGAGTTGAATCATCTCTAGATTCTTGAGCTTGCCGCTCTTGATGCTGTTCTTGATTTTGCTTCTTAATAGGTAGCCTACATTCTTGCCAAGTTAAAGGTACTGCGGTAGGATTCTGGCAAATAACTGGCAACCAGCTTGCACCAGGAAACACATCCTCTAAAGGTTGTAGCCTTTCCCGTGCCTCTCGCACCGCAGCATGCAAGGATTTCCCACCTGAGAAAGCTTTGAGAAAAAGCTTCAGAAACTCTTGTGATACTCGCTCTGGCACTGGCTCTCGCATAACGATTAGTTGGGGAATCTGCAAAGAAGCTAGTTCCCGTACAAGCCCCAGCCCATCGCCTAAGTTAAAAATGGCTAGCTTCAAACCTCGTACAATTGCCTTGGTTAGCGCATATTTTAATCCCCAAATGGTCAAACTTTCAGTTTTATTAATATAGATGCGATCCGTTTCACTATGATTAGAAAAATTACTTGCAAAAAATAGGATACTCCAGGCTTGTTCCGAAATTTTGTTGTTTATTTGCTCGCGTGTAGGCTCTACTAGCAATACAGTTTCTGAGTCTGGCAAAGCTTCTAAGTTCTTTCGGTATTTTTCAACTTCTATTTCAGTACCTCTTCCCAAAACCACTAAAATTTTTACTTTTTTTGTGATATTTGATTCACTGGAAATACGATTATTTTCAGGAATGCTTATAGCCACTTCCGCTTTAGGATAACGATTTAAAAAAGGTTGGAAAAACAGATTCCAAGGCAGTTGCCATAGACGAGAGCTTTTAGTACGAATAACAATCCTAATTTCCGCATCTTCCTCTAGTTCTTCGAGCAATCTTTCTCGAATACGGCTAAATTCTAATGAATTGTACCAATTGTTAAGGCTGTTTCTCAGCACTTCAGCCGAGTGAGCACACTGCTGCGAATTTTCTGAAGAGGAAATATTACTAACTTTTGTTTCTGAAGCTTCTAGCCTAGAATTTAAATTTAAGCTATGATATTGTGACTGCCAATCAGCATATTTATTAATAATATCTGGTGCTGAAGGCAGCCAACTCGTAGCCCAAGTCTGGATCTGATTATTAGCTTCCAAAATCTCAAGTGTAGCTCTAACTCCCTGCTCAACGTTACTCTCATCCAGATCCAAGATAACTAATTTTTCCTGCTGGTTGGGAAGAGACTTTATTTCAAACCCATTGTAATCATCTGGGATAGATGCTTTTGGCATAAAGTCATGAGAATACAACTTCTCCATCTCATCAATAATAATGTGGGCTATAAAAGAATATTCTCTTGGTTTAGTCACCCTTTCAACAACACGAGATAAAATATATTTAAGGTGGTTTATAGTGGGGGCAATAGAAAGCAATTCTTTAACTAAAGTTGTTAAACTCAGACTATTTAAAATGGTTACATCATTATTCCACCTTTTCGTGCAGGCGCAAAATATCAGCTTTTTTATGCGGACTCGATTTGGATGATTTTCTAAGTTTTCAACAACTTCATTCAGCATAAATAAATTCCTTGCTTTTGTTAAACATAGAAGAATAAAACTAGCAAAACTAAGAGCAATGTCTTTAATACCATTGCCCCATAAGCACCGACAGCCAAGCTAGATTTTGAGTTATTGGTGTTTGCTGGGAGATAGGTTTAAACGATGCATAGTAAAGAGAGCTTCTATGTTGAATATTATTGTAGCTGAAATGTGTTGCCTTTCCTGTTGAACCATTCATAGCTTGACTTTATCCAGCGGTTGTTTAAGTGTTACTAATTTTGAGATGAATTATGTTGGCAAGCGTTGTAGCTTGCCTAAATCTTCTTTACTGACAGTTTCAGCAGTTCTAGCTTGGCTTCGCTGATTTACTGGCTGTAAATATGCATTCAGTACAGCCGCAAATACATAACGAGTGAGTGGGCGATCGCCTTCCTTAGCTACAGTAGGCATAGCCAGGAATACAACCATAGCGCTCAACTATGGATTATAGAGCCTGGAAGGTAGCACCTAAGCAGCTTCTTAATTTTTACTTTTTCATAAAAAATGTTAAAAAATATTAAGTCTTTTTTATGTTTAGCAGTTTTATATAACTAATTCTTCAACCTAAAGTTAGCTAATTTTACGGCATTATTTATACCTTCAGAAAGGTAGACTTTGAAACAGTAGAAGATTAAGTTGTAGATGTAGTATGTCTCAGGAAATACCCCCTACCAAGTTTCTATTCCTAGTAAATTAAATCTAGATAAGAAGCAAATTGCTGCCTGAGAATGTTTTCTTTTATTAAGATATGAAAATAATTGTTTCAGTTTTGGAATAGCTTAAACATCCAGTGCTCAACTTGTCTTAATTATTTTCTTAGTCTTCAGTTAAAAATTTAATTAAAATTCCTGCACCCTATATGAATATGTTGTCTCGGAAACTACTAAACCAAGTAAAAAAAATCTTACACAAACCCAAATGGCTGCGTCGCCTTGGTGCCTTACTTGTACTATTATTAGGGCTTCTGTTCGTCTTGCCAGCACTCACTCAGCAGACGGTCACTCTCAGTATCTTAATGCCTGCCCCTGATGCTCCTCCTTTGCAGGGGTTGATCAAAGACTTTGAGGCTAAAAATCCAGGCATTAGGCTCAGAGTTATTGAAGGCCCGAATGCCACAAATTTAGTTGAAGACCTGTATACATCCTCTTTCCTATTGGGTGACTCTCCTTATGATTTAGTCAATATGGACATCATTTGGACGCCCAAATTTGCAGCAGCCGGGTGGTTACTAGACATTACTGACCGCATTTCCCAAGAAGACTTAGCAGCATTTTCGCCCCAGGATGTAGAGGGGGGACGTTACCAAGGCAAGCTGTATCGTCTTCCAATTCGTTCCGATGTGGGAATGCTGTACTACAGAAAAGACTTGCTAGCAGCAGCAGGGTTCCAGCCACCAGAAACAACTCAGGATTTGATCAAAATTTCCCAAGCTTTGCAAGCGCAAAAAAAAGTGAATTGGGGCTATCTCTGGCAGGGTCGCCAATATGAAGGAGTGGTGGCGATGTTTATTGAAGTCCTCGAAGGCTTTGGTGGTTTTTGGGTGAATCCGCAAACACTTGAGGTGGGACTAGATCGACCAGAAACTGTACAAGCTATTAATTTTCTGCGCGACACGGTTCAGAAGGGTGTTTCTCCACCTGGGGTTACGACTTACCAGGAAGAAGATACCCGACGTTTCTTCCAAAGTGGTCAAGGGGCGTTTTTACGCAGTTGGCCTTATGTTTGGACTTTAGCTAATAAACCGGGTTCACCACTTGAGGGAAAAATTGCCATTAAACCTATGGTTCATGCACCGAATCAAGATCCCGGAGCTTGCTTAGGCGGCTGGGGTTGGGGTATTGCCAAATCCTCTAGACACCCAGAAGAAGCTTGGAAAGCGATTCAATACTTTACCAGTAAAGAAGCCCAGCGCCGATTCATTTTGCAAGAAGGCTATGTACCGAGCCGACGGGAATTATTTACAGACCCAGAAGTGGTTGCTAAATACCCCCACTTCCCAGAGTTAATGAAAGTGGTACAGACTGCTGTTTTACGTCCGCCGATCGCTCAATATGCTCAGGCATCAGATATTTTACAGCGCTATCTTAGTGCAGCTCTAACAAATCGCATGAATCCTGAAAGAGCGATGAAATCTGCTGCTGAGGAAACCCGCTTATTACTAAATACAGGGCAAAAACAATCAGCCTGAGTTTTGACTTTTTACCGTACCAAATCCAAAATCAAAAATTTGATGATGAACTTGCATACAATTAGAGGTCGGGAACAACGGACAGGTTGGCTGTTTTTATTACCAGCCTTACTGCTGCTGTTATTTGTCTTTGGTTACCCGATAGTGCGAGCATTTTGGTTGAGTTTGTTCACAAAAAATCTGGGAACTGAGCTACAACCTGTTTTTTCTGGTTTGTACAACTATGTGCGGATGGCAGGGGATGGCCGTTTTTGGCAAAGTTTCTGGACAACAACTGTATTTACAACAGTAGCCGTTGTATCGGAGCTACTACTGGGTCTGGGAATTGCCCTAGTTCTAAATCATAAGTTTCGGGGACGAGGCTTTGTGCGGACAACAGCTATTTTACCTTGGGCTTTACCGACTGCTTTGATTGGTCTAGCTTGGGCATGGATTTTTAACGATCAGTTTGGAGTTGTTAATGATATTTTGCTGCGGCTGGGTTTGATTAAAACTGGGATTAACTGGTTAGGAGATCCCACCTTAGCGATGGCAGCAGTAATCTTTGCCGATGTTTGGAAAACTACACCTTTCATTAGTATTTTGCTGCTAGCTGGATTACAATCTATTTCCGCAGATCTTTATGAAGCCCATTCAATTGATGGAGCCACGCCCTGGCAAAACTTTACTAAAATTACGTTACCGCTACTGATGCCACAAATTTTGATTGCAGTTTTATTTAGGTTTGCTCAGTCTTTCGGAATTTTCGACTTGATTGCTGTGATGACTGGCGGTGGCCCTGGGGGTGCAACTGAAGTGGTGTCGCTGTACATCTACTCCACCGTAATGCGTTATTTAGACTTTGGCTATGGTGCAGCGTTGGTGGTGGTAACATTTCTCTTGCTGATTGCAGCAGTGGCGATCGCTAGTTTCTTACTCAGCAAATCCCGTGCCAAGGCATCAGGAGCGGCTTAACTTATGACTGCTATTACACAAGAACGCCCAATAACTCCAACTCCAACCCCAAAAGGTGGGATAAAATTTCCCCTTAAAAAAATCCTACTGTTCCTGGCAGTTGTATTAGTTGTACTCTTTAGTCTAGCGCCAGTTTTGTGGCAACTCCTGACCTCAGTCAAGGTGAATGAGGATATTTCTGCCGTTCCTACTGTTTATTTCCCGACTCGATACACGCTCAATCACTACATTGAGTTATTCGTCCGTCGTCCGTTCTGGCGCTACATTTTAAATAGTGCCTTCGTGTCGATTACTTCCACTGCTGTTTCTTTAGCAATTGGCGCACCTGCTGCTTACGCTCTGGCACGTTTACGCCCTTGGGGTGGAAAAGTTATCCTTGCAGGTGTCCTCATTATTACTTTATTTCCTGGTATTTTGTTGTTCCTGGGGTTATTAGAAGTTGTCCAGGCACTGAATCTAGGAAACAACTATCTGGCGCTAATTATCCCCTACACGGCAATTAATTTGCCACTGACAATTCTGGTGCTACGGAGCTTTTTCGAGCAATTACCAAAAGACTTGGAAGATGCGGCTAAAGTAGATGGTTATAACACCTGGCAAATGCTAGTTAACATCTTACTGCCCATGACTATCCCGGCTTTGGTAACTACTGGGATTCTTACCTTTATTTTTGCTTGGAACGAGTTTATCTTCGCCCTCACTTTCATCACTCGTGAAGATATGAA
This sequence comes from Aphanothece sp. CMT-3BRIN-NPC111, assembly GCA_019359765.1. Classification (GTDB taxonomy): domain Bacteria; phylum Cyanobacteriota; class Cyanobacteriia; order Cyanobacteriales; family JAHHGU01; genus JAHHGU01. Next base: position 10,343 of record JAHHGU010000051.1, read on the forward strand.
GACAATTCCCGTTGCTGCTGCACAGCTAGGTGGTGCATCAGTTTTTGAAATTCCCTACGGTCCGATTGCTGCGGCAACGGTTTTGGGAACTTTGCCCCTGGTTTTATTAGTTTTGTTCTTCCAGCGCAAGATTGTCCAAGGTCTTACCGCTGGTGCTGTCAAAGGTTAAATCAATTTGTTGACGGCTAGTTAATCTAAAATCCAAAATCGAAATATGGCTAAGCTCGAACTCATCAACTTAAATAAGACTTATACTCCCAAAGTTATCCCAGTTAAAGATATTAGTTTAACTGTGGATGATAATGAGTTTCTCACCTTACTGGGACCTTCGGGTTGTGGTAAATCCACAACTTTGCGACTAATTGCAGGTCTGGAGGAACCCACTCGCGGTCAAATTAAAATTGGGGGCGAGGATGTCACCAACAAGCGCCCAGGCGATCGCAATATTGCTATGGTGTTTCAAAGCTATGCGCTTTATCCCCACATGACAGTTTACGAAAACCTTTATTCTGGGCTGAAGCTGAAGAAAACTCCACCGGAAGAAATTAAAAGACGAGTTTCAGAAGCAGCACGAGTTTTAGGGTTAGATGAAAGTTTAATGGGCCGTAAACCCGGTCAGTTATCTGGTGGACAACGGCAGCGGGTTGCTGTTGGGCGTGCTTTGGTACGTAGCCCTCATGTATTTTTATTAGATGAACCCCTGAGTAACCTGGATGCGCTGTTGCGTGAAAAAGTCCGTGCCGATATTAAGGAGCTGTTTGCTGCTCAAAAAGTCCCTGTAGTATATGTTACTCACGATCAGACAGAAGCAATGACACTTTCTACCAAAGTTGCTGTGCTAGATCAAGGGTACGTCCAGCAACTTGATCCGCCTGAGCGCATCTATAGTCATCCAGCAAATTTATTTGTGGCTGGATTTGTTGGCAGTCCTCAAATGAATTTATTGACGCTTCGCTGCGAAGGACGAGAGGCAATCTTAGGAGATTTTAGAATTAGGCTGCCAGAAAGCCTTGCAACTTTACCACCTAATATTGTGCTAGGGATTCGCCCCGAAAATGTCCACCTTGCCCGACCAGAGGATACACAGACGGTTAAAGGTCGAGTGTATCTGGTGGAAAACTTGGGGATGCACTATTTAGTAAGCGTGAGGATTCAAGATTCACAAGCGGGTGCGCTGACTTTACGTACTTTGTTGCCTATAGACCAGCCTTGGAGTAAGGAGGAGATTATTTTGACCTTGCCTCCTCAAAATATTCATTGGTTTGATGTGGAAACAGGTGATGGGATTGTTAAGCGACCAATGGTAGGAGTTAATATCTAGTACAGCTTTGCAGAAGTTTTTAATTAGTTACTGGTACTGTTTATGAAGGCACTGCAAATGTTTTCAAGTCTGAGGTCGTTACCATAAGTACCGATCGTCACTAATCTTGGGTGAAGAATTTAGAAGTATAGCAATTAGTTTTTAGCGATCCGAAGAGTTATAGCAGTAGTTCTGGGTGCATGAAGGCTCATGTCGATTGTAACTTTTTCCTTGTGGCAACTGCTATATCAAATAATGAAGTTTGTTCACTTATTCCTAGAGCTATGTTTGAGTGAAAACAGACTTGTATATATACTAACTACCCATCTCACTAGGTTAATCTGACGTTACGGAATCCCAGTGGCGCGACGGAGAGCCTGACCAACTATCGATGCGATCGTCACCGCCCAACATCAACATTCTCAGGTCAGCCTATTACTCGATCAGATCGTCGATTTCGCCCAAACTTCGCTCATTGAAACATTGCATATTTTAGCAACCGCCAGCAGCAGCCGTGGGCGAGGGTTGCCCTTTTACAAGAGGCGATTGCCAACGGTTTGTTGCATTTAATGGGGCATTTAATTTAATCTAGATAATAATTATGAAAAACCTCACTCGTTATCGAAACATAGGCATCTTCGCTCACGTCGATGCTGGCAAGACCACCACAACTGAAAGAATCCTGAAACTAACAGGTAAGATTCACAAAATTGGTGAGGTCCATGAAGGCGCGGCAACGACAGACTTCATGGAACAGGAGCAAGAGCGCGGTATTACGATTCAGTCGGCTGCGACTACCTGTTTCTGGAACGATCACCAGCTGAACCTCATCGATACCCCAGGTCACGTCGATTTCACCATTGAGGTTTATCGTTCTCTGAAAGTTCTGGATGGTGGCATTGGTGTTTTCTGTGGTTCGGGCGGGGTTGAACCGCAATCTGAAACCAACTGGCGCTATGCTAACGACTCCAAAGTTGCTCGCATCGTCTACGTCAATAAGCTTGATCGCACAGGTGCTGATTTTTACCGAGTCGTCAAGCAAGTTGAACAAGTGCTTGGTGCTAAGCCGATAGTAATGGTGCTGCCGATTGGCGTTGAAGAAAAGTTTCGCGGCGTGGTCGATCTGCTGACCCGCAAGGCATGGATCTGGGATGACTCTGGCGATCCGATGAACTATGAGATCAAAGATGTTCCTGCCGATATGGTCGATGATGTCGAGAAATACCGCGAACAGTTGATTGAACTGGCGGTTGAACAAGACGATGAGGTGATGGAACAGTATCTGGAAGGGAATGAGCCAGATATTGAGTCAATTAAGCGCTGCATCCGCAAAGGTACACGCGATTTGGCGTTTTTCCCCACATACTGTGGTTCCTCGTTTAAAAATAAGGGCGTACAGTTGGTACTGGATGCCGTGGTTGACTACTTGCCTAACCCAACGGAGGTCAATCCACAGCAAGAGGTTGATCTTGAAGGGAATGAAACAGGCGGCTTTGCGATCGTTGATCCAGAGAAACCCTTGCGAGCGCTGGCATTTAAGATCATGGACGATCGCTACGGTGCTTTAACTTTCACGCGCCTGTACTCTGGTACCTTGTCAAAAGGCGATACCGTACTCAATACCGCGACAGGCAAGACGGAACGTGTCAGCCGTTTGGTGGAGATGCACGCCAATTCTCGCGAAGAAATTGACTCGGCTCAGGCTGGAGATATTATTGCGATCGTGGGCATGAAGAATGTCCGCACCGGACACACAATCTGCGATCCCAAATATCCCGCGACGCTAGAGCCAATGGTATTCCCTGAACCCGTAATTTCCATTGCGGTCAAACCAAAGGCGAAAGGTGGCGAAGAAAAGATGGTCGCTGCGCTCACTAAGATGGTGCAGGAAGACCCATCATTCCACATGATGACAGATGAAGAAAGCGGCGAAACCATTCTCAAGGGGATGGGTGAGCTACATCTCGACATCAAGGTGGACATTCTGAAGCGCACCCACGGGGTGGATGTGGAAGTCGGTAAACCACAAGTAGCCTACCGCGAGTCGATTACGAAGCGCCTCGAAGACGAATACGTCCACAAGAAGCAGTCTGGTGGTTCTGGTCAATTTGCCAAAATTGGCTATGTGATTGAGCCGGGTGAACCAGGCAGTGGCTTCCTGTTTGAGTCAAAGGTGACGGGTGGCAGCGTACCCAGAGAGTATTGGGCATCGGTGCAAAAAGGCTTTGAGAGCAGCATTGATCGAGGCGTATTGGCTGGGTTCCCCTGCATGGACTTTAAGTTCACGCTGCTTGATGGAGGTTTCCACCCGGTTGACTCGTCGGCAATGGCGTTTGAAATTGCGGCAAAAGCAGCCTATCGGCAGTCTGTTCCTAAAGCTGGTCCTCAGTTGCTTGAACCGATCATGAATGTCGATGTCTTCACACCAGATGATTACATGGGCGATGTCATCGGTGATCTTAACCGCCGCCGAGGGATGATGAAATCTCAGGAGACAGGACAGACTGGCGCTCGCATCAAGGCAGATGTGCCGTTGAGCGAAATGTTTGGCTACATTGGTGACCTGCGTACCATGACATCTGGGCGTGGACAGTTCTCAATGTCTTTCTCACACTACGCTCCTTGCCCAACTAACATCGCGGAAGAGGTAATTAAGGAAGCGAAAGAGCGTCAGGCTGCGAGCTAGTACATTGACTCCGGCGAAGTAATTCGTCGGAGTCAATAACCTATAGCAATCGTGACATACTCCCGACGTTCATGCTGACGCATAGAGAGCGCGGCTGCTGCTGTTAAAGCTCAATACTGCTCTTGCAAAACTTTATTCAAACCCTCGTCTGAGTACTTAGGGGCAGAGACACCATATTGCCACACTAATCCTAGGCGCTGTCTAGAACATAGGCTGGTGTAGGGGAATATCCTCTGCCCGTTTTGTTTGTAAAGATCGATGATCTCCTGGCTTTTCAGCCCTGTGGCAACCGCCGCTGCCAAAATTGACCCTGTGGAAGTGCCTGCAATCAGGTCAAAATATTGATTTAAAGGCTTACCAATTTGTTGCTCGACGACTCTTAGCATTGCTGCCGACATCACACCCCGGATCCCACCACCATCAAAGCTGAGAATACGAAAAGTCACAGTAGCCGTTCTCCAAACTAAACAGGCGCTTTAAAAACCTTTTACTTTTTTCTCGTCATTTCAATAGTGATTTTGCCGCCAAAATCTGGAATTGGGGCAGCGGGTTTCGCCAGTCGCACTTGCACTTGCGTCACGCGCTCATATTGTAGTATGCCGTCGGCGATCGCAGTTGCTAATCGTTCCACCAAGGCAAACTTAGACGTCTTCACCAGCTGCTGCACCGTCGCAATTACACTACGGTAATCAAGAGTGTCTTCTATCGCGTCGCTGTTGCCCGCCTGGGATAGATCTACCCAAAGGATAACATCCACCTCGAACCATTGTCCTAATACCTGCTCCTCTGGCAGAAAGCCAGTGTAGCCGTAGCAGCGAATTCCTGTTAATTGAATGCTATCCATAATTAGCTATTAGCCTTGGTATTTATATCGATATAGGGCTTTCCTCTTCCCTGATGGTGGGTTGAGGAGTTAATTCTGACTCTAAACTTTTGAACGCGATAAAATCTTCAATGTTTTCAAGTAGTGTCGTGCAAATTTCATCCACTGGCAGGTCATTAGGATCGTAACCAAAAGGATTTTCTATTTCATTACCTATTTCTTCAAGACCAAACAAAGCAAAACTAATTAAAGCGGCAATTAAGCCAGTCCACCAATTCAAATTATCTACTATTTGGAAGGGCAAGCAAATGCAATATATCAGCAACAATCGCTTGAGGTAAATAGCATAAGCCAAAGGAATCGGCGTGTTGACAATGCGTTCGCAACCTGTTAGCGCCTGTACCATACTATCTAGCAAGGTATTCATAGCATATAACTGCTGGCTATTTAAGCAATTCCGATGATACTGTTGTTGTAAGTAATCTCCAATCCATAAACTCACTTCTAATGGCGGATTTTTGACTCTTTGTAGAGACGCAAGATTTGGTGCCTCTACATTGTACAGTTTGATTGTATTCTCTAAATCGCTATTTATAGGCTCTTGCCGCAAGTGCAATTTAGTAGCGATGGCAAATGCAACTAATAGCCGCAGGATGGAAGCTTTCTTTTCTCTATCAGTTGGTTCAACTTCGGCAACTCCTATCCAGATTTGACGCGCTAAGTTGCGAACATTGACCACTAAATTTCCCCAACTTTTTCTACCTTCCCAATACCGCTCGTAAGCTGTATTTGTCCGAAAAACTAATAATAAACCTAAGATTAAGTTAAAAACTACATTTGTAATTACACTCCCCCAAATATGCCACGATACAGGGAAGTCAAAATAGTATAGTAAGGAAATTAAAAACCCGAATATACCACACAATAATACGCGGGGTAAAACGACGAAAATTACTGAACCGCGTAACTGTAAAGCCGCTCGAATCCAGAGCAGTTTTTCAGTAGCCATACTAAGTAGTTGTTAGCTCAAGGTGGGTAAGTTGCTATTCATGTTTACAGCCAGCGGCAGGACACGCATCCTTTCTTTATGGGTAAGAAGTCAAACTGCCGCCGAGGTTAGTGGATAGTAGATAGTTGTTAGTTATTATTTCAAGCCTAACTACTATGCACTAAGTACTAACATTAATCTCCACCCGCAAGTGGCGTGGAGTATTTAATCCAGATCTTTGTGTGTAAAAGCTCTAGCATTCGAGCCAGTGTAGGTGGCGGCAATGTGACCATTACCAGCGATTTGGTACTTGTAAGTAACCAATCCTTCTAAGCCCACTGGGCCACGCGGGGGCATTTTTTGAGTGCTGATTCCTACTTCTGCGCCAAAGCCGTAACGGAAGCCATCAGCAAAGCGAGTCGAACAGTTGTGAAAAACGCCAGCGGCATCGACTTGAGCAAGGAAGGTGTCAGCAGCGGCTTTCTCTTCTGTCACGATAGCATCGGTATGCCCAGAACCGTAAGTGTTGATGTGCGCGATCGCTTCCTCAAGAGAATCCACAATTTTAATAGACAGAATCAAATCGCTGTATTCCGTCGCCCAGTCTGCTTCCGTCGCGGCTGAAATGTCCAGAATTTCACAAGTATGCTCATCCCCCCGTAATTCCACATTACGTTCTTGCAAGGCACGGGCAACCAGTGGTAGAAATTCTGGGGCAATTGAGCGATGGACGAGCAAAGTTTCAATCGCGTTGCAGGCAGCTGGATACTGAGTTTTGGCATCTACAGTAATCGCGATCGCATTCTGAATATTAGCTGCTGCGTCCACATAAACATGACAAATCCCTTCTGCATGGCCCAGCACCGGAATGCGGGTATTATCCTGCACAAACCGGACAAACGAGTTAGAACCTCTGGGAATAATCAGATCCACATATCGATCCAACTGCAACAATGCCAGCGTTTCCTCTCTAGTCGTCAGCAGTTGCACAACATCTGGATTAACATCAGTCTCAGCTAACCCTTGGCGAATCGCTTTCACTAACGTTTCACAAGAACGAACGGCTTCCTGCCCACCCTTGAGGATGACACCGTTGCCAGATTTAATCGCCAGACTAGCAATTTGCATCACCGCATCAGGACGCGCTTCAAAGATAACGCCCAAAACTCCCAGAGGGCAGCTGACGCGCTTGAGAATTAGCCCTTCATCCAGTTCCCGGTTAATCTGCACCGCACCGACTGGATCTGGCAGTTTGCCGACATCTCGCACCCCCGCGATCGCAGCTTTTAGCTTAGTTTCATCTAACTTCAGTCGTGCATAAAGCGCTTTGGCAATCCCCGCTGCCTCAGCTGAAGCGCAATCTGCTGCATTCGCTGCCAAAATCTCAGGTGTTGCAGATTCTAAAGCTTGGGCGATCGCTTCAATCGCTTGATTTTTAGCCTCTGTCGAAAAAACAGCCAGCTGACGCGCAGCTTGACGGGTTGCTATTGCGATCGCGCTTAGGGAAGGGGAAGCAATCTGGGAAACGGTCATGTCGCTGCGCTCCAATTCGTAATTCGTAATTCGTAATTCGTAATTAATACCCCATAAATAAATTTAGGGGCTTGGACATTGATGCTACGCATTTATGAGTTTTCCATAAATAAATTTAGGGGCTTGAAACCGGGGATTACGAATTATTTTGGTCATGGGTCTGGATCTAATACTGGCACGTAAGCCAAAGTTTAACAAAATGCTGGCTTCTCTTCCCAGAAATGTCAATAGCTACAATCGCTTCTGGTTGCTTGTCCAAGCTTGTGTATTACCGCCATGAATAGACGCAAACATGGGAAGCGAGGTTTTCAGGTTTAACGTTGACGGTGAAAAGGTTTCAGATGAAAACCGCTGCAAGTTAAACTTGAAAGCCCATTTCTTGTAATCCTTGGCAAAGTCGCTGTGCTTCGTCAGGGTTATGCTGTTGGTGAAGTGCGATCGCATCTCGAAACGCTGCTAAACTTTCTGGTACGTTACCAGTTTTCAGCAGTACAACTCCTAAATTTTGGTAAGCGTCTGCATAGTTGGGATTAAGTTCAATCGCTTTACGGTAGGATGCGATCGCATCCTCAAAAAGTCCCATAGCCTTCAACGTCATCCCCAGATTGTAGTAACCTGTCGTAAAATTGGGGTCAATCTCCAAAGCCGTACAGTAAGCTTTTCTAGCATTCGCCAAATCCCCAGCTGCTTTCAGTAAGTTTCCCAAATTGTTGTAAGCATCCAGCTTTAGGATCGGTAAAACTGGCTGTTGGATTGCAGCTTGATAATGTACCGCCGCCTGAGCGAAATTTGGTAGACGGGTGTAGGCATTACCGAGATGGTAGTGCAGTTCGTACAAAATAGAAGCATCTACTTCATTTGAAGTTAAGCCGCGCTTTAGTAATTCGATTCCTTGACTCTGTTGACCAACATCAATATAAAGTCCTCCCAACTTGCTGCATACATAAGGATCGTTGGGGTGAGTTGCCAGAAATCCTTCCATCGTGGTTCTGGCTTTAGTAAGTTTGTCTCGCGATGCGATCGCACCTGGTTGATAGCCATAATGCAGCATCGCCACCTCCGGCAAATAGCCCACCTGCCACTGAGGTTCCCGCTGCAACAGCGCTTGCACGCTATCATCTACCATTGCATGATAAGGGCGAGAAAAGCGCACCTCTGGGTGATGGCGAAATAGACGCGAAACTAGAGAATAAGGAGATTGAGACGCGCCGACTTCTTGGCGCACCAGGTTGATTAAGATGTGGCGATCGCTCTCGATTGCTTGTTTCAGTTGCGGCACAATTTCCGGCACCAGCACTTCATCGGCATCCAGAACTAAAACCCAGTCCCCCTGCACATACTTCAGGGACTCATTGCGGGCAGCGGAGAAGTCGTTGCACCATTGAAAGTGATAAACCTTCGCGCCAAATTCTCTGGCAATTTCTGGAGTGCGATCGCTCGATCCAGTATCCAGCACCACCATTTCATCTACCACGTCCTTAACGCTACTGAGGCATTGCGGCAGTGCTGCCTCTTCGTTTTTAACAATTATGCATAAACTTAGCTTCATATTACCCCCTTAAACATATTGAAAGATTTCGTTCCCATACAAATGTTAAGATTTGATTAATTATTCTCTCACCAGATTTTATTAACCATTATGGCAACTGCTATAACCCAGAAAATAGAAAAAATCTTAGCTTTTGATAGACATATCCTGTCTCATAGTAATCATTCCTCTTATTACAGAAACAAGTTTGCACATAGCTGGCAATCCCTAGCCTTGGTAGTCTTCTCATCGGTGATAGTGCTGCTAGTGGAGGGCATTAGCGTGGGCGTAGTCTTCCCATAGGGAACCACAACGAAGTCGAGCGCGACATTTTATGTAAATAATATATTTTGCTTCGCGCCTAAAAATTTGAGGTGTCAAAAGTTGAAAGCTATTGCTAAAAGTCGCTGGTTCCATCCCTTATTGCTTGTATTGTGGCTGCTTATCGGTACTGGTTTGCGCCTGACCGCTCTAACATCAAAAACTCTCTGGAGTGATGAAGTTGCCACCATGGTATTTAGTTTGGGCAATAGTTTTAGAACAGTGCCCCTCAATCAGGCGATCGCACTCTCTACTCTCCTACAGCCCTTGCAACCTAATCCGCAAGCCGGGATTGTTACTGTAATTAACCATTTAATGACAGAAAGCACCCATCCGCCGGCCTATTTTGCACTAGCTCACCTGTGGATGAAGCTGTTTCCAGCAGACGCGGGACTTGCTTCGGTATGGGCAGCGCGATCGCTCCCCGTACTTCTAGGTGTAGTATCCATTCCAGCCATGTTTGGCTTAGGCTGGCTAGCATGTCGTTCTCGCTTAGTAGGTCAAATTGCAGCCGCCCTGATGGCGGTTTCGCCCTTCAGCATTGCCTTAGCTCAAGAAGCACGTCATTACACCTTGGCGATTTTATGCGTGATTGCTTCCCTTTCTTGCTTAGTAGTTGCCATACGAACTATCCACCATCGCACCTACTTACCTGTTTGGGTGGGATTAACCTGGGTGATAGTCAATTGTTTAGGGATGGCCACTCATTACTTTTTCATTCTCACTCTCTGCGCTGAAGCCTTGGTATTAATTGGTTTTGCGATTAATCGCTTATCTGAAATTGCCAATTTCAAAACTTGGTGGCGGATCTACGCGGTGGCTGCTGGTACAGCAGCGGGGTGCTTAGTCTGGCTACCTGCTTGGCAACATATTTCTAGTAATAGCCTCACTCAATGGATTTATGGTGGCGATCGCAGTAGCTTCAGCTGGCTAGAACCAATTAGTCAAGCTTTAGCTGCTTGGATAACAATGATGTTTTTGTTACCTGTAGAAGTAACAAATAAATTAATAGTAGTTCTCTCAGCTTTATTGCTGTTATTTTTCTCTATATGGACTACTTTTATCTTATACCGGGGCATCCGCATCCAGAGAATGCAACCGGAAAGCAGTTTAGCTATCCAGGTTCTGGGCAGTTTTGTATTAGGGGCCGTTATTTTATTTTTCGGTCTTACTTATACCAAATTCCCGGATCTACTAAGCGGTATTAGGTATAACTTTGTCTATTTTCCAGCAGTAATAGTTTTGCTGGCAGCTAGTCTGGCAACTTCTTGGCATACTCCTAAAACTCAAGCCGGGATAAGATTGCCATCCCCTCAAGGTTCATTGTCTATCCTGCGTAGCCTCAGAATCGGCGGTAAAAAAGCAGTTGTGCTGATTTGGCTTATGGGACTCCTGGGTGGGCTAACAGTAATCTCGGATCTCGGCTATCACAAACCCTACCGTCCCGATCTATTAATGCACACCATCCAAAAAGTATCTCAGTCTCCAGTCCTGATCGCCATTAACCACTACAACCATATAGAAACAGCAAAAATGATCGGTTTAGGCTGGGAGTTCCAACGAAACAATGCTTTACATTCGGCAGCATCTCCCCAATTTTTGTTAGGACATCAAAACTGTGACCCCACTCCAGGGAAAGAGTGTGCAGCCCTTACAGCCTTATTGCAACAAACGCTTCCCCAATTGCCACGACCTCTAGATTTATGGACAGTAAATTTCCCAGCCCCTGTAAATCTAGAAGCACAAAACTGTTTTAGCGATTTCCCCTCTTGGCCACAAGCACATGGCTACGATTATCAGCTTTATCACTGCCCCAAGCTTGTTAAGTAGAAAATACTACAAGTAGAGACGTTCCGGCGGAACGCCTCTACTAACAGGCAGCGATTGATCCCCATCTCTCAAGGCGGAATAGATAAACTGAAGCGCACCTCCGCCCTGAATGAGTGCAGCATAAGGATTTTCCAACTTTCTCAGTTAGGCAATTACCACATCTCAAGTTAAGCGGCTTTTATACCCAAAGTAATACCAACTCAAGTTATTGGTTGAGTTTTCTCCACCGTGTAGTTCTTCCCTGTGATAGAGGATCGACATGAGTTCAATTGATTATATTAAACATAACAAGAAAAGAAAAAAAGAAAAACTCAAATTTACAAAGGAGCAAAGGAAATGGGTATTATTGCTTGGATAGTTTTAGGTCTGATTGCTGGAGCTATTGCCAAAGCTATTTATCCCGGTCATCAAGGTGGCGGTATCGTTGCCACAATAGTTTTGGGAATTGTGGGTGCCTTAGTTGGTGGTTTCTTAGGTCAACTCTTACTGGGAAGCAGCGGTGGGGCATCGTATGCAGCTTTGACAATACCAAGTGTTGCTTTTGCAGTCATTGGCGCAATGGTGGTAATTTTCCTGTGGGGTCTGTTAACTCGCCAAAGCGCATAAGCCTTAAAAATTTTCTATCTTTTATTTTTTGTAAGAATCCTCCAAGAGAAGCTTGGGGGGTTCTTAATTAATTTTGTTCGTACAGGTAAGTAGTAAGTATGGAGTCATAATTATTGGTAGGATGGGTAGAGTAATAGTGAAACCCATCAAAATATGCCCATACTTAGGTTTCATAACATCAATCAAACATAGATTACTATTGTATAGCAGTGGACACATCGCTGAGGACAAGCGAACTTTGGTCAAGACGTTCCATCGGAACGTCTCTACTAAATTTATAGATGTCCTAACTGTCTTGGCGATTGCTATATTTAATTAAGTTGACTTACTTAAGAGAAATATTTTTAACCCCATAATTTTTAGGCTAGATACCTGACCTGGCATAATTCCTATTAATTAGGATATCGGCATCCTCATTGGTAATGAACTGATATCCTATAAAAAAAACCGTTTAGATGCCTGAATTAAGTACTGGTATCTGTAATCATATGTGTTTAAAAATATATTAAAACCAGTTTTGGATAGGTTCTTAAAACCTTGGGTAGTGTCCTAGTTGCCTTCGGCCTGTGGGCGATCGCTACATAGCAGTTTTAAATCATTCATGAATTTATACCCCCGGCTGTTGCCATCCTCCCAAAGTAGCAGGTGGACTCTAGGGGAGGGCGGTGAGATTTCACAACTCAAATAGGATTGCTATAGTTTGAAGGCGTTAAATTGACAGTGGGGCTATCACTCACAAGCTTAAGGAGATGCAAAATGCTGGAGTTATACCAATTTGAACTATCCCAGTACTCGGAAAAAGTGCGGCTGATTCTTGATTACAAAGGGCTGGAATACCGCAAGATAGAGGTGACTCCAGGAGTCGGACAACTGGAACTCTTCCGGCTGTCCGGTCAAAGAAAAGTGCCAGTGCTGAAAGATGGGAATACTGCGATCGCAGATTCAACAGCGATCGCAATGTACCTGGACAAGCATTATCCAGACCACCCCCTGATCCCGGTTGACCCCAAACAACGGGGACTGTGCTTACTCATAGAAGAGTGGGCTGACGAATCAATTGGTATTAAAAGCCGCAAAGTACTGTTTGAGGGGCTAAGCAAAAATCTCAACCTACGTGCTTCAGTTTTACCCAGTGGGACGCCAGATATTGTCAAAAACCTAGTAGGTGCCTTGCCAGGTGAAGTCGTCGATCTCCTGGGTTTTGGTGTTGGTTATAGCCCAGACGCCATAAAAGAGGCTAAAGAAGCCCTAAAGCAAGATTTAGAAGCCCTCAGCCTGATGCTGCTAGATAGCCCTTATCTAGTCGCTGACTACCCGACGCTGGCAGATTTTGCCGTAGCGGGGCTGAGTATGCTGCTAAAGTTTCCTGATGGCCCCTATATAGACATCCCAGAGGCGCTAAAAGGTAAAGGAGTTCCTGGCTTCGCCGATAACGCTGCCTACGAACCGTTTTTCAACTGGCGCGATCGCCTGTATGCCCAATATCGCAAACCCATGACCCTCACCAGCACCCCCGCATCCGCGCCGACATCAATTGATATTGATTAGGTAGAAGGTTTCTGTTATAGCAATTAGCAGTTAGCTATTAGCTTTTAGTAAGCTGGCTTATCTCCCTAGTGATGAAAGTAACCAGTCAATTTAGCTTGCTCAAAAGTTCGCTAATTGCTAATTGCTTTTTTACGACATCAAATTTGGTTCAAGCCTCGTCCCACTATGCAGGGCGAGGTCAATCTAACATCTAAAATCTTATGAATTTGGATAGACCATTAGGCTCAGTCATTCAAGGTTCCCTCAGCGAGGGATTAGAAGTCCGACTACACCCGGATGTCTCTGTGGAAGATATGCGCGTGGGAAAATTCCTGGTTGTCAGGGGTGTGCGCTCGGATTTTTTCTGTATGCTCACGGATGTCTCCCTGGGAACTTCCAGTAACCGGATTATCGCTAATCCGCCCAGTCCCGATGATGATTTTTTGCAAGCTGTGCTGGCTGGGAGTGGCACCTATGGCACCGTCAATCTAACGCCGATGTTAATGTTGACTCGCGAACCAGCATTCCCGGCGTTCAATGGCAAGTTGGATGGACAGCTTCCTCCTGGCGCATCATCGCTAGGGTCTTTTCAGGCGCAAACTAGCACTGAGATGGAAATGCTGCCAGTCAAAACAATTCCCAGTCATTTTAGCCAGGTATACGATGCCAGCGAGCGCGACTTCCGCGCCGTCTTTGGCTGGGAAGACGATCCCCGTCGGTGCAACTTTGCCATCGGTCAACCTCTTGACATGGAGGTTCCAGTATGCATAGACTTAAACCGTTTTGTAGAACGAAGCAACGGCGTTTTTGGGAAATCTGGAACTGGTAAATCCTTTCTCACCCGCCTGCTGTTATCTGGCATTATTCGCAAACAGGCTGCTGTTAACTTAATTTTTGATATGCACTCGGAGTATGGCTGGGAAGCCGTCTCTGAAGGTAAAAACTTCAGCACCGTCAAAGGCTTGCGGCAGCTGTTTCCAGGACAAGTCCAGGTTTACACCCTCGACCCCCAATCCACCAAACGCCGTGGCGTCACAGACGCCCAGGAACTATACCTCAGCTACGATCAAATTGAAATTGAAGACATCAGACTGGTGGGGCGAGAGTTAAATATCTCCGAAGCTAGCTTGGAAAATGCCAACATCCTGTACGGCGAGTTTGGCAAATCCTGGATTATCCAACTGCTGGGTATGACTAACGAGGAAATCCAGATGTTTTGCGAGGAAAAAAAGGGCCACAAAGGTTCGATTATGGCCTTGCAGCGTAAACTTTTGCGCCTGGATAACCTCAAATATATGCGTACAGCCTGCCCCCAAAATTACGTCAGTCAAATTTTGCAATCTTTGGAAGCTGGTAAGCATGTAGTGATTGAGTTTGGTTCTCAGTCAGATATGCTTTCCTATATGTTGGTGACCAATACAATTACCCGCCGCATTCACCAAGCATATGTCCGCAAGGCAGAACAGTTTTTGCAGAGCAAAAATCCCAGCGATCGCCCCCGCCAGCTAGTTATTACAATAGAAGAAGCTCATCGGTTTCTTGACCCAGGCGTGGTACAAAGTACCATTTTTGGTACAATAGCCCGCGAAATGCGGAAATACTTCGTCACTCTCCTCATCGTGGATCAGCGCCCCTCTGGAATTGATAACGAAGTTATGTCCCAGATTGGCACCCGCATCACCGCCTTGCTCAACGATGAGAAAGATATCGACGCTATCTTCACTGGTGTCTCTGGTGCTGGCAATCTACGCACGGTTCTCGCTAAACTCGACTCCAAGCAACAAGCCCTGATCTTGGGCCATGCCGTTCCTATGCCAGTAGTGGTGCGTACCCGTCCCTACGACGAAACATTCTATGCGGAAATTGGGGATACAGCTTGGGCAGAAATGCCGGATGCCGATGTATTCGCCGCTGCTGAAGCCGCAAAAGCTGATTTGGGCTTCTAAATCACTAAAAATGGAAATTTACCCTTCCATATGGCAAACTATAGCTAAAATCTAGCTTGAGGGACATTATGCCAAAACCCGTTCGGTTATCCCACTCGCACCTACCTACCCATTTAAAGATTATTGGTTCATCATTGATATAGAGGATATCTAAATAGCTGGTAATGCCAAAAGATGTCTCTCTATTGACAGCGGCAACAACGCCCTTTTGAGACCACAGCAAAATGAACTTTTTACCCTTTACCGCCGTCTATATTTGTAATATCATTGAGGTAAATTGAAATCATACTGACTTCGCCTTGCTCATCTGTTACTCGTTACAAGCGGCGCAGAGGTGAAGTCGGTGATAGCTTGAGAGGCTATATCCCAAGCTGAAGCTTTGACAAAGCTTAACTAAAAGTTGTACTGCCCTCAAAGAAGGGTCGTTAGTCTTTACATCTTTTGCAGGATGTGTTTGGCCAATCAGCCCAGCTACTCTAAATCATAAGAGCTAGCAATGTCTTTTGAGGTAAACCCCTGCGACAGAATAGTTGCTTGTTTACGGAGTCATCACTCACTCATGACCACTGCCAAAACCCAAAAGAAAACGAATAAGCCTACGTTCACGGCTGATATGGTTCGCACCTATTTACATGAGATTGGTCGGGTGCCCCTGCTGACTCATGAGCAAGAGATTGTCTACGGCAAGCAGGTGCAACAAATGATGGCGCTGCTGGAGTCGAAAGAGGCTATTGCGGAAAAACTACAGCGTGAACCCACTGCCTCGGAGTGGGCAGAGCGTGTCAATCTAAGCGTTGCCGAAATCAACCGCATCATGGGGTTGGGCGAACGTGCAAAGCGCAAGATGATTGAAGCCAACTTGCGTTTAGTTGTGGCGATCGCGAAGAAGTACCAAAAGCGTAACATGGAATTTCTGGATCTGATCCAGGAAGGTACTTTAGGCTTAGAACGTGGTGTGGAGAAATTTGACCCCACAAGAGGTTATAAGTTTTCTACCTACGCCTACTGGTGGATTCGTCAGGCAATTACCCGCGCGATCGCTCAGCAAGCTCGGGCAATCCGTCTGCCCATCCATATTACAGAAAAGCTCAACAAGATTAAGAAAATGCAACGGGAACTGGCTCAACAGCTAGGTCGCAACGCCACACCAGGCGAGATTGCCGAAGCGTTGGAACTGGAACCGGCTCAAATCCGGGAATACTTGAATATCGCCCGTCAACCGATTTCTCTAGATGTCCGTGTCGGGGATAACCAAGATACCGAACTGTCTGACCTGCTGGAAGATGAAGGGCCTTCTCCAGAGCATTACACCACCCAGGAGTCGCTGCGGCAAGACCTAGACGACCTCCTGGCCGAGTTAACTCCCCAGCAGCGAGAAGTAATTACCCTCCGGTTTGGTCTGCAAGATGGCAATGAGATGTCCCTGGCAAAAGTGGGCCAGCGACTGAACCTCAGTCGCGAACGGGTGCGGCAACTAGAACACCAAGCTCTTGCCCACTTACGTCGCCGTCATGCCACTGTCCGGGAATATGTAGCTAGCTAGGGCAGGGGAGTATCGGTAAGGCTAAAAGTAAAAATTAATAGGGGAAAAGGCAAAAGATTTCTACCTTTTGCTTTTTTCTTTTAAGAGGGGTAACGGAGAAACGTTATCCCTTTTTTGTAACTCTTTGTAAAGTTTCCGGAATCCATACTGATGTAGATGAAGCAATCTCTCAGTACCAACCTAGAGTATGAGACTCAATTCATCCCTTTGGGCGAATCGTACACCCTCATTAACCAGGTAAGTTGAATTCAATACTTAATTCTTCTTTTAATTGCTCAGGAGAAAACTATGTTGATTAACAAATTTTTTAATTCTTTTTTACAAGCCACCCAAGTGCCACTTGCTGGAATACTCCTGAGCATAGGATTCGCCACCAGCAGTGCTAATCCCATTTTGGCTTCCGAGTTGGAATTCCCAACTACCACCTCAACGTCGGTAGCAGCAGCTACAGTTCCGGCCTCAGAATCCTCAAAGGAGGCTGCCACAAAACAGTTGCATAATGGAACCTACCTTTATGGTCAGTCCTCCAAGCCGGAACAAATTGGTAAAGAGTATCTGGTGTTTGAAGGACGTGATGGCAAGGTGATTGGTGCATATTATATGCCTTCCTCCGAGTTTAGTTGTTTTTATGGGACAGTCAATGCCGCTCAGATGGATTTGAACGTCATCGATCCCTACGGCGAATCAACCTATTCCCATTCCATCGCACTTCAACCCAACTCGCTGGTCGCCAGCAACAGTGCAATCGGACTTCAAGGGTATCAACCAGTCGCCACCATCAGCAACAACGACCAACAGATTTTACGTGTCTGCCGGGACAAGTATCAACAACAGGTTTGGAATCAATAGTACCTAGCAGCCACTTGTACTGATGCTTAATAGTTAAGTTCATCCCACGCTTTCTCATAACGTGGGATTTTACGTCTTTTTGTTAGTGGTTAGTGGGTTGATTGACATTTTTTTTTACAATATAAAAATTAATATTTGCGCCCTACTAACCAATAACCCGGAAGCGAAGGATGTGGGCTTCCAGTGGGTATCAGCTTCGCCCTTACCTTGGGGAGTGGAAACGGATACCCAGTTGCTTATTGTCTCCATCCCCAAGAGGGGATGGAACTAGGCTGACCGTGATTTAGCTAAAATAGAATAGAGTTCCCCCTGCGTCCTGATTACCAAATTTATTCTTGAGGCATTGCATTAATGGCTATCCAAATCCCAACTAGTCCCGAAAAGCAAAAAGCCCTAGACCTAGCGCTGAACCAGATTGAGCGCAGCTTTGGCAAAGGAGCCATCATGCGCCTGGGAGATGCCACCCGCATGAGGGTAGAAACCATTTCCAGTGGGGCAATGACGCTGGATTTAGCCTTAGGCGGTGGTTTACCTAAGGGGCGAGTTATTGAGATCTACGGCCCAGAAAGTTCTGGTAAGACAACACTAGCTCTACATGCGATCGCCGAAGTGCAAAAATCTGGGGGCATCGCCGCCTTTGTCGATGCCGAACACGCCCTTGACCCCGCCTACGCTGGGGTACTCGGTGTTGATATTGAAAACCTGTTAGTTTCTCAACCCGACACTGGCGAAGCTGGCCTGGAAATAGTCGATCAACTGGTTCGCTCAGCAGCAGTGGATATCGTCGTCATTGACTCGGTGGCGGCATTAACGCCTCGTGCTGAAATCGAAGGCGATATGGGTGATGCCCATGTGGGTCTACAAGCGCGCTTGATGAGCCAAGCTCTCCGGAAAATTGCCGGGAATATAGGTAAATCAGGCTGCACAGTAATTTTCCTCAACCAGCTGCGCCAAAAAATTGGAATTTCCTACGGCAATCCTGAAACGACGACTGGCGGTAACGCCCTCAAGTTTTATGCCTCAGTGCGCTTGGATATTCGCCGGATTCAAACCTTGAAAAAAGCTAATGAAGGCGAATACGGTAACCGCGTCAAAGTTAAGGTGGCTAAGAATAAAGTTGCCCCACCCTTCCGAATCGCGGAATTTGACATTATCTTTGGCAAAGGAATTTCTACACTAGGATGTGTGATTGACCTCGCAGAAGAAACTGGAATTATTAACCGCCGGGGGGCCTGGTATAGCTACAACGGTGACAACATTGCCCAAGGCCGAGACAACACAATCAAGTACATGGAAGAAAACGCCGAAGTTGCCAACAACATTCAGCAGCAGGTTCGGGAAAAACTAGCTATGGGAGCCGTTGTCTCAGCGAATTCAGTTACTCATGTGGATGAGTCTGGAGAAGATATTTCAGAGGAAGATTAACTGCCGATTCGGGCAAAAGGTAAAAAGCAAAGGGCAAAATAAATTATTTTTTCTGTTTATTTTGCCTTTTTATTTTTTATTGTATTTATCCTGAGCAGCTTTCAGGATTTTCAGATTGAATCTGAAGTTTTGTCATTTTTGAGCAAAAGATGCCATGAGGCTGCAATAGCGTTTGCCTTTTTCCTAAAATTACTGGAAATATGCTCGCTTTACAGCTTACGTTCCGCCTTTTTTTCTAAACGAAATAGCCAAACCATCAGCGCTACGACGCCTATTTGCAGAGCCAAGTTAGGTAGTGCTGATGCTACTTCCCGGCCGGCAGCTACTTTAGCCAGAAATATAATCCCCCCGATGAAGCCAGAGGCACCAAAAGCAAAGTAAATAAATTGCCTCAAACCTCTATAGGGAGCAGCTACTTCGGCTTTAAGCCGTGCATACTGTTCCGGGCTGACTCGCCCATAGGCTCTAGTGTTGCCGTTACCCTTTTTGGAAGTTGGGTGTGTCATCAGTCTTAAGTTTAACTGCATCTAGATTCATGTTGACACAGTTACGCTTTCTTCTGTTGGCTTGTGGGCAGCAGGTCAGCGGCAACTACTTTCGTCAAACCTGCTATACTAAAAAATCATCAATGCCGATGTAGCTCAGTGGTAGAGCATTCGATTCGTAATCGAACGGTCGGCGGTTCAAATCCGCTCATCGGCTTTCTTATCTTAAATACAATATAAGCATATATAGAGCAGTTTCTGCGTCTTAGACTACCATTGCTCCCGCTGCTTCGTCGAACGATACGGCGGTACCCGCTGACCTTGAAGAGAACAAGTTTTGGACTGATTCAGGCAAGATAGCGCCGCTTAGCTGGGTACTATCCAGGTTAGCTCCCCTCAGTGTTGCTTCACTCAGGTTGGCATAACTCAAGTCGGCTTTACTCAAAATTGTCCAGGTCAGATTTGCTTTTTCCAATAAAGCTCGTGCCAGCATTGCTCCCGTTAAGTCTGCCCCTTTCAGGTTGGCTGAGGGCAGATGTGCTTCAGTGAGATTAGCGCCTACCAACTTCGCGCCTTCCAAGTTAGCGCCGCCTAGTCTGGCTTCGCTGAGGTTAACTCCCTCTAGATCAATTCCACTCAGGTCTAATCCTTTTAACAAAGCTTTTTTAAAGTTAACACCATTTAAGGAGGCTCCAGACAGCCTCGCACCCATGAGTCTCCCTTCGCCCAAATTAGCCCAGTTGAGGTTTACATCACTCAAATTAGCTTCCCGCAGGTTGGTTCTTTGCAGATTCGCCCCGCATAAATTCGCCCCCCACAAATTAGCACCTCGCAGGTTGGCTCCACATATATTTGCACCGCTGAGTTTTGCCCCTCTTAGTTGAGAATTCACCATAAAAGCCCCGCTGAGGTTGGCTTTCGTCAAATCTGCCTCGATTAGTTTGGCTTCGCTCATTTTGACAAAACTCAGGTTTGCCCAGTTCAGGTTAGCGCCGCTCAGGTCTGACTTGATTAAAAAAGCTCGGCTAAGATTAGCCCCCATCAGGTTAGCCCCTGTAAGGTTGACCCCAATAAGAGTGACTTTGCTGAGGTCGGCACCACTGAGGTTGGCACCAGCAAAGTTTCTTTTCCCTTCTTCGTAAAGCCTGAGTAAAGAGCTAACTTTCATAGCCTGAGAACTCCTCTTGTTAGAAGTTTGTATCAACTGTCCAATAAACTTTAATTAAAAGCTTTAATTTTCTTAATAATTACAACTTATTCCTGCTCACTAGGGACGCTTAATTATTTATAGGACGGGTAGAGCGCGAGTGTTACCCATCAAACCATTGGCGTGATGTTTGCTTATAGGAGCGCGTAGCGCCTCTAAGCAAACGATAAAGCTGCGTGCCTAAACCTACCCTACGCTCTGATATCCTTAATTAAGTTATCCTACCTATTTGAATAACAGAAGCACTGTTACATAAAGCGTTATTAGTTAATATCTTGCCCTCCTTAATAAAAATTTTACTACCCCATCCTCTTTAAAAAAGAGGGTTAACATCGTGAGGTAATAAATATTTAGTTAATATTTATTAATTAAATTAAGAAAGTGTATTTAGCTAGAAAATTAGTGAATATTTTGTTGCTAGTATGCTAAATTATCTAAAATTAACGCCTGGAATCCTGAAGTGTCAGACTATACAGACTAAGCCCGCGCACCATACGGACTTTATTAAGGCTGCGTAGGCAGACGAAAGTTTATGTAGCTTCAGGCTTTAGGCTGTAAGAAACTGTCAATTTAGCATCACAACTACTGAAGAACCAAATAGGCGGAGTTATTAAATTAGTCAATCTTAATTCCAATCTTCAAATTCATAACTCCGCTCTTTGGGTAGTCAAACTAACTTGACTAAATCTAGGCTAATCTAAGCCCAGCGCCTGACGAGTGCCACTTCCTACAACTCCATCGACAACCAAATTTTTAGCAGCTTGAAATTGTTTAACCGCCTTATCAGTTGCAGGACCAAACACTTTGTCAGCTACCTCAAGAGTAATTCCAGCTGCTCTAAGTGCTAACTGAACTTCCCCTACGTCGTTACCTATTTGTAACGGTTCAGTAAGTTTTAAGATTCTGGAGGGGTCTACACCGGGAAACCCTTCTGCTGGCGAGTAGCGCAACCGGGTTTCTGTGGCGGGTCCGAAATCTCCATCAAGGGCGAGCTTATCTGTGGCATGCACTATGTTCCATAACTGCTGGAAAGCTTTCACAGCAATAGTATTAAGGGCGCTGATATTGTCATCAATGCAATCATAATGCATGGGGTCAAATTCACCAAGCCACCTCCATCGGCTGGCTCTTAGTGCTGAGCGCCACCCATATGAATCTTCTACATCAATCGCACTAGCGTTATTATGATTACTTTGCCCTGGTGGAGCGGCGGCTACGATGCCACAGCGTCCATTGAGGTAATGATTGCGTAGTAGCATCTGACCTGCGATCGTCCTGTAGGCTGAGTTGATGATTATCTGTTTACCTCGATAAGAAACTGCCTGTGCTAGACATCTTCTAGCAGCAGGTTGCATCCAAGGGTGGACGGCAGCATCTGCCAATTTCACATTTCGGAGGTCGTCAATCCGCACCAATAGCCCAGGACGGAGTTTATTCATTTGGGCAATTAGTTGGTTATCTAGCCCACGAACAGAATAGGTAGAGCAATCAACAACGTCTTTGATTAAAGTCATATAAGTTTTTCCTTTGCTTACCGGAACATTATTCCACAAGCAGGAATAATTCATTTATATTTTTTGCTCAATAAATCTTTAGGATTTCCAAATCATTCATATCTCTTTGAAGAGAGCGTGGCGCGTTGTTTGCCACCAGCGATCGCCATCACGTCACTTTATAGTCAGTGTTAAGTTTACAACTTAATAAGGAAATTTGAGGATGATCTATAACTTGACCTTCCGAGTGGTAGAGAAAGCTTTAAAGCCTATGTCCATCCCAACATTATGCCCTTGCTATTGAAGGGGGAAATTACCATAAGCCCCGTTTGCCGTTAGGTAGCACAGTTGCCCAATTTGTCTTCGCTTGCGCCAGCTGTTCTTCAGTGATTTTGGCTCCGGTGAGATTCGCCCCACACAAGTTAGCTCCTCGGAGATTAGCATAGTTGAAATAGGCAAAGCTTAGATCCGCGCCGCGCAGATCAGCTCCCTCCAAATCTGTATAGCTAAAATAGCCTCGAACCAAATTCGCATCTCGTAGTATTGCTCGGTTTAAACTAGCCTGCCCAAAATCAGCGCGGGACAAATCTGCTCCCTGGAGATTGGTTTGAGTCAAGTTGGAGGAATGGAAATTCCCACCAGATAAGTTGGCTTTTTGGAGGTTAAGTCCGCTAATATTTTGTTCGCCAAAGTCCCGCCTACCCTTTGTATAGGCAGCGAGAATACTGGCAGCATCCCATTTAGAAGGCTGTTTTGGTATTCCTGTTTTGGCTTCCGTGCTTTTGGGCTGAGGTGTGGAAGTATTTTTTTCACTACTATTGCGACGACCTACATTTCCTCCTGGCTGTATACCAGTTTGATCCATTCGCGATCGCCGCGCTCTAATGGCCATTCCCATCTGCGCTGAGGCAGATGTAGGGGGGGATGAATGCAGTTGGCTTAAATCTCCAGAGTAGGGGGCATTGCCCGTTGGGCTTGGCGAGTTATAATGTTTAGTCGCCAAACCACCCGCAAGGCTGTCTAGATAAGGTTGAAGGTCAAGTGCTCTCAGAACTTCCTCGGCAGACTGATAGCGATGGCGGACAGAAACCTCCAACATTTTCGTCATAACTTGGGTGAAATGTTCGCTGAGATCGAGGTTTTTTTGCCAGAGCATTTCGCCCGTTGATGGATTGTAATCTAAGTTCTTGGGTGATTTCCCCGTGAGCAGATAAATGCAGGTCACTCCTAAAGCATAAATATCGCTGGCATATACTGGTCGCATTGCCATCTGCTCTGGAGGCGCAAATCCAGGTGTCCCAATCGCGTAAGCCGTCAAAGCAGTCTGATCCGAGCTATTCATTATTGCTGTCTGACTTACCTGGTTCTTGACCGCGCCAAAGTCAATTAGAACTAGTTTGCGGTCTTGCTCGCGGCGAATCATGTTTGCTGGTTTAATGTCCCGGTGAATCACCTGCTGGCTGTGGATGTATTGCAACACCGGGAGGATTTCGCTTAAGAATTGCTTTACTCCAGCTTCGCTAAAGGGGCCACCCCTTTTCACCTCTTGCTGTAGCGTCAAGCCGCTGACGTACTCCTGCACCAAATAAAACTGCTTATGGTCTTCAAAATAGTCCAGCAGCCGTGGCACTTGGGGATGATTGCCAATCTTACCAAGAGTTCTGGCCTCTCGCTCAAACAGCTCCCGTGCCATTTGTAAAACTTCTGGGGCGGTTGCTGTGGGTCGGAGTTGCTTGATTACGCTAGTCGGCTCACCAGGCAGACTTTCATCAACCGCTATAAAGGTGGCTCCGAACCCACCTTGACCCAGTGCTTTTACAACTCGATAGCGATCGCGCAGCAGCAGCTTTGAGCCACACGCCTGACAAATTTCAGCGTATTTTGGGTTTTCCGGCTTGGCGCAGTCTGGATTTAGGCAGTGGCTCATTGGATCGTCGTCAAGAGGACGTCATCGGTGCTGGGACTAAAGCTTGTCGAAAAATTGCTTTTTGGTATATGGTCAGTACTTGCGCTCTGTGCTACAAATCTGCTATAGGAGCGCATTGCAAAATGCATTGTCAGTTATTAAGTTGCCTTAGCTTTGAGCAATTAATTCTCAGATAAGGATATCCTACTTCTTTTTTTATTATCTTGCTATTAACAATGAAATAGACGGGGATTTATACCAGTAATTTCAGCCAAAAGTTGCCAATTATGACTACAGTTTAGGGAAAGCGTTCCCTAACCTTCTGTGTTTACATCCTATTAGATCTTATCTAGCATTCCTACATAATTTATAAATTTCTACCCCCTGGCTGTTATAGTTCCCCATTACGAATGGTGAACTATAGGGGGTGTGGTTAAGTTTCACAAACCATTTAGGATTGCTATATATAAAATTTTACAATTCAAGCAACTAAAAATACAGCGTCAAGAAAAACACTTCAGGGCTGTTTCCCAGGGGGCGCTAAAATAATCAGGCTGAGGTAGGTAAAAGCAAACGAGTAAATGCGTATCTCTCTGAACTGGCTGCGGGAATTGGTTGATTTGACGATGACCCCAGAAGAGTTGGCTCAAACGCTGACTTTAGCTGGGTTTGAAGTAGAAGACATTGAAGACCGTCGCACCTGGGCGGATGGCGTGGTGGTCGGGAAAGTCCTCAGCCGCCAGCCTCATCCTAATGCTGATAAGTTAAGCGTCTGCGAAGTTGATGTGGGTAATGCCGCAGGTTCCTTAAATATTGTCTGTGGAGCAGCGAATGTCCGGGAGAATATCTATGTGCCAGTGGCAACCGTGGGCACTTATCTGCCGGTGATTGATTTAAAAATTAAACCCGCGAAACTGCGGGGTGTCCGTTCAGAGGGGATGATCTGCTCCTTAGCTGAACTGGGCTTAACAAAAGAATCAGCGGGAATTCATATTTTTGAACTGGAAAATCCCCAACTAGGTAGTGATGTCCGACCGCTTTTGCAACTGGACGACGTCATCCTAGACCTAACATCAACGGCGAATCGCGCTGACGCTCTCAGCATGGTGGGGGTGGCACGAGAGGTAGCAGCCTTAACAGGTGCTACTCTACGACTACCAGAAGCAGGTGAGACGTCTATTCCCTCTAATAACAGTGTCCTGAGCTTGGGCATTTCCGATCCGCAAGCTTGCCCTGCCTACATAGGCACAGTAATTGCATGGATAAAAATTGGCACCTCCCCAGATTGGTTGCAAAGGCGTTTGCAAGCAGCTGGGGTGCGACCGATTAATAATGTGGTGGACGTAACAAACTACATATTGTTGGAGTGGGGGCAGCCACTACACGCCTTTGACCGCGATCGCTTGACAGACATTAGCACTCAAGAGTCAGGCTCTGAAAATTCCCAATCCTCAATCGAACTTGGTGTTCGCTTTGCTAAGAGTGGGGAATCGCTGAAAACACTGGATGGTCAAAGCCGCACCTTGCAACAACAAACCTTGTTGATTACCGCCAACGACCAGCCAGTAGCGCTTGCCGGGATCATGGGCGGTGAGGAAACAGAAGTCCATGAGGGCACTGAGAATTTAGTCCTGGAAGCAGCTATTTTCGACCCGGTGGCAATTCGTCGCTCTGCACGTAGCCAAGGATTACGAACAGAGGCATCTGGTCGCTACGAACGGGGGGTTAACCAGGCAGAGTTGGAAGTTGCCTGTAACCGCGCGATCGCACTGATCAAAGAGTTAGCATCTGGAACCCCAGTGGCTCAAGAGGTTGCCGACGCTAGACCAGATAGAGCCAACTGGAGTCGTTCGATTCAGTTACGTCTAGACCGAGTTAACCAGGTTTTGGGCCCAGTAAACTTGGGAGACTCGACTGGTGAAGTGCAACCAGAGGACGTCCAGCGCATCCTAACTGCACTTGGATGTAACGTGACGCCCACTGAGCAAGAGAATGTCTGGGCGATCGCAGTCCCGCCCTATCGTTATCGGGATCTAGAGCGGGAAATAGACTTAATTGAAGAAATAGCTCGTCTCTACGGCTACGACAACTTCTCTGACACCCTGCCCGATGAAACGGAACCAGGCTATCTGTCCTGGGATCAGCAGCTAACGCGCCAGCTGCGGGAAGCTTTGCGAGCCGCAGGGCTGACAGAATTAATGCATTACTCTTACTCTGTGGTCAAGTCGGAGGGGGATACACAGGTTGCGATTGTCAACCCCATGTTTACTGAATATTCAGCCCTACGAACTGAGTTGATATCCGGCTTGATTAATGCCTTTCAGTACAACCTGGAGCAAGGGAACGGCCCTCTGAATGGATTTGAAATTGGCAGGGTATTCTGGCGCGACGAAGACGGGCTAATGGAAGCAGACTTTGTGGCTGGGATTTTGGGGGGCGATGCCACCCATGGTCGCTGGACAAGGGGAGGTGGCGAGATACCTATGACTTGGTTTGAGGCCAAGGGAGCGCTGGAGAGTGTGTTTCAGCGGCTGGGTTTGCCAGTAGAGTATCAACCCGACCGACGCGATCGCTATCTGCACCCCGGACGCACGGCATCTTTGTGGGTGCAAGGTGAGCGCCTGGGAACGTTTGGGCAACTCCATCCCCAATTGCGCCAAGAACGCGGCTTGCCAGAGGCAGTTTATGTTTTCCAACTTGATTTGGATGTAGTTTTGGACTACCTGACTCAAGATGAAAAACTAACGCCCCGGTTCCGCCCTTATTCTACTTATCCAGCTGCTGACCGGGATATTGCCTTCTTTGCACCTGTTGAGGTTTCTGTAGCTGAAATTGAACGCGCTATTAATAAGGCTGGCAGCGGCTTGTTGGAATCGGTGGAATTGTTTGATGAATATCGTGGTGAGAATGTTCCCTCTGGGCAACGGAGTTTAGCATTGCGCTTAGTTTATCGGGCAAGCGATCGCACTCTTACCGATGAAGATGTCGAGCCAGTGCATCAAAAAGTTCGAGAAACTTTGGTTGAAAAATTCAGGGTTAACTTGAGAAGTTAAGTTTTAGTTAGACAGAAAGCGATCGCACTCTTGACTAGATGAGATGGGGTGCGATCGCTTTACTATTTCACCCCGCCCACCACTACGGCTATTAGCTGTCTTCTTCTTGTTCAGTATGCTTGGAGTTGCGATCAGCCTTTCTCAGTAGCCACTCCACCAACTTCGTCAACAATACGTCTAAAAGCACCTCGCCAATTTTTTCCAAAATTAGAAGCAAAATACCCATTGCGATGACCTCAATTACTTAACTGAGTTCAATCTCGCAATTTTATCTGGGAGGTTTTGCCAGGACTTGGGCAGACATAGCCAGACATAGCCGGACATATCTCTAAACCTTTGCTGCATCATGGTTTAGCTGATGTTTCTTTGATTAAAATGGCATTCAATTAAGGATAGATTGGTTGATGCTACCAACTGAATTTTTAACTAACACTGCCCGTGAATATGAGCTTTCGCCAGAACAATCGGAAGCTTTTGTAAAACGGTTTAACAGCAATAATAGTGAACAGGCGATCGCGGACGAACTCCACATCTCCCAGAGTGCCCTGCGTTCTCGCATGACAGAGATTTACACCAAATTTAGTATTGGTGGTAAAGGACCAGGGAAATACGCAAAGCTGGTTAATTTTCTCAATGATAAGTATCGCCAGGTTAACGTTTCAGGTGTTTGCACCTCTATATCTTTAGAGAATGACATTGATGCCTTAGTGCAGCAGGTACGCAAGCAGCGCCATGACAAAATCCAACATCAATGCGGCACAATGCGAATGCTGGATGTTGCCCAGGCGATAGCACTTGCAGATATATACACTGATGTAAATGTCTTGGAACAAATAACCTGCAAGCAGTGGCGAGAGATTTCTGACTTGCTGCAAGGCTTCGATCCAGAATCCGATAATTTTGACCGACTGGGATTAGGTAAAGTGCGTCAGGAACGAGTACCAGGGTTAAATGCTGTGTCGCGTTACTCTAAGCTGATGGTACTCGGAAAACCAGGTTCGGGTAAAACCACGTTTTTGCAATGGGTAGCGATTAGGTGCTCCTTAGGCGAGTTTCATTCGAACAGAGTCCCAATATTTATCCGACTGAAAAACTTTGCTGAAGATAGCATAAGAGATGACAGTGAACTCAGGTTATTTAACTATATTAGCGAAGAATTTGCTAGTTGTGGGATTACAGATAAATTGGTAGTAAAAACTATACTCACTCATGGCAAAACATTGATTTTGCTGGATGGTTTAGATGAAGTAGCAGAAGCAGATGAATATGAAGTAGTCGCACATATTCGCAGATTTTTTGAGAAGTATTTCAAAAATCAGTTTATTATCACCTGTCGCATTGCTGCCTCTAACTACAAATTTCAAGAATTTACCGATGTAGAGGTGGCAGATTTTAACTCTGAGCAAGTCGAAGTCTTTGCTAAAAAGTGGTTTTTAGCAGTTGCCAGGAATGACCGGGAATAGGGGGAAGCCACAGCGAGGCGGTTTATTGAGAAGCTGAATCTGCCAAAAAATCAGCAGATTCGAGAACTTGCAGTTACGCCGATACTGCTGAATCTAACTTGCTTAGTTTTCCAATTAAAAAGCGAATTCCCGTCTAAACGCTCCAATCTGTATGAGCAAGGAATAAACATTCTGCTCGTTAAATGGGATGAATCTAGGGGAATTAAACGGGATGAAGTTTATCGTAATTTGTCTTTAGAACACAAGATATATCTTTTAACTAAAATAGCAGCAATTAATTTTAAGAAAAGCCGTTACTTCTTTGAGCAAGGAGAAGTCGAGCGATGTATTACTGACTATCTCCGCAGTTTACCCAATGCCCAACCTGACCAACCAACTCTGCAACGGGATAGTAAGGCTGTACTGAAATCGATTGAATCACAACATGGGTTACTGGTAGAGAGGGCACGGAAAATTTATTCGTTTTCCCACCTAACTTTTCAAGAATATTTCACTGCCAGAGCAGTAATTAACAGTTTCGAGTTAGAGACTTTGAAAGATTCAGTCAGCCACATTACAAATAAAAGTTGGCGTGAAATATTTTTGTTAGCAGCCAACATGATGCCCGATGCTGATGATTTGCTGCTGTTGATGAAGGAGCGAGTTGATACTATCGTAGCCTCCAATGAGAAATTACAGCAATTTCTGGCTTGGGTCAGCCAGAAATCTCTTTCTGTTGAGGTGTCCTACAAACTAACAGCTGTGCGCGCCTTTTACCTTGTCTTGGCATTGGCTCCTAATCTTGGCCTTGGTCGTAACCTTGACATTGCCCTAGCCCGTGACCTTGACCCTGACCTTGACATTGCCTTGACCGATCTCCTAACTCTGTCCCGTGATGTTGATCGTGACTTGGTCCTAGCCTTGGCTCTGGCCAGAACTGCTGTTGGTGCCTGTGACCTAGCCCTTGACATTGCCTTGGTTTGTAACCTGATACCAAGTTGCGGTCAAACATAGTAGACTGGCAAGAGCGCATGGCTGTTGAGAAAAGCAGTAATACGAAATCTGGGTTGACTATCGCTTGATCAAGAAA
>JAHHGU010000052.1 GCA_019359765.1 Aphanothece sp. CMT-3BRIN-NPC111
TCATTCGCTCTTCTCGGAGAGGGTACGTTCTGCGTCGCGCCATTGAAAGCCTGACTGCTGAAGCTCACTTCTCTCAATAGCTCTCAACTCTTGCAAGTCTACTACTTTTGACCGCAACTTGGTATGATTACTTACCCAGGAAGCATCAGGCGATCGCACTGCACCATTAGGAAGAGTGAAGCCAGTGGAGGAGTCAAAAACTATGCCCAAGTCTGTGCGATCGTTCCAGTTCCATAGCTGGGCGTTCAGTCCAGAGTTTTGCTTGCCTGTCGAGGGAAATGTAGGGGGCATAACAATCACTTCTCCAGTCGCAGCAAGTTCTAGCTGCAAGTCTTGATTGGCTTGGCAAAGTTCCAAAAACCCCTCAGCGTTCAGATGGGGGATAGTGAGAGTAATGGCGTCCATAGGCTGCATAGCTATTGCCTTATATTATTTCTCCTTAATCATGCTCTTATGAGAGCTTGCGTAGGCAGGCGAGGGCGAGGCTTAAATAAGTGCATATTTACAGAGTATTGGTATTATTCTGCGATTTAAATTATAAAAGCAGCTTAATGGCTGACAGTCAGTTTTCCAATAGAAACGCCTTTACCTCTCGTATTCCTTCAAAATCACCGTTAGATTAAACAACCGTTAGATAGTGATGCAGGGCAGTGGAGGCAATCCAAAGGTCACAAAGTCAAACTAGCAGATTAAGGCAGAGAATAGTTACACTAAATGATGTTATATTCTGATTACATAGGCTGCAACTATGGAACGAGAAGCTGTCACTGTCCGCATTCCTGCCGACTTGCTTGAGCAAGCAAGACAGTTTCGAGAGGGTAGCGAATCTTTTAACGAAATGGTTGTGGAAGCGATCGCTCGCGAAGTGCGACGACGGCGATCGCAAGCAGCCCATCAGCGCATTGTGGCTCGTAGTGCCGAAGTAGAAGCCAAAACAGGTATTCAATCAAGCTCTGTAGACTTGATTCGTCAGCTTAGAGGCGGTGAGGGACGGCGTGACTAAATGTATCGACACCAGTGTTTGGATTCCTTATCTTATACCTGAGACACTCCAACCCCAAGCCAGAAAATTGATTGTTCCCTTTCTAACATCAAACGTGCGTTTGGTTGCTCCAGCATTTGCATGGGCTGAAGTTGGCTCAGTGTTGCGAAAAAAAGTTAGGTTGGGAGCAATTACCGCAGCACAGGCAGAGGGATTTTATGATGACTTCTGCCAAATGCCTGTTGACTACCTCGATAGCGATGCTATCCGCGCAAAAACATGGGCGCTAGCCGAACGGTTCTCGCTGGCAACTCTATATGATGCTGCTTTTCTGGCAGTCGCTGAGCTAGAATCTGCCGAATTCTGGACAGCCGACCAATCTTTACTCAACACGCTTACACCGTGTCCAGTCTACGTCCAAAAAATGGAAGCATAAGTTATGTATCCATACACAAGCGGGATGCTGTTATAACTGTATGTTTGCTAAAAGCTAACTGCTAGTTGCTATAAAAGCAGCTTAATGACCGAGAAGTTTTTCTCGCAGATGCTTAATGCGATCGCGCAATTTCGCCGCCTCTTCAAACTCTAGTTTCTTCGCCGCCTCCTTCATCTGCATTTCCAACTGACTAATCAACTCTGGAATCTGCTCTAAAGAAAGATCATCCGCCTGTTCATAAGCCGTTTCCAACTGTTGCGAATTCAAACGCCGCGAGACATCCAAGAAAGCCAAAATCGAGTTACCAGATTTTTTGGCAATGGGTTGGGGTGTAATTCCATGCATCCGGTTGTATGCCAGTTGAATACCCCGACGGCGATCGGTTTCGTCAATCGCTTTGATCATGCTATCCGTGAGATTATCTGCATAGAGGATAGCTTGCCCCCGGACATGACGAGCCGCACGACCAATGGTTTGAATAAGCGATCGCTCTGCCCGCAAAAAGCCCTCTTTATCTGCATCTAAAATTGCCACTAGAGAAACTTCCGGCAAATCTAGACCTTCCCGTAGCAGGTTAACCCCAATCAGCACATCAAATTTCCCCTCCCGCAAGTCCTGGAGAATCTCTATCCGCTGAATCGATTGAATTTCTGAGTGCAGATAGCGCACCTGAATTCCCCGCTCCTGCAAGTATTCCGTCAGGTCTTCCGCCATGCGTTTAGTTAAAGTCGTAATTAGCACCCGTTCGTGACGGTCAACCCGATCTTTAATTTCACCTAATAGGTCATCCACCTGACCTTCTGTAGGACGCACAAAGATTTCTGGATCGATAACACCCGTGGGGCGAATTACCTGTTCCGCCACCCGATTTTCTGAGATTTCTATCTCCCAGTTTCCCGGTGTTGCAGAAACAAAAATACATTGATTCACCTTATCCCAAAACTCCTCCGCCTTTAAAGGTCGGTTGTCAGCCGCACTGGGTAAGCGAAAGCCATGCTCAATCAGCACTTTTTTCCGGGCTTGGTCACCGTTGTACATACCCCGAATTTGCGGCACCGTCGCGTGAGATTCATCCACAACCAGCAGCCAATCTTTGGGAAAGTAATCAATCAAGCACTCTGGGGGTTCCCCAGCATAACGTCCAGCTAAGTGGCGCGAATAATTCTCCACCCCGTTGCAGTAACCAACCTCGCGCAACATTTCCAAATCATAGCGAGTGCGCTGATCTAGCCGTTGGGCTTCAAGGAGTTTGCCAGCTTTCTCTAATTCCTCTAGCCGCTGCTTCATTTCCTGCTCAATCGCATTGCAGGCTGATTCTAGCCGATCGTCAGGGGTAACAAAGTGGCGGGCTGGATAGACATTTAAGGCATCCAAACTTTGGATAATTTCCCCAGTTACTGGATCGACATAGCGAATCGCATCAATTTCATCGCCAAAGAACTCCACACGGATAATTCGGTCTTCGTAGGCGGGACCAATCTCTAGGACATCCCCCCGGACGCGGAAACGCCCCCGACCCATGTCTATATCGTTGCGGGAGTATTGCACATTGGCTAAATCTCGGAGAATTTGGCGTTGATTGACTTCCAGCCCCACTCGCAGGGGGATAGATGCTTTCAGGTATTCTGAGGGCATCCCTAAACCGTAAATACAGCTAATGGATGCCACGACGATGACATCCCGACGTTCAAAAAGCGATCGCGTCGCCGAGTGCCGCAGCATATCAATTTCATCGTTAATCGCCGCCGTTTTCTCTATATATGTGTCCGTTACCGGAATATAGGCTTCAGGTTGATAGTAGTCATAGTAGGAGATGAAATATTCCACCGCATTATGGGGAAAGAACTCCCGCAACTCATTACACAACTGTGCAGCTAAGGTTTTGTTGTGGGCTAGAACTAAGGTAGGCTTGCCAATTTTATCAATTACTGCACCTATTGAGAATGTCTTGCCGGTGCCGGTTGCTCCCAGAAGCGTTTGGAAACGATTACCCGCTTGTAAGTAAGAGGTGAGTTGGGCGATCGCTTGCGGCTGGTCACCAGTGGGCTTAAATGGGGCTTCAAGGTGAAATGACGTCATACCGTTTTAAAATATCGCTCTTTGTGCCAAGGAGATGTCTGCTAACCACTACACGCCTCTACTCTATCTAATAGAGGAAAGTGCAGGACGGTATCGAGGTTTTATGTTTTCAGGGGCTAAATTTTCATCTATCTAACGGAGGAGTGAGGTGCGATCGCCTGTGGCTGTTATTCCGTGGCTCAAGTGGATCTTAGAGATGAAATTGTGCCATAAAAACCTTAAACAGCTACCTGTAAAAACCTATTAGGCAACCTCTACAAGTTGATACTGTAGAACCATTCAATACTTATAGTGCTTAACCTCTAAAAATTTGAGGGGCGTCTCAGCGGTTGCTTAAGACGTTAATATATTAAGACCTCAGAGCATAGCCTTGTGCATAGTTATGCATTGGTTTCAACCTTTTAGCATATACAACGACTAATAGCGCTCCCCATTTAATATATCTGCGGACAGAAGGCTGTATAAAAAAATATAGTTATATTCGATACAGTTAGAGAAGATGGTGAGCAAAAAATGGTAACACCTCTTCAAAATAACGTTTTTATAAATAGGAGAAATGATAATGAGCCTTGAAGATAGAGCCAAAGCAACTGCCAAGAACGTTGAAGGCAAAGCCCAAGAAGCACTTGGTAATATAAGTGGCGATCCAGAAGATAAAGCTGAAGGTAAAGGAAAGCAAGCTGAATCTGAAATACGCCATACTGGAGAAGATTTGAAGGATAAAGTCAAAGAGGCGCTTGATTAAGCCTCAAGCTTGTTAAGTAGGGTCTAGGTAGCTGGATTGTTATCTAGATTCTCTCTTTTTATTTTCTTCAAAAGATTTTCATCGCTTTAACATCAAAATAAAGCCTTCTGTTTTGTTAACGAATTTGCTTTTTGTAGGAGACAATCGTGAGTTTACTTCAGCAAAGCCGCAAATTTCTAACCGCTGTAATCTTGATTTTAGTCCTCACTGTCACCAGTGCCTGTGCTGGAGCTACGCAGGCTAAGGGGACTAGTTCTCTACCGGCTCTTAACGGTAGTGCGAGTTATCAACAGTTAGAAAGCGGTAATACCGTAGCTGGTCAAGATTTTGGAACTTGGGTTTCCCAAACGGCTAAAGGTCTGGTTAAAGACGCTTATGTGCGTGACAACAACAAATTGGGAGTTGTAATTACACCACAAGTGCGTCCGAATGAAGTTCAGCCATTAGCAAAGTCTTTAGTTCAAGGATTTCATAAGAACTTCCCCAACCAAGATTTAACCGTTTTGATGTATGCGCCGGATAAGAAACTGATCATGACGGCAAAGTACGACGTGCAGTCAAAGCAGGTTCAGTATAAAGCAGCTTAGTGAAAAACAGGGGTGTTTACTTGCACGCCAAGATTTAAGCATGTCCATTGAGACTATGCCTAATCACCTCTTTTTTTAGCTTGAGACTTTGAC
Source organism: Aphanothece sp. CMT-3BRIN-NPC111 (assembly GCA_019359765.1). Taxonomy (GTDB): domain Bacteria; phylum Cyanobacteriota; class Cyanobacteriia; order Cyanobacteriales; family JAHHGU01; genus JAHHGU01. The sequence continues at coordinate 4,923 of JAHHGU010000052.1, forward strand.
TCAAATAAGGAGATAAAGAAATGAGCAGCAGCGACCAATATAAGAATCAAATCATGAACGATTTGGCTCAGGGTAACGTAGAATCACTTGAAGACGCGCCCACAGATCCAGCCACAGACTATCAAGACTTTGATGACTTTGCTCAGCGTTCATCTCGTGAGGAACGTCACCAATTGTTTGGGAAAAATCTCCATCCGGATAGCATTCCCCTCACCCAGATAGAACCAGAACTACAAAAAGCGATCGCACAAATCAAGCCCAACGAAAGGGATGATGTCGCCCGCGAGTTCTTTAAGCGCTTAAAAGAAAGAGGACTCCACGATCGCGATTTGGAGAAACAGCTAGGTCTTTCTACTCACCACCCCAACCACATGACAACAGATGATGTCACCAAGTTGGCTTCTTTTACGTACCACAGTCATCCGGATATTTTCCAAAACGTGTTAGCTGATAAACCTGCCATCCTCAAGTTCGTCAGTCATCCCCTAGTTGCCGCTGTATTTGGAATCGTGGCAGCCAAGTGGTTGAGTGGTCGCAGGCAGTAAGTTACAGCTTATTGGCTATAAAAACTAAGAGATTCACGATCTAATAAAGAAAAGGGCGATCCATTTTGATTGCCCTTTTCTTTATATTTCTCTTATTAGGTCAGGTGGGAATTGCCTACCCTACCGTCTACTAATTTGTTGAAATAGGTATTTTAAGCCAGCTTATTAGCGACTAATGCAGCCGCAAAAACTGCATATTCAATTACCTGGCACTACTACATCAAACCCAACTTTCTCATGCCATTCTTGAGCTTTTTTTAACAAACCATCTGATTGATCAACGCGATAGCTTGCAAAAAGTACTAGCACTAATAAGTTACATAAAAGAGTGAAATTCAATTCAATTGAACAGAATTTCACTCTTTTTAGAATTATCTCAATTGAACAGCAATTTCTCCAACTATCCTCCGGCAAGAACCTTCCCAGCTACCATCGATCAAAGATCCCAACAAGTCTGCAAAGTCAGTGGGAACAACGACGCCCAACATACGTCCTAGACCACCGCGCTCAATACTCATGTCAATAGCGTTCAAACTTTTGATCTCACCATTTTCTTTGACTATGGTGTAGTAAATTTGGTCATCAGTTCTCGTACTTAAATGATGGGATATCCGCCCTGATGCAACAAGCACATTTCCTGCTCGGTATACATAAATAGGCTTGACGTGAAATTCGTGTCCTGCAACGTTGAGAAATTTTGTCTCTCTCCCATTAAAAGCAGCAATAACAGCCTGCTTAATAGCATCAACGCCTACTCCACCAGAGCCATCACCATAAGGTTCGCAGTCAGCGCAGGGCATTGCCATTATTGGTGAAGGCTGAACTAACATTGGAGCTACTAAGCTTATGGAAGAAACTAAGCAAAGAGAAATCCATAGTGGTTTTAACATGACTCAAAATCCTTTTGGCTTGCAATTGAGGTTATTAACTTAAATTTAGCTACCGTTGCCTTCGTTGTGTCCTCACAAACTATCAGAAGTTTTCCCTATTAATTCCTTACTAATGACTTGCTCAGCACTTAAATCTTACTAATTCATTAGGAAACTATTGAATACATTATTGTAGACCTAACATCATGTTAGGTGGATTAACCGATCATGAATGATTGTGTCGATGAGGCTAGCCAAAGCTCAAAATCATTAAAGTTTACAGATGACAAAACTTAAACTTAGGTTATTATTGCGAATAAAATTATTGGGTTCGGCTATGGACACACTTTCCCACTTGCCAGAATGGGCAGAAGTCGCAAGCAATTGGGACTTGGATAGATTGTTATATGACCTGGGAAACATTAAGACTAGAGAACTTTCACAATTTGAACAAAAATGCCTTTGTGCATTGCTCTGCCGTCGTGATATTCAGTACATAGCCTCTCAAATTAATTGGACAGTAGCGGCAGTGAGAACAGAACTGTCGCGGGGATTGTATCAATATCTTAAGGTGCTTACTGGTAGAACCCACATAATCGGGAAGCAGATAGCTGATTGGCTGGAACTCAAGTACAAGAAACCTAAGAGTTATTCGGAAAATCTACCTCTCGATGAGATAGAACGGAAGTATAGAGCTGCTTCAATAGTCGCTTTCATTGAAAAGCAGATGCTCGAAGGCAATTCCTCCGCCGACAAATCCGCCGACGTTTCTGCCGATGTCGAGGTAATAATTAAGTATGGGGATTTACAAGTCAAAGAAGAAAACTATAGGCTTGCTATTCCCTGCTATATAAAAGCATTAACTAAAGATGCTTGGTGCATGGGTGTACTCAATAAGATAGCCCTGTGCTATGATGCTATGCAACTTTATGAAGATGTCGAATTTCTCTGCACTTTTGCACTACGTCATGCCTTGAGCGACGAAGTTAAAGCTAAAGCTTATAATTTAAAAGGGGGAGCGCTACACGAACGTGCCTTGCGATCATCCTGCGATTTACATATTCAAAATGCCATTCTTTGCTATAAAAGCGCTATTAATCTTTCGACGGAATTAGATGTGATACCAGCTTGGAATATAATCGATCTTCTCTTGGCGTTTAGCCAGCGCAATTCTATCTATATTAATAGTACTAAACTGGAATTCAAGGAATTAAAAAAAATTGCTTTAAATTGTAAGTCTAATTTTCCTAAGATGCGAGAAAAAATCTTAAAAGATGCCGATAGGGCTATCAATCTTCTTGAGGCTGACGAGCAGGAGTGGTGGCGACAACAGTTAGCTAAGTTATAAGCTTAGCTAGTTAATTAGGTTCATAGCTGTACTTTAACTTGAGAGTCAATAGGTAAAAGTACTTTTACAGCCAAAAATGGTCAAAATAAATGACGGCTAGAAGGCAAACGCACTTTCTAGCCGCCTATTCAAATATTTTTGATGATCTAACCTTGTTAAACCGTTGCTAATTCTGGTGCAGGACGCTTACTGTTGCGAATGCCTTCAATTGCTTCGGCGTAATCCTTCGCTTTGAAAACTGCTGAGCCAGCAACGACCGCATTTGCTCCCGCTTCCAAAACCTGCCAGGTATTATTGCCTTTGAGACCACCATCTACCTCAATCCATGGGTCAAGTCCACGTTCATCGCACATTTGACGCAACTTCTGAATTTTTGGCAAAACCGTTGGGATAAAGCTCTGCCCCCCGAAACCAGGGTTAACGCTCATAATCAACACTAGATCGCAAACCTCGATCACGTACTCAATCAGTTCTAAAGGAGTAGAAGGATTGAGGACAACGCCAGCCTGTTTTCCCAGTTCCCTGATCTGACACAGCGTCCGGTGCAGGTGAGGGGAAGCATTATGCTCCGCATGAACCGAGATAATATCTGCCCCCGCCTTGGCAAAATCTTCCACATACTTTTCTGGTTCCACTATCATCAGGTGGACATCCAGAGGCTTTTTGGTAATGGGGCGAATTGCTTCGACAATCAGAGGACCAATCGTAATATTGGGGACAAATCGGCCATCCATTACATCAACGTGAATCCAATCAGCACCAGCCGCGTCCACGGCTCGAATTTCATCTCCCAGTCGGCTGAAGTCAGCTGATAGGATTGATGGAGCAATAACAATGGGCTTCTGGGATGGCGTTTGGGTCATGGCTATTAATACTCTCTTGCGTCCTGCTTTGGTAATAAGTTTAACAAAATCTAAAGAAAGCCCCTAATTACATTAATAAATTGTGGAGAAACTTCCTTGGCTCAGCGGCAGGTTGTGAAAAGACTGGGATGGATTATTTGCGCTTTGGGAGCCTCCTGGTTAACGGCCCCAGCACTGGCTCTACCAAATTCTTCAGTAGGAGAAGCTGGGATTGATGCCCTCAAGCTACACGCTCCCCCCTATAACTTAATAGGTCGTAAAATTGCTATTGGTCAGGTAGAAATTGGTCGTCCTGGACAGTTTGGTTTGGACAAGGCGGTTTCCGAGCATCGATGGTTCTCCCTGGAGCGAGTATTCTATCGCGATGCTCAAGCCAAAGCTAATACAGACGTCGATGCCCATGCAGCAATGGTAGCGGGTGTCATGGTCAGTAATGATAAGGCTTTGCCTGGGGTGGCACCAGGGGCACGCCTTTATTCCTCCGCCATTGGCTCACCCAAAAAAGGTGGACAAGCGGAGGAGTGCCTATCTGCTCAGTACGTGGCGCTGCAAAATGGCGGAGACCTAAGAGCGATTAACTTTAGTTTTGGCGAACCCCTACAGCGAGACCCTCGGCCTGATGCGGTTCTAGATGGCAACGCTCTGCTCACCCAGTGTATTGATTGGTCGGCACGGGTACACGATGTCCTCTATGCGATCGCAGGCAATCAGGGCAGCGGCGGCATTCCTATCCCCACCGACAACTTCAATGGCGTTAATGTTGCCTATACAACTCGCCGAGAGGGGATTTTTACTAAGGTGGATTTTCCCAACTTGAGCGATACGCCAGTCGGCATCGCTAGACGGCTGCTTAACCGCGAAATTAATGTCGGTCCTCGCCGCGCTATTAATTTAGTTGCGCCCGGAGGCAAAATTGATTTGTATGAATTAGATGGCAAGGTGACGAAGGTCAGTGGAAGTAGTTTTGCCACACCTCATGCGACGGCATCGGTGGCTTTGTTGCAGGAATTTGGAGATATTCAGCTGCGGAAGCGCCAGCCCCGCTGGAGTACAGACGCCCGCCGCCATGAAGTCATGAAAGCTGTGTTGCTCAACTCAGCTGAGAAAATCAAAGACAGTGGTGATGGCCTGCGCTTGGGAATGAGCCGCAGGGTGTTGGCAAAAGATAACCAGGACTGGTTAGACTCTGATGCCTATAAAGATCAGAAGATCCCCCTAAATTACCAAATGGGGACTGGGCAACTAAATGCATTCCGGGCATATCAACAATTCAGTCCCGGCCAGTGGGAGCCAGCCTCCCCCCTAGCAAGGCAGGGTAACAAGGGGGTGCCGCCGATAGCTTGGGATTACCGGACTGTGAAGGCGTATAACTATCAGGATTATGTCTTGGAGCAACCGTTGCAGCAAGAAAGCTTTGTCTCGGTTACGCTGGCTTGGGACCGGCTGGTGGAGTTGCAAGATACTAACAACAACAAGCAATATGACATTGAGGAAAGTTTTCGCGATCACGGCTTAAACAACCTAGACATCTATCTAATGCGAGCGGAAGACAATGACATCAGCAAGAGCATTTGGTCTTCACAAAGCGATGTTGACAGTGTGGAACACATATTCCATCAGATTCCCGCTACTGGTCGCTACAAAATTCGCGTCCAGTTTCGTCAACAGGTGAATGAGAATACTCAGCCCTATGCCCTAGCTTGGTGGACTGTACCGCTTAAGAAATAATAAGCAGGGGAGCACAGGAAGCAGGGGAAATTCCGCCCTGTTTCTTCCATCTTACCTATTATGCTTGTGGTTGCCAAAACTGTAACAGTTGGAATACTTTTTGCTAGAAGGGTGATCCTAAAAAAGGAATTGCATCGGCAGCGAAAAATTCAAATGAACAGAAATTTAGTCAAGCCACTAAAAGTGAGTGCAGCAGCGGCAGGTATCACCCTACTCGGTCTATTGGGATGGCTTATGGCTAAGAATCCTAAGCTGGCGATCGCCAAGTGTTCTTCTCAAGAAGTGAGTTGTGGGGGTGAATCTATTTCTGTTTTTGCTAGACCTGTGAATCCTAAGCTAACTACTGCTAATACAAAGTTTGGTTTCAAGCTGTTCTCTGAGATTCGCAAACAGGAAAGCAACAAGAATATTTTTGTCTCCCCTGGCAGCGTGGCGATCGCACTTGCCATGACTTACAACGGTGCTAGTGGCGAAACTCAGCAGCAGATGGCAAAAGCTCTGGAATTACAGGGAATGAGCTTAGAAGAAATCAACCAAGCCAATGATGCCCTCAGATCCAACCTCGCAAATCCAGACGCTGGCGTTCAGTTGTCCATTGCCAACTCGCTTTGGGCAAGAAAGGGTGTCCCCTTTAAACAAAAATTTATCAATAGAAACCTGCAATTCTACCAAGCCAAAGTAACGGATTTAAATTTTTACGATCCCGGCTCCGCTGACATCATTAATAATTGGGTTAAAGAAAATACTCGCGGCAAAATCGAGCGAATTATCGATAACCTTAAGTACGATGATGTCCTGTTTTTAATTAACGCTATCTACTTCAAAGGTAAGTGGACAAACGAATTTGACAAAAGCCAGACAGCAAACTATCCTTTCACACGGTTAGATGGCACGCAAAAGCAACACCCAATGATGTCCCAGACGGGCAAATATAGCTACTACGAGAATAATACTTTTCAGGCAGTTAGCTTGCCCTACGGGAAAGAACGCCTCAGCTTGTACATCTTCCAGCCAAAGCAGAACACTAGTCTGGATGCCTTCTATAAGCAGATGAACACCCAAAACTGGGAACAATGGATAAGTCAGTTCCGAATGCGGGATGGGTCTATCCGGGTGCCTCGCTTCAAACTAGAGTATGACATTGAACTTAGTAGCGCCCTAAAAGCACTGGGTATGGAGTCTGCTTTCGACCCATACACAGCCAATTTTACCGAGATGAGTTCTATCCCCGTGAACATCGATCAGGTCAAGCATAAAACCTTTGTGGAAGTCAACGAAGAAGGTACCGAAGCCGCTGCGGTGACATCCGTGAATATTGTAACGACCTCTGCACGTATACCAGAAGAACCCTTCCGGATGGTTGTTGACCGCCCCTTCTTCTGTGCGATTCGGGATAATCAAACCGGAACAGTTTTATTTATGGGTTCAATTGTGGAACCTAATTGACAATCCCTTCCGCTTAAACACTTACGCGCTAGTAGGCTGGGTCCTTGGCACTCGCACCCAACATCGATCAGCTTGGCGTTGGGTTGCACTGCGTTTAACCCAACCTACTAGCGCGGCAAGCTTAAAATGTTGGGTTCAAAAACTTAAAAAAAAGAATTCAATCGTGACAGTAATTACTCTACCCAACAAATTAAACTAGACGCGCTACTACAATTCGTAACTAATCCATCGCACACGATATTACACACTGAAAACGTGAAATTTGGTTCAAGTAGAGACGCCCTGCCAGGGCGTCTCTACTATGCAGGGCGAGGCCAATGTAAAATCTAAAATCTAAAGGTTGAGAGTAATCTAGTTAATATACAGACTCTGATTTCCCGCCTTTAAACCGCTAAAGCTAATAGCTAATCATGAACAATATTGAGCAGTTGGAAAATCAACACATCAAGCATTTGCAATTGTTTTTCTATCTTGTACCAGTACTTGGCTTTTTTCCGGCTCTGTGGACGCTGTATCGGCGTCAGGGCAACCGGGAACAACAAGCAGTTAGTCGCTTATCAGTAACCCTGGCTCTCGCTTGGCTATCTGGATATATTTTGTTGGCTGGTGGAGCGCAAGCAACTGAGTTATTTACAGTGCGCCTATTATTTATCAATAGCCTGCTAACCTCTGGTTATTTCCTGGTTAGTCTTTGGTTGATGGTGCTAATATGGCAACGCAAGTCTCTGCGTTTGCCTGGGTTCAGCCGTTTTGCTGAACGAGTAGTTGGCAGGCACTTATCATGATTGACGCTTCAATTTTAGATTTGAAATTTTGGATTTTGGATTCAAAGAAATTTTGGGTTCATGCCCCGCCCTTGGGGGCTACAGGAATGCTACCGCAACGCGCAAAGCTACTCTACGCCAGTGCTACCGCAATACCCGAACGCCGTAGGTATAAGCTGTACGCCTATACCTACGGCTTCATCCTTTAAAAGTTGATAGCTAATTTACTTAATTTTGCAGCAAAGGGCCAGAAAAGCTGCTATGAGTGTTTTGTTAAATACTCATCTCCGTATATGGGATTGAGTATATGTACCTGTTGGATGTAGTTTGCTGATTAACTATTAATTAACTTCAGCAGTTCTAACCATTTTGTGTGTGTGTGTGAGGAAGCCAGTGCCAGATCGAAAAACTCATGAACAACCCTATCAGCGGCGAAAAACTGCTCAACCTGTTAAGAAAAAGCCTGCTAAGACAAAGCAGGTAGGTTGGGTCTGGTTTTGGTTGGGTTTGACTGGTGTCGCGATCGCGTCAGCGACAGCGGGCGCTATTCTGGCGGTATCTCTTGCCAGTACGCCCCTGCTGCAAAAGAAGCTGAGTCCAGAGGAAGAAGCAGTTTTTGGCAAGGGCGATGGCTTCTCCCGCAGCAATATGCGGCTACCGGAAGTGACCCGACCCGTCAATATCTTGGTTATGGGAATAAAAGTTATCTCTTCAGATATTGATAACCCTCCCCCTGAAACCAAAAATCTCGGTTATAACGCGCTGGTTAACTCGTTTGAGGGTCTGGCAGATACAATACTCCTGCTGCGGTTTAATCCAGAGACAAAGAAGATTACTGTACTCTCTATTCCCAGAGACACTCGCATCGCCATGCAGAAGTACGGCGTCATGAAGATTAATGCCGCCAATGTTGACGGGGGACCAGCGCTGAGTGCTAAGGCGGTTAGTCAGCTAGTGCAAGGGGTGGAGATCGATCGCTATATTCGCGTCAACGTTCAGGGAGTCCAAAAACTGGTGGATGCTTTGGGCGGTGTCACCGTCTACGTGCCCAAGGATATAAAGTACCGCGATGACTCTCAGCACCTATATATAGACCTGAAACAGGGAAAACAACATCTCGATGGCGATCGCGCACTGCAACTTTTGCGCTTTCGTTATGACAAGGATGGGGATATCGGTCGAATCCAGCGGCAGCAAATGGTGATGCGTGCGCTCATGGAACAGGCGCTGAACCCGCTGACTGTAACTAGAATGCCTAAAATTATGTCAACGATCCAGTCCCACATTGACACTAATTTGAGTGTAGAAGAGCTACTTGCCCTGGTGGGTTTTTCAGTGGGGATAGATCGATCAAATGTGCAAATGTTGATGCTTCCGGGAGATTTTAATGGGGACGGTCACCACGGGGTCAGTTACTGGTTGCCCAACCGTCGCCGCATCCAAGCGATGCTTGGTCAGTACTTTGATCAGGAGTATAGTCCTGCCGAAACTGTTGACCCCGCCCGGATGCGGGTGGCGATTCAAGATAGCACCGGGGACGCGAAAGCTGTCTCAGCCTTGGTAAAGACACTTCAAAAAGCTGGCTACCGGAACGTTTTTATCGATGCCCCTCTGCCTGAACCGTTGGGTGTAACTCGTATTGTTGCTCAACAGGGAGATAGAGAGAGTGCTAAAGGCATATCCCAGTCTTTGGGATTCGGGGAAGTGCGTGTTGAGACTTCTGGCACCTTATTTTCTGATGTCACAATTCAGGTGGGTCAAGACTGGCTGCAAAAGCAAGTAGTGTCTGGCAGGAATATAAATTATTAAGGGTTTAGATATGCGATTAAACTGTAGCCAGACACGGCGCGGCATCTAGGCTAGAAAGTTTGAGATTTTGAGTCGGAAGAAAACAATCCCAGCAGCGGACCTAAGATAGCTCCGAAGACAAAGCCACCGGCGTGCGCCCAGTAGGCAATCCCACCATTTTCCATGCCAATATTCGCCGGGGCATCCAGACTGGCAACCCCATAGAAGGCTTGCTGCACAAACCAAAAACCCAGGAAGAAGAACGCGGGGACTCTGACGGTGGTGATCAGGATACCAAGTGGCAGTAACGTCAGTACCTCTGCCTTGGGGAATCTGAGAATGTAAGCGCCCATCACGCCTGCGATCGCACCACTAGCTCCCAGTGAAGGAATGTTAGAGTTAGCGGAAAAATACCATTGAGTTAAAGCTGCCAGAATGCCGCAGGCAATGTAAAAAATCAAATACTTGATGTGACCTAGCCGGTCTTCTACGTTGTTGCCAAAAATCCATAGGAACAACATATTACCAGCAACGTGTAAAAAACCACCGTGGAGAAACTGCGATGTTACCAGTGTTAGCGACTCTGGCACCGGCTGATTCACTGGTAAGCCGCTAAAGCTAGCTGTTAGCTCTTTAGGAACGACAGCCCAAATGTGGAAAAATCCGTCGAGTAGTTGCGGATTCAAACTCAGCTCGTACAGAAAAACCAGGATATTCGCGGCAATGAGTCCGTATGTCACATAGGGGGTGATTTGGGTGGGATTATCGTCGCGCAGGGGAACCACAGGTGTTTTTCCTAACGAATCAAACAGTTTGGAACAGGATAACCCAATTTATTAACCCGTGTCTTTTAACCCGTAGATAGATCTCCGGCGACAGACGCCAGCTGGAACCCGGAATATTAAAACTCATCCCCCGTACTTCAGCACGGGGGATGAGTTTTAAGTATTGAGTGTTAACGGTTTTTCAGTTAGCACGTTAACCCTCAACAGCCAACTAAAATATGCTCTAGTTGTTGCGCTAAGGCTTACCAGCCCTTTCCAGACTGCTCCAGAACATAGGCAGCTACGTCCTCAATCTGTTGAGCGTTCAGACGCCCCTTAAAGGAAGGCATAGCATTTTTGCCATTCGTCACCTGCTTAATAATGGCTTCTTCCGAGTTCATCCCGTACTTTTCGAGGGCATCCTTCTTCAAAGTTTTGTTAGCCATAATGACGTTGTTACCACCCATATGGCAAGCAGCACAGTTGGCACTGAAGACTTTGGCACCATTAGCTGAGTCAGCTGCTAGAGCTGGACGAGTAAAGGCAACTGTCAACACAGCGATCGCTAACATGACCAGAGATATTAATCTTTTCAATGTCGTTCTCCTCCTAGTTGATTGAAAATTTGTGGCAAGCTTATTCTACCTTCGATACCTATCAACTCGGCACCGGGACTAGCTTAACCTACCAAACATTGAACAGCCGCAGCTTCCAGGAGCAGGGTTTGAGCAATTTAACGCTCAAAAGTGTCTTTCCCCCAGCCCGGAGCCTTTTGCGCCGCCCTCAGAACAAATGCCGCTAACTTTTCCACCTGCTCACTTTGCATCCAGCTTTCCGGTACTTGGCGACACCAAAAGGTTTCTTCGCTACCGTCATAGGTCATAGGTTGCCTTAGGAAAGCAACTAAGGCGTTGATGTTATCACGAGGTGGAGTAGCACCGGCTAGGGTGTTCAGAGATAGAGACACCATTGGATCGGGCAAAGTAGATCCTCCAACATGACAATTCATACAATGTTGCTCAAATAGCTGCTTACCGGCGGAGAGGTCTTTGGCAGAGAATTGGCGAGTCTCGCCCTGTCCGTTTAAATCTAGGGAGATTGGCTCAGTGACTCGCAGGTATTGTGCAACGTAGGAGTCTACAGCTGCTTGAGCCGGAGCGCTGACCATCAATACCCCCACGCAAACGACTAAAACCGCAAGTAGACAGCGAATTGAAAACAATCGACGCAGCATAGGGTGAAGTTATGAGTTATGAATTAGGAGTTTTATGAGTCTTGAGTTAATTCAAAACTCTGTAGGAGCGCGTTTAACCAAAATGTCGATGGGAAAATCGCCCATTGTAGCGAGACCCGCCCCTACAAACTCAAAACTCTCTTTTAGCGCACGCTCTTGCCGCCGCCCCACTTATCGCCCACAATTTTTGGCTGTAGGAGAATATGACCGGCGATCGCGGTTAGGTCATCTTGGGTGAGATTTCTCATCTCCGAGAAAATATCGGCGCTTTCCATGCTGGGGTGCACTTCAGCAATGTCCGTTTCCCCGTCGTAGGTCGTGGGATGCTGCATATAGTCCACTAATGCCTCTACGTTGTCCCGTGGAGGCGTTGCCCCAGCCAAGTCGCTGGGACCAAGACCTACGTTGAAGTCTGTCTTCGTAGTGCCTCCGGCATGGCACTGAGCGCAGGCGTAGTTAAACAGGCGTTTGCCTTCCTTAACTTGTTTGAGGCTTAGGGTTACATTTTCACCCTGTTCATTTAGTTTCACCGTGCGTGTGCTGGCGTCGAGTTCGAGTGCCGTCGCACTGGTGACGACCAACTGAAAGGCAAAGAATATAGTAGCCACAGCAAGCCATATGAATCGCTTAAGCATAGTTCTCCTTATCAAGTTCGGCTCAGTTTCAGTTATTGAATCCTCAACACAGCGCGTGCCTCAATCTCCTAGCATCCTCTACCTGAGGTGCTGACAGCCAACAATCATCGGGGCAAAAACAAGCAAGCCTGTGCCCTATAAAACAAAATCGACGTTTAGGATGTTCCCGTTCATGCATGGCTAGTAGATGGTTGACCGGAATCGGCCTTCCTAGCTAGGGGTGCCTGAACCTGACCTTTGAGACAGAATCTTAGAAATGATTGCCTTTACATCCTCCAAGGCCAGACGGGTCTCTTGAGTTTTATAGGCAATTCCTAACTGCTCGCACAGATGGAACACCTCCTCCACGGAGAGGTTATAGTCTAATGCGATTTCTGCAATTGACAGATCTGCAAATCCCATGATGATTGCCTGCTGACAAGCGAAGATTGAGTCGCTTTATTATGAATATCATGCCACTGAGCGATCCCTTTCCCTACATCACTTGGTTGTTTGGCCTCAATCCGACCCCCTAAGCCCCAAGGTCATGACTTCTGGGACGGGGATTAACGGCGGTGTAGTTGGGAGAGGCTGATGCAGGCGAATCAGTTGGGCTAGAGTTTTCTTTAACTGGGTGCGAGACACAATGGCATCTACAAAGCCATGTTGCAGAAGATACTCAGAGGTCTGAAAATCATCAGGTAGCTTTTCTCTTAGGGTTTGCTCAATGACACGACGCCCCGCAAACCCAATCGTGGCTTTCGGCTCTGCCAGAATGATATCTCCGAGCATGGCAAAGCTAGCGATGACGCCGCCAGTAGTGGGATGAGTCAGAACCGGGATGTAAAGCAGTTTGGCTTCTCGATGACGCTCTAGGGCACCTGAAATTTTAGCCATTTGCATCAGGCTCAACATGCCCTCCTGCATCCTAGCGCCACCAGAAGCACAGACAATCACCACGGGCAAGCTAGCCTTTGTGCCTTGTTCAATCAAGCGGGTGAGTTTTTCCCCCACCACAGAACCCATGCTGCCGCCCATGAAGCGAAAGTCCATGACGCCTAGAGCAACTGGCAACCCCTCTAACTGACCAGTACCAGTAGAGACGGCATCTACCAAGCTGGTTTTTTCTTGGGTTTCTCGCAATCTATCGCTGTAAGATTTGCGATCGCGGAACTTCAGCGGATCTGTTGGACGCAGCTGCTCATCTAAGGGCATCCAGGTATTAGTATCAATCAACTGGCGGATGCGTTCAACGCTTGTCACCCGTCTGTGATGATGACACTCCAGGCAGACCATTTGATTGGCTCTCAGGTCTTTGGTATAGGCAAGGGTGCCACAAGCCTCACATTTGGTCCATAGGCCATCGGCAATCTCGCGTTCCTGCTGCTGTTGACTAATTGCGTCTGATTTCGGTCTATTTGCAAACCAATCGAATAGAGACATGATCTCAAGGATGAAGGATGAAGGATGTACGGCGTAGCCGTTGCCGCAGACTAGGATGAATTAATTCTGCACTCATCCTTTTCCATTGTGCTTTCTATTACTAATTCTCCTGCACCTCTGTGTTATCTTCTTCAACCGGACTCAACAAAAGCAAGGCAGTCCACTGGTCAATCGAGCGCACTTGCAAGGCGGCTGGACCTCCTTGCCCGAAATACGAGGCAATTCCCAGGTCAATAATCCGGCTGGGAATTTCATGAGCTGCTAGCACTTGCTGCATTAACTCGGCTTCCCAGCGGGCGCTAGTGGTTTTGAGTGCAATCCAAGACACAGGTTTACTGTAGCATTTTGTTTTGCACCCTATTTTAAAGCTCTGGCTCCACATACAGCCTTTTTAAGTGTAAATAAAAGTGAAGTTTTATCAATATGTTTATTCTAGGAATTGTAGAAACACTGAACTGTGGTTTTCAGATATTTTTAACCACAGATAAACACAGATGAACACAGATACCAGTAAGTATTGAGCCACTGAAACGTATGCCAGAAAGATAGGATCTTATGCTTGATGCACCAACTCGAGAGAATTCACAGCTTGGCTAATTTCCTTTAGTTTCTGAGCAACTTGACCGCTAGTTAACAATATTTCTGCCTCAGCTATGCCAGATTCTAAATCTGGACATATGCCGCAACGCCACAGATAAAACCCGCCGTTCCAAACAGTTAGTGGCATCAGTTCAGAGGAGTTGCCTTGCAAGACTTCTTGCATCTGTGCTACCAGAACGGTGAGCGAGTCTAGAGGTACTTCCTTGCCAGCAAAGCCGTAATCGCGAGGATGTAGAAGCAGACGTTCAAAGGAGGGATTACAACCAAGTTGACCCAGCCCAATAATAGCTGTGCGATCGCGCGGCAAGTCACAACTGCCCTCTAATCCTTTGACGCTGGTGAAACGCTGTTGTCCTCGCAACCCATAAGCGTCTTGGAACATAATTTCAGTGGGGGGATGGACAAACCCCGAAATAATGTGGGCATCACCCGCGTAAGGGCACCACATTAGTTCCATAGTTGCTAGTGGTGGACGCTTGCCAATTTGGTCACGATATGGTAATAACACCTGAGCGAGGGGAAAATGCTGGGGTAGATAGACAAATCCTAACTTTGTTATCTCGAAGACTTGCTGGGCTTGTGCCAGGGACAGAGGCTCCCAATTAACTCCCAACCCTTGCCAGATGTGAATCAGGGGGATGCCATACTTAGTGGGCATGATATCGCCCCCATGTATCACCACTGGCTGCCCAGCGGTGGCTAGCATTAAAGCGGTTAAGGGAGTGATGGGTGCGGTGCGCGATCGCCCATCGTAGGGTGTCCCCAAAACTATTACAGGCGAACGATGATGAGCGGTAGGTTGAAGTTTTGGCCCCAGCTCGTCGTAGGCATCCAGCATCCCAGCTAATTCTTCACCAGTGGGGCGCTTAATCCGGTGGGCAATTAGAAACGCTCCTATTTGCGCTGGTGTTGCTTCTTGTAGCAGCATCATCCGGATGGCATCTGCCGCTTCGGAGCGACTTAAATTTTTTCCGGTGTGGGGGCCGCTGCCCACTTTTTTTAGAAGTTCTCTAAAGGTATTACTCATCAGAAATTGTGGGTGGAAACCCCGTCATGTCGCTGCGCTCCAATTCGTAATTCGTAATTAATACCCCATAAATAAATTTAAGGGCTTGGACATTGATGCTACGCATTTATGAGTTTTCCATAAATAAATTTAGGGGCTTGAAACCGGGGATTACGAATTATTTTGGTCATAAGAAGGACGGCTTTATATTAGAGATGTGTCGTGTTAGACTTACAGGTGGTCTATGACCCACCCAGACGTCGGAGACAGAAAGCCTAACACCCTCGTTCGATAGTCTTCTATCGACGGCGCAGAAAAGACGGCAGACTGGGAAAAAAGGACGAGGCAATGTTAATTCAACCTCTCCCTTACTAAAATACATAAATATTTGTTTGTTTTCCAGTTGCTGCGGGACACGCAGTAGTAAAGTCTGTGGAGCGAACATCTCTACCAAAACTTCTTCGGGAGTAGAGGCAGTTGCTATGAAGCAGAAAACCTAAGTCGTGAGTCTTAGGAATCTCTGACATTTATGTCGGGGAGGATGTCAAAATAAGACCCTATACCCTTTCTAGTTCCCGGCTAACCGCCGAGCGATCGCAGCTAATCGGCACAGAGGTATTAGAGCCTATTGCCTGATTGCTGTTCGCCGAGTCACTTAACGGCATATTTAGTTGCCGCACCAGTTGGCAAAAGTGTTTAATCGGGGGAATTTGTAGCCGATCGCGTGTAGTGACTAGGGCGACCTGACGAGTTAAGCTCAGATCCGTTAGCGAGTCTGCGATCTTGGATGTCGTGACCTCCGGTGCAGGGGCAATGCCTCGGACGGTCAGGGTTGGGTCTGTGTGGGCGTCCACTAAAGCCGAGTGTGGCAACAGAGCAATCAATTCTCCCTGTCGCACGACGCCGCGAAAGGCATCAAGCGTATTTAACTCCATAACCGCTTGCAGTGTCGCCCCCTGCTGCAAAAATTGATCTTGTACTAACCGTTGCATACCGTAGCCATCTTTAAAAACCACTTGCCGGTACTGAACCAATTCTGACCAAGGCACCTGCTCATGTTTAGTCAGGGGATGATTCGCCGCCATCAAGATTTCGATTGGCTCATTGTAAAGGACGTCAACCACCATTTCTGGGCTGGCGGTAAAAAAGGGGTTATTCATCACGATCGCCACATCCACTAGGCCATCTCGGAGGACTTTTAAAGCGCGATCGCTACCCAAAGCAGTTACCCGCAACTGTACGTCTGGGTAGTCGCGACAAAATTGCTGCAATACTGGCGGCAAGTAGTGGGAACATACCGAGTGAATCGCCGCCACACACAGTTCTGGCTGCTTTCCTGCCAACAAATCCGCTAACTCTTGAGTTGCGCTGTGCCACTCCTGGCATATTTTCCGGGCGCGAGGCAAAAATCGTTCCCCTGCCAGTGTCAGCTTTGCCTGCGTCGTGCGATGAAACAGTGACAAACCCATTTCTGCTTCCAGCGCCTGAATTTGGCGGCTGATTGTGGACTGGGTGACTCCACATTTTCTCGCCGCTTGCTGAAAGCTGCCGGTTTCAGCGACAAATAGAAACGCTTGCAACTGCTCGATCCGCATATTTTATGTAGGCTAAAGCATACTTTTAGATTAAATGACCATAACGGATTTAACAGGGCAGTTCGGTAAGGTTTGATACAGATAGTCGCATAGGTGATGACCGCTCGCTGATAACTTATTACCCAAAATCAACGCATTACGGATTACAATAACTGCGGTGTTACTCACGACTAATCAATTAATAAGCAGGTGGGCATAAATAAACATAGCTGATGGGGCATTTATTCGGGGTAGACCATTGACTACTAAAGCAATAGTATTGGAATTGCGCTTACTTTTTTTTTAATAAAAGGCAAAAAATTAAGAGCGCGAAGAAACAAAATAAATATAAAATTTCAATAATTAGCTAGTGATGATAAATATAATTTACTAATTACTAAATTATTGCTAATGATATACATTTGCTTATTTATATGAAAATAACAACCTTTTTTCCATACATTAGTTTGCTAAATATAGCTATTGTTTTGACAATAGGTGCCTGTCAAAACACACCAAATGCCCCGATAGTGGAAAAACAGGCTGTATCAGCTAACTTGACGGTTTCCGCAGCCATTAGTTTGACTGGTGCTTTGCAAGAGATCAAGTCACTCTACCGACAACAGCATCAAAATGTTACCGTCACTTATAACTTTGGTGCTTCTGGTTCTCTTGAGCAACAAATTGAACAGGGCGCACCAGTTGATATTTTTATTTCTGCTGCTGCTAAACAAATGGATACGTTGCAGCAAAAAAAATTATTGATTTCAGAGACAAGAAAAAACTTGTTAACTAACCGCTTGGTATTGATTACACCCAAAAATGCTATTTCTTTATCAAATTTCACAGAATTGGCTCGCCCGCAAGTGCAGCGAATCGCTATTGGGGAACCAAAAAGCGTTCCCGCGGGAGAATACGCCCAGGAATTACTGAGGAATATCAAAATTTTAAACCAAGTTAAACCAAAATTAATTTACGGCAACAATGTCCGTCAGGTTTTAACTTACGTCGAAACGGGAAATGTGAACGCTGGTATCGTTTACGCAACAGATGCTAAACAATCTAACCGAGTCCAAGTTGCGGCGACAGCCGCGGAAAATTTACATTCGCCTATTGTTTATCCGGTGGTGGTGCTAAAACGCAGCCAAAATGCTGCTACTGCTAGAGATTTTGTTCAGTTTTTATCTAGTGATACAGCAAAAAGAGTGTTTAAAAAGTATGGTTTTAGAATAGCTAGTTAAGATTATTTTATATAATATAGCCATTAGCTTTTAGTAGTTATAACGACTAAAGGGTGCATAGGAAAAAATCGATTATCACTCTTTTATTATAGCAAACACTATAGATTAAAACTCTTGCACAAATCAAAAAAATATCCTCCCATTAATCATGAAATTTCCAAATTATCTGCGTTAATTTGCGTCCATCTGCATTCATCTGCGGTAAAAAAGCTGAAAATTAGTATTCATGTAGAAAGTCTATTCTAGACTTGTGATTGAGGGTTACAGCTTTAAAATCTTTGTATCCAAAATTGGTAAGACCTTGTATCCGAAATTAAATGAACTTGGATCTGTCCCCCTTATGGATTTCCCTAAAAACCGCTTTCACTGCTACATTCATCGCCTTCTTTCTAGGGATTGCAGCAGCCCGATGGATGCTTGGATATCGCGGTAAAGGCAAGGAATTGATTGAAGCACTCTTGATCTCTCCTCTTGTTTTACCGCCAACAGTGGTGGGTTTCTTGTTGCTATTGTTATTTGGCAACAATAGTCCTATAGGACAGCTACTGCTACGAGTAGGGGCAAGCATTATCTTTTCCTGGCCCGCTACAGCGATCGCGGCAACGGTGGTGGCTTTCCCCCTGATGTACAAAACGGCATTAGGAGCATTTGCACAAATTGATGTTAATCTCCTCTGGGCAGCACGGACGTTGGGGGCTTCTGAATGGACAACCTTTTGGCGAGTCACTCTGCCACTAGCAAAGCCTGGAATTGTAGCTGGAACCCTGCTAGCGTTCGCCCGTGCTTTGGGTGAGTTTGGTGCCACTCTCATGCTGGCGGGTAATATTCCAGGACAAACGCAAACCATCCCCCTTGCGATCTATTTTGCTGTGGAAGCGGGAGATATGGGGCAAGCCTTTATCTGGGTGTTGATAATCTTAGCGATGTCCATAATTGCGATCGCCAGCGTTAATTTCTGGCTTGCATATCGGTTGCCCGTTGCTGCTGGCTCTAACGAGGCGAACACAGATAAAGCAGGCGCAGGAAACTTAAAATTATCGCTTACTCGCGACAATCCCAACTCGAGCCTGGTAGTAGACATCCAAAAGCAACTAAGAGGCTTTTCGCTCTCAGTCGCCTTGACCACAGGTAAAGACACTTTGGGATTGCTGGGTGCTTCCGGTGCTGGTAAAAGTATGATTCTGCGCTGCATTGCTGGGCTGGAAACACCTACTAAAGGTCGCATTGTCCTCAACGGGCGCGTTCTCTTTGACTCAAAACAAGGCATCAACCAACCCAGCCACAAGCGCCGGATTGGTTTTCTGTTTCAAAACTACGCCCTTTTCCCTCACCTGACGGTAGCCCAAAACATTGCCTTTGGCCTACGAGGAATGCCCAAGGCAGAACGAAACAGGCGGGTAGAAGCACAAATGGCAGCAGTGCAGTTACAAGGGTTGGCAAATCGCTATCCTTGCGAACTCTCTGGTGGTCAGCAGCAGCGGGTGGCATTGGCGAGGGCTTTAGCTATTGAGCCAGAAGTTCTGCTCTTGGATGAGCCATTTTCCGCCCTAGACACTCACCTACGCAGTCAGTTAGAAAAGCAGCTAATTGAGATTCTTGGCACTTACCAGGGAGTTAGCTTATTCGTAACTCACAACCTGGAAGAAGCTTATCGAGTTTGTAAAAACCTTTTGGTGCTTTCAGAAGGAAGAGCGATCACCTGCGGTGCCAAAGAAAACATCTTCGAGCGACCTGGTACTTTCACCGTCGCCCAGCTTACAGGTTGCAAAAACTTCTCTCGTGCCCAAGCTGTTTCACCAACCCTGGTGCAAGCTTCAGACTGGGGTTGTACCCTCCGCGTCATTGAACCGCTTCCAGACAATCTTGCTTATGTAGGAATCCGCGCCCATCAGCTAAGTTTTTCCCTCGACCCAAACCAGGAAAATACCTTTCCCTGCTGGGTTGTCCAAACTAGCGAGACACCTCACCGCATGACTCTTTATCTGAAGCTGCACAATCCTCCCACCAATTCCAAAGACTATCACCTACAAGCAGAAGTATTTAAAGAGAAGTGGGCAGTCCTTAAAGATCGACCTTTCCCTTGGCAAATTAGTTTAGAACCGCTAAGGCTGATTTTGATAAAAAAAGGTTGAAAATAATGTCAATATAAATATTTATTGTCAAGTAAAATACTCCGAGCGTCAAAACATTTTTGTTTTGATGAGTTTTTTCCTTTCAGCATTATCGCTACTCATAGTGAAAGCGACAAGAGAGAAAGTCAATCTGATGGCTTCCAACTCTATAGACCAGCCGATGTTCCCAGTCAATCCGCCGCGACCAAATGTCTGCCTCCATATACTTTAAAGGTTCTGGTTTGCCAATTCCCTCAAAAGGATCTTGCATGATTGCTGTGACGAGATCTAATATTTTTGATGCTTTCTTAAAATCGGTTTTGAACCACCAGGCTAAATCTTCTTTGAACTGTGAACTAAAGCCAGGGTGGCGCTGTACCAATGGCTGAATTTCATCATTTTGAGTCTTCTGACTCTTCTTTTTGCCCAACCCCTAACTCCTGCTTTAATTCTTCTATCGTCTGCGGTTGAATTTTTCCTGACTTAGATTCCTCAATGGCAGCGAGTAACCGTTGAGCATTGGCAGGAGAGCGCAATAGATAAACTGTCTCCAGTAGGCTATTAAGATCCGACTCTGAAATCAGTGCGACATTCTCACCATCACGACGGTTGACTATGAAAACCTGATGGTCTTGTGCCACTTGGTCTAATAACTTAAAGAAGCTATTTCTGGCATCGGTTGGAGATGTAATTTGGTAAGATAGCATGGGGAGAGTGTACAGAGTTGTGTACATTCATTTTATAGCGGGGAGGCGCAAAAAAGGCTTTGGCTGGTTATCTATTTAGTTATAAATTGTAGGTTGGGTTACTCTGCGATCAGGCTACGCCTACGTGCCTCAACCCAACCTACGCATATCGTAATTGTTTAAGCGGACATGATATGAATGCCCAATTTTACCTGGGTGTGGGAAAGACCCACACCCTAAAAACAGGATTTAGCGAAGGAACTCGCGGGGGTCGGTGACGTACCCAGTCAATGCCGAGGCCGCAGCTGTGTAAGGGGATGCCAGATAAATCCCAGCCTCTTTATTCCCCATACGACCGGGGAAATTGCGATTAGTAGTAGAAACACAGATTTCTGGTTCATTCAGACGCCCGAAAGTATCCTTCGGCCCGCCCAGACAAGCAGCGCAGGAAGGTGCAGCTGGCTCAATACAACCAGCATCCAAGAAAATCTCCGACAAAGTTTGCCCTTCGTACTTCTGGGTAAACAAATCTTCGTAGACTTTCTGAGTCGCTGGCACAAGGTAAGTAGGAACCTTTACCTGACCCCCCTTGAGGATACGGGCAGCATACATAAAGTCTGAGGTTTTACCGCCAGTGCAGGAACCGATATACACGCGGTCAATCTTGACATCGCGGCATTCCCGTGCTAGAGCGCGGTTATCTGGCGAATGCGGCTTGGCAACGACTGGCTCTAATTTAGAGACATCGTAGTGCCTATCTGAATAGAAATGGGCATCGGCATCTGTATAAACTGGCTCAAACGGCTTGTTAGTCCGAGCGCGAACATACTCAAATGTAGTTTCATCTGGTGCCACTGTGCCATTTTTCCCTCCAGCCTCAATCGCCATATTGCACAGCGTCATCCTATCTTCCATCGTTAGATGCTCGATGGTGCTACCAGCAAATTCCATTGCCCGATAGGTGGCACCGGCAACACCGATATCCCCAATAATTTGCAGAATCAGGTCTTTCGCTAACAGGTAATTGGGTATCTCGCCATCAAAGACAAAGCGCATTGTTGCTGGTACTTTAATCAGCAGCTTGCCAGTACCCATGATGAACCCAGCATCGGAATTGCCAATGCCGGTAGCAAACTGACCGAAGGCCCCAGCATTACAGGTGTGGGAATCGGTGCCAAACAGCACTTCGCCGGGACGGGTGTGACCTTCTTGTGCCAAGGCGATGTGGCAAACGCCTTTATAGTCTGGGTTGGCTTTAAAGTTGGCTCGGTCGGTGATGTCGTAAAAGTATTTGATGCCTTGCTCTTGGGCAAACTCGCGCAGGATATCAACGTTGCGGTTAGCGCGTTCGTCAGCGGTGAAGATGTAATGGTCGGGAATCAAGACAATTTTTTCAGAGTCCCAAACTTTGGCATCAGAGCCAAACTCTCTTTTGAAGACACCGATTGTACCAGGACCACAGACATCATGAGTCATCAATAGGTCAGCATTGACCCAAATATTGTCCCCCGGTTCGACAACAGACCGACCGGCGGCTCTAGCCAAAATTTTCTCGGTAAGGGTCATCCCCATAGTGATTCTCCTGCAAAGACGCGCTTGAAGGCTACGTTGAATTGGCGATCGCATTTCTTTTTTGACATCCTCTCCCGAATCGTCTAGTTGACTACAGCGGGAGATTCCCAAACCTCACGATTTGGGTTTCTGCTTCTTTCCCTTACAGGTATTTCGCAACTGCCTTTGTACAGACGCGCCATGGCGCGTCTGTACCCTATCAGACCTGATGTTCGCTCCACAGACTGTCACGGCAAGCCCTGCCGCCAAGATGTTTTGCACTGCGTTGATGTCTTGGTCATGGTGCGTCCCACATTTGGGGCAAGCCCATTCTCTAACATCAAGCGGCAACTGCTCGACAATGTGACCGCACTTTCCACAGCGCTTAGTGCTGGGAAACCATCAAGAAATTGCAGCTCTTGCTGTTTTTTCCATTGGGTAAGCATTGCAGAGGTTTGGTTATAACCAATTCGCTCCTGACGTTTGTACCAAGCATCGGTTCTAGTTTGCAGTGCTTTGTTATACACCAATCGCACACAACCCAACGTGCGGCGCAAGAGTTGTTCTTGTTCCTGTGTTGGGTAAAAACGATAGCGATAGGCACGTTCAGGCATGATTTACATTTTACTATTTATTATCTTTGTTTGGATTCAAACCCTCGCCACTTGTGGGCTGTTTTGTGCTACGACGATCGCTAATACAGCAGGAAGTTCCGGAATATACGCCTGAGAAGCTAGTTGAAAGACGCTTGAGCATCTAACACTAAGAACTTCGGGCAAGTTGAGTCCAGGAAGTTTAGCCCATTGTGGACGAGGTGCTTCGCTTGGCGAGAATTCCATCTATAGCAATTATTCAGAGACGCCCTGCCAGGGCGTTTCTACTATCCGTGGATGGCGGTGAGGTCGATTCTCTACTTGCTATACCAATAGGTTAGATAAAATTGGTATAAGTTACCTTGACGGGGCGGAAGAATCTCTAGAGTTTAGATTGTTGGTAGATAATCCAGATCCCGCGTTATTAGTGGATAAATCAGAACCTCCACGATTAACGTACAATCTAGAGCCTACAGGTTGGCGGTAGAATCCAGAACTCGCCTGATTGGTAGGTAATCCAGCTCTCATGCCATTAGTAGATAATCCAGCTCCCGCGCTATTAGTGGATAAATTAGAACCTCCACGATTGACATACGCTCTAGAGCCTACAGGTTGGCTATAGAATCCAGAACTCGCCTGATTGGTGGATTCAGAATTTATATCTTTGGTAGGTAATTCAGAACTCCCGCCTTTAGGGGATACTTCAGATCCCTCACCATTAACGGACAATCTAGAGGCTCCAGGTTGGCTGGTTAATCCAGACTCAACATTATTGGGAGATAATCGAGAACTCGCGCCATTAGTGGTTAATCCAGACCCGACATTATTGGGAGATAATCGAGAACTCACACCATTAGTGGGTAATCTAGACTTAACATTATTGGGAGATAATCGAGAACTCACACCATTAGTGGTTAATCCAGAGCCGATGCCATTGGGAGATAATCGAGAACTCACACCATTAGTGAGTAATCCAGAGCCGATGCCATTGGGAGATAATCGAGAACTCACACCATTAGTAGATAATTTAGAACCGACAGCATTAGTGGATAATTTAGAACCAACACCAGAGTTGGAGTCTCCTATACCCCCGCCTTTAGGAGATAAAATAGACCTTACGCCATAGTTGGAAGACTTTGGGTCAGCGCTATAGATGGTTAATCCAGACCCTAGATCGTTGGTCGATAATCCAGAGCCATTAGATAATCCTGAAGTATTACTAGGGTTGTTACTAATAGCAGGGGTTGTAGTGCGATAAACTCGATTCTGACTAGTAGTATTGTTGGAACAGGAAACCAGGCCAAGAGTGAAGCACAGACTAGCCATTAAACAAGAAATTTTCCAATTCATCTTTGATTTAACCTCGCTTCAAATGCCCCAACAAAACGTAGTTTTGCCAGGAATTGTGCTCTAAACTCCACCAGACGCTAGAGGAGCATCTGTACGCTGGATAATCACCCATTCTGGCCTGGTCTCAAAGCTAATAGCTACCACTTGAGCAAATTAAACTGCTCCATGTCTACGGTATCGCGGTTGCGATAAATCGAAAGTACAATCGCCAAACCCACTGCTGCCTCAGACGCTGCTATGGTAATCACAAACACAGCAAAAACCTGACCTTTAATTCCTTGAGGGTCTAGGTAATTGGAAAACCCCATTAAATTGAGGTTAACTGCATTAAGCAGCAACTCAATCGACATCAGCACTCTTACAGCGTTGCGGCTGGTAATCAATCCATAAATGCCAATGCAGAAAAGGGCAGCGGCTAACAGTAGGAAATACTGGAGTTGCAGGTGCATAAGTTTTCTTCTTCTCTATGTATTAGTATCTATGGGTTGTTGAGTGCGATCGCTAGGCGTGTTGTTTAGCAAGTTATCGCCCTTGCCAGCACTCCCTACTGTTAAAAGTTCGCGCGGGCGTTCTGGTAAAGTCAAATTCGCTGGCTGAGTTAGCTCAGGCAGTATCTCCTCTGGAATATACTCTCGACGTGCCAGGACGATCGCACCTACCATTGCCATCAACAACAGCACAGACGCCAACTCAAAAGGTAGCAAAAAGTCAGTGAAGAAATGCTGAGCAATCGTCACAATGGAACTCTCAGCAGAAGCTGGGGCCGTAGATAAAGACCACGGCGTCGCCAAAACCATTGTACTTAAGAGCGTAAATAGACCTGCACAGACTAAAGCTGTTGACCCCTGACGAATCCAACGATTGCGAAGTGGCTTAAAATCCTCCCGCTTGTTCACCAGCATGATGGCAAACAAAATCAGCACGTTAACAGCCCCAACGTAAATCAGCACTTGCGCTGCTGCCACAAAGTCAGCATTCAGCAAAATGTACAGACCAGCAATGCTGATAAAGACACCGCCGAGTAAAAAGGCAGAGTAGACGATGTTGGTGAACAACACGACACCTAAAGCTGCCCCAATCATCATTACTGACAGCAGACCAAATGAAACAATCTGAACCCCTTCCGCTAGATTCACAATTTTTTTTCCTTTGCTAATAATTAGTAGTTAGTGGTTAGTAGTTAGTAGGAGTGTAGGATCACGGCACTGGCGTGCCCCTACTAACCATTAACCATTAACCACTAAACAACTTATTTTTCCATCTGCTCCAGAATTTCCTCTGGGCGGGCACCAGCGCGAGGTGATCCTGGTGGCAAGTCGTGGGGGTCTGTGACACCCTTCGGCAGGTACACCAGTTCTCGCAGCGGTGTCACCATCGGATCATCCGTTACTTTGTATGGAAGACGGCCCATCGCTACGTTGTCAAAATTCAATTGGTGACGGTCGTAGGTGGAAAGCTCGTATTCTTCTGTCATAGATAGACAGTTTGTTGGGCAGTATTCCACACAGTTGCCGCAAAAGATACAAACACCGAAATCAATGCTATAGTGCTTGAGCTTTTTCTTCTTGCTGGCTTTGTCAAATTCCCAATCTACTACTGGCAGGTTGATGGGACATACCCGAACACAAACTTCGCAGGAAATGCACTTGTCAAATTCAAAGTGAATCCGACCCCGAAAGCGCTCGGAAGGAATTAATTTTTCGTAGGGATACTGCACCGTAACCGGACGCCGCCGCATATGGTCGAAGGTAACAGATAACCCCTGACCAATGTAGCGAGCCGATTGAACAGTTTCTTTAGCGTAATCGCCAACTTGTTTCAGGAACTTGATCATGGTGTCTCTCTCATGCTTAAGCTATCAGCACTAGGCTCAGCTTTTTAGTCCTGAGTCTTAAGTAATTCAAAACTCAAAACTCAAAACTCAAAACTAATTTAGCCGCCAAAGGCAAAGGGAAAGGCTAACTTCAAAGCTGCGGTTAATAGCAGGTTCACTAGACCTACTGGCAACAAAAACTTCCAACCTAGATTTAGCAATTGGTCAATGCGGACGCGAGGTAGAGTCCAGCGCAGCAACACTGCCAAAAAAACTAAGAAGTATGCTTTGAGCACAGTCATACTAATTCCCAGCGCCGCATCAATGACTTGCAACCAGGAACTCGTTTCATTGACTCCCAACCAGCCGCCTAAAAGTTCGATAGGAAGAGGAGACTCCCAGCCGCCTAGATACAATACGGCAAAAAGCAGGGAGGAGAGAACGAGGTTAACATAGGAACCGATGTAGAACAGGCCGAATTTCATGCCAGAATATTCGGTTTGGTAACCAGCCACCAGTTCTTCTTCAGCTTCGGGAAGGTCAAAGGGGAGACGTTCGCATTCTGCCAGGGCAGCAATCCAAAAGATCAGGAAACCGGCTGGCTGTCGCCAGATGTTCCAGCTGAGAATACCGTAGGCTGATTGCTGTTCTACGATGTCAATGGTGCTGAGGCTATTGGACATCATGACGATCGCCAGCACCGACAACGCCAAGGGAATTTCGTAACTTATAGATTGAGCCGCCGCCCTTAGTCCTCCCAGGAGGGAGTATTTATTATTGGAGGCATAGCCGGACATCAGCAACCCAATTGGTGCAATGCTAGAAAGGGCAATCCATAAAAAGATGCCGACGTTTAAGTCGGTAATCACTAAGTTCTGTCCAAACGGCACAATCAGGTAGGACAGGAACACGGGAATGACGACCAGAATTGGTCCAAGTGTGAACAGTAATGGGTCGGACTTGGCTGGGACAATGTCTTCTTTGAAAACCAGCTTCAGACCATCTGCTACTGGTTGTAAAACGCCCAGTGGTCCGGCAAATTCTGGACCAATCCGCTGCTGGGCAGCGGCAGAAATCTTCCGCTCCAGCCAGACGACGACTAAGACGCCCACGGTGGCACCAATAATCATCAGGAACATTGGCAGCGGCATCCAAATGGCTTTGGCGGCACCCGCAGGGATGCCCAAATCCATGAGCGATTTGATAAAAGTTCCTTGTAGGTCAATGCCTGGGTTCATTTTTCCCGATCGAAGTAATTAAGTTGGGTGATTCGAGACTGGCGCGATCGAATCAATATCTATTGTGAAGATTTTTTTACAACTCCACTGCTTAGTATATCGTTGTTGGTCTTCAGCCCAGCGTTGCCGATGAGAAATTCTACTTATACTATGGTTAGGGTTTCCTGGGGCGCAACCCACCACACACCGGACGCTTGCCTGACAATAGCAGTCGGGGAAATGCTTCATCTACGTTAAGGGTGCGATCGCGCGAGCTTGCCTCTTTACCTCACATCTATAAATACAGCACTTTGCATCTAAATGGAGTACACCCCTCCCCAACCCTCCCCGAATTCAAGGGGAGGGTGCGCTTCTCCTTTTCCCTATTTAACTTATTGTGACGATCGCCCTAATAATTCTGCAAATACCTTAACTTGTGTCAAATAAAAGCGATCGCTTACTCCCGCTTTAACTTTGTTGGGAAGGGCGATCGCCCCTGAATGCGGCTCTCGCTTTTCCTTTCCTAATGGGGTCTAGCGTTCTTCTATAGGAATACAGGGGGCATTGTGAGAACCAGTGTAAATTTGCGTCGGCCGGAAGATGCGGTTTTCTCCCAGTTGTTCTTTCCAGTGAGCTAACCAACCTGCTACACGGGCGATCGCAAATACTGGTGTAAACAAGTCCGTCGGAATACCCATTTTCCGATATACCAGACCGGAATAGTAATCGACGTTGGGATAAATCCCTTTGTGAGCTAGTTTCTCCTCTACCGCCCGTTCCAACTCCAGGGCAATGTCGTAATACTTGTCATGACCAAACTTTTCAAACAGCTGTTCTGCCAAGTTCTGAAGAATCGTCGCTCGCGGATCTTTCACTTTATAAACGCGGTGACCAAAACCCATGATTTTGGATTTCCGTTCCAGGCAATTCTCCAGCCAAGGGCGGACATTTTCCACCGAGCCAATTTCTTCCAACATCGTAATTACTTCTTCATTTGCTCCCCCATGCAATGGTCCCGCAAGGGTTCCCACCGCTGACGCTACCACAGCATAAGGATCGGTCAGCGTAGAAGCTGTTACCCTGGCTGAGAACGTAGAAGCATTCATTGTATGCTCGGCATGAAGCGTCAAACAAATATCAAATATCCGAGCCGCCAGAGGATCGGGTTCCCGCTCTGTGAGCATATACAAAAAGTTGGCAGCGTAGCCCAAGTCATCGCGAGGGCGCACTGGGTCATTGCCTTTACGCATCAGCTCAAACGCTGCTACCATCGTCGGGATTTTAGCCAACAGCCGCACTACAGCTTCCCGAATGTAAGCTGGGTTATCTAGAGCGCGGCGGGAGTAAAACAAGCCCAAGGCGGCAGCAGAGGCTTGTAGAGCATCCATCGGATGACCTGTTTCCGGAAAACATTTCATCATGTCCCGGATGCGATATTTAATCCGCCGATGGAAGCGAATTTCATCCTCAAATTTTGTGAGTTCGTCCGTGGTCGGCAGTGTACCCCAGATCAACAAATACGAGGTTTCCAGGAAGGTACTTGTTTCCGCGAGTTCTTCAATGCGTATACCTCGATACTCCAGAATGCCTTGCTGCCCATCAACATAGCTGATACTGGATTCAGCAGCTGGAATGCCTTCTAAACCTGGTTTGTACTCGCAGACAGTCATGTTACTACCGATTGCATGAGGGAAACATTCTCAAGGTAATGTACCAGAAACCGATTTAGTAGTCTTCGGTTTTACAACAAATATATTTATGGGTATCAAAGCAACCAAGACGGAGCAGTCAGCAAAAACAGCTGGCTCTTGCCCAGCGGCGTTCCTATTTCCGGAAGACTCAACCCGATAACTCCGGCTTTTTTCAGAACCAGCTTTTCTTTGGCATCGCCCCAAACTAAGATTTCTGCCCAATTACCTAAGTCTGGTTGATGACCCACAAGTGCTAACTGCATAAAAGCTGCCCCTTTCCCAGCTCCCCTATTGTAGGAGGGAATGTGGAGCCTGCGGCCGTTGTCATAACGCCATTTCTCTAGCCAGCCTAGCCAAGAATAGATGTTGCCGTCGGGAGCAAGCCAGGGAGATTCTTTGATCTGAGAACTTAGCCCGGCGGCTTGGAGAATTTCCGCAGTTTGGCGTGATCGCACTAAGGGGCTGGTTAAGATCAAGTCAAACTGCTTCCCCAACTTATGTAGCCGATGAGCCACTTTTTTAGTTTTTCGACGCCCTTTATCTGTGAGCGGACGCTCCTCGTCATTGCCATAGTTGTTCCTATCTGCGGCAATTCCGTGACGAATTAGATACAGTTCAGTGACTAACAACTTTTCTTTCCGCTAAAAAGACTTTTCAACCAGATTTAAGAATCCAAAATCCAAAATCTAAAATTCTAATTAGCGCCTCTCCTCAGAATGCAGGAGGTTGTCTTTAGGGTTGACCAACCTGAGAAGCTTTTGCTTAATCTGGGTATCGAAAACCTCCCATTTCATCTTGGCAAACTCTGAGTTTTCGTTAAAGCCGCACAAGAACCCCATAGGGATTTCAAAGCCGCCAGCCATCAAGCGACCACCGCCAAAAAAACGTCCTTGCCTATCTTGACCAAAGGCTTCTTTTATGAACTCGTCAGGATCAAGGGTAAGCTTGGTGGTTCTCAGGGAGCCAATCACGACTTCAAATTCGTCGTCTTCGTCGTGGACAATCCCGTAAACAACTGCTGTATGGACGTTTTCTTCTGTAACTAGAAAGTCAGCCGCTTGGGGAATGGCATCCCGGTCATCGTAGCGTAAGTAGCCAACACCAGCAATGGAGAAGTTATTTTGCACGAGGCGATTGGTTAGCGATCGCTCGATCACATCCATTACCC
Source organism: Aphanothece sp. CMT-3BRIN-NPC111 (assembly GCA_019359765.1). Lineage (GTDB taxonomy): Bacteria > Cyanobacteriota > Cyanobacteriia > Cyanobacteriales > JAHHGU01 > JAHHGU01. Next base: position 34,930 of record JAHHGU010000052.1, read on the forward strand.
GCTTAGAGCGATACGCTTGCAACACGGCATTTAGCAGTTGGGCATCATAAAACCGACTTAGATATCCGGCGACGAGAAAATCCTCTTCCTGTGCCTGCATAAGTCTGTTGGTATCTGAGCGCAGCCCATGCATCAATGCCGTGGCGCACTTAATATGATCGCTGATGCTGCTATCTAGCTTAAGTAACCCTGCCTGGAGGTATTGGGTTAACATCGTCGCGGTTGCTCGCGTAGAAGGGCGAATATCGGCAAATTCCGGCTGGAAATCCTGCTGGGTACTGTGATGGTCAATGACAACTGTGATCGGGATTTTAGCCTGCTGCACGAAGGGGAGTAATTGGCAGGTAGTGCCTTGGTTATCAATGAGAACACAGCCTTGATAGACAGATAAATCTTTGTCTTTGAGGTTCTGAACAGCCCAGCGTTTTGCTGGTAAACCTGTAAGTTTAACGAGTGCTATATTTTCCTGGTGGCTGAGAGTGCCAGCATACACAATCTCGCACTGAATATTGTACTGTTTGGCAATTAGTTCATACGCCCAGGCGCTGGAGAGGGCATCAGGATCGGGGAAGTCTTGCAGCAGCACCAGTTGGCGATCGCCCCGATGGCGCTCTAAAGTCTGCTGTAGCGCCTCCGCCTTCAGCTTCAGCAATGACTCTGGCTCTGATTGACCCTGATAGTTACCGCCTCCCCCCCTGGAGTTTATTATCGGTGCTTCCATCTCTTTAGCTTCAACCAAAGATGGAGCTTCAGTGCCAGAGTATACATCCGTAGGCTCTGCTGCTAAATACGAACCATTAACATTAATACGCTTGAGCGAATTCGAGGTCATAGAGGATTGTGTGTATTAGGGTCTGATAGAGCCGATAACTAAACTCAGGGGATGCTGCTAGAGAAGTTTGTCAATCCTCTTACCTGGCTAACCTGATTCTATAAATTTTGTGCTCCACACACTACCATCTTCGCAAAACCATCGGCAAGCGACACAGTTTCCCAAGTTGGGTTTTCCAGTATCAACCTCGCTGCTCAAGTTGCAAAAAACTCCTGCGTTAATTTATATATGACAGCAGGGGATTTAAACCCCAATGACGTATTTTCGCCACTCTTGATGCGCTCCACTCTTAAGGTATTTGGCTACTTCAAAGTGCAGGCTGCTGTAGGGCTTGCGAGGTTGATGAGACAACATCATATTGGCTTCTTTGGGAGTACGGTTTCCTTTCTTGACGTTGCAGCGCACGCAAGCCGTGACAAGATTTTCCCAATAATCACCGCCACCACGAGAACGAGGAAGCACATGGTCGAGGGTTAAGTCGTCACCCGTGTAACCGCAGTATTGACAGGAGTGACCGTCACGGTGGAGGATATTGCGACGGGTAAGCGGAATTTCCTTATAAGGAACCCGGACATAGTGACGCAGTCGGATAACTGTGGGTAGTGGAAACTCTGCATAGAGGTATTTGCCGTTGTGTTCCACATGCTCTGCTTTGCCTTTGAGCAACAAGACAACCGCTCGCCGCCAGCTGGTGATGTTGAGTGGTTCGTAGGAGGCGTTTAACACCAGAACCTTGCTCATTTGCGATCGCAATTAAGAGAATCTTGTAAAAGATGGTAACACAGCTAACCTAGGCTCTGTCAGGCTCTGGCAGGTAAATGGTGGCGGGCGATTGAATTACTAGTTAATAAATTTTTCCCCCTGGGTATATACAATTTGTCATATTCCCCTTGTCTTTGACCTGGATGACGCCCCCATACTCGATACAATGAGAGCTTTTCATTCGCTATATATCAGCTCGTACAAATGCCGCTCTCGCGATACACTGTCTGGTTAATCTTTATTAAGCGATGCCTATAAATAAGAAGAACTTAATTTTTAAGTTGTGTTAAGTGGAGGAGTGAATCAGAATGCTTGAGGCAGCGGAAACCCCTGTAGGAGCGGCTCCCTGGGAATGCCCCAATATTTTGCAGATGCAGTGCGATCGCGCCTGGGTGGAAATTGATTTAAAGGCTTTGGCTGATAATGTACAGCAGATCAAGCGCCTTTTATCGCCGCAGACGGCACTGATGGCGGTAGTAAAGGCTGATGCCTATGGTCATGGTGCCTGTATTGTAGCCAAGACAGTTTTGGGCGCTGGTGCAAGCTGGCTAGGCGTTGCCACGGTGCCGGAGGGCATTGAACTGCGAGAAGCAGGTATTGAGGCACCAGTGTTGATTTTAGGGGCGGTCAATACTCCAAATCAGATCCGGGCGATCGCACATTGGAAATTGCAGCCAACTTTGTGTACGCCCCAGCAAGCCCTAATCTTTGCCGAAACTTTGGGCAAGCAGGAGCAAAAGCTGCCGGTGCATCTGAAACTGGACACGGGTATGTCGCGGTTGGGAACCCCCTGGCAGAACGCGGCTGAGTTTGTACAGCTAGTACATAGCTTGCCTAACCTGCAAATTGCCAGTATCTATTCCCACCTGGCAACCGCAGATGATCCTGACCCCAGTTGCATGAGACAACAGCAAGAGCGATTTCAGGAGGCGATACGTTTCTTACTTTCCTTAGACACAGGCTACTCTACAAGTGTCTATGCAAAGGGCATGAACTCGCCCCGCCTGCACTTTGCCAACTCAGCTGCAACATTGACCGACCCAGCTTTGCACTACGACATGGTGCGTGTGGGTTTAGCCCTATATGGTCTCTACCCAGCCGCCCATCTGAAACCAGCGATTGACCTCAAGCCAGCCTTACAAGTGAAGGCACGAGTTACACAAGTAAAAACTATTGCTGCTGGCAGCGGCGTCAGCTATGGTTACAAATTCATAGCTAGTCAAGATATGCGTCTTGCCGTTGTCGGCATTGGCTACGCCGATGGCATTCCCCGCAACCTCTCCAATAAAATGAAGGTTTTAATCCGAGGTCAGATGGTGCCGCAGGTGGGAGCGATTACGATGGATCAGCTGATGCTGGATGTAAGTGGCATACCGGATGTGCAGACAGGTGAAGTAGTCACAGTGTTGGGGCAAGACGGAGACATGGAGATTCGAGCAGATGACTGGGCGGCAGCTTTGGGAACGATTTCCTGGGAAATTTTGTGTGGCTTCAAGCATCGCCTACCCCGCGTGGCAATTGGTTAGCATCCTTGAGGAAATGTTGAGTTTTAAGTTCTGAAGTTAGGGTTTTTCAACTTAAAAGTGTGTCAGGGCGTTTTGAAGAAAAAGTTATCTGCCAGAGGTAAAATTGCTCTACTAAACCCACCTCTAGAAACTCAAAATTAGGAATTACGCATAGTGATTAGATATGAATGTTTTTGGGATTGGGAATTAGGAATTGGGAAAAATCTTGTCCACTCCCGGCGTCCCTAGTTATACCATTCTTTTTTTGCACAGCTACAAGTACTCCCCCAGCTTCCCCAGCTCCCCCAGCTCCCCCTGCCCCTAAAGAGATTTGCATATGCATGAACTGATCTTGTTGCCAGCAAATTTGCCTGTTTTGGCAATAGCCGGAGACTCCCTGCGACAGTCAACTGACTTAGGGCTGGCGTTTTGGACAAAGCTGGTCGATTTAGCCTTTGATGTTGTACCTAAAATTCTTTGGGCACTAGGTATTTTACTACTCACTCGCCTCTCAATTGGCTTGGTGGGTCGTGCCAGTAGTCGAGCCTTTCGTCCTGTAGAGCCAACCCTGCGTAAGTTCTTGATTCAGGCTGCTGAGATCCTGACGTTAGTGGTTGGGATAGTTGCTTTCCTAAATACGTTAGGGATTCAGGCCACGAGTGTGGTCGCGATAGTAGGTGCTGCTGGTTTGGCAGTGGGTTTGGCTTTGCAGAGTACCCTATCCCACTTTGCTGCTGGCGTAATGCTGATTAACTTCCGCCCGTTTGAGGTGGGGGATTTCATTGAAGGGGCGGGTGTTGCCGGTATTGTGGATAGTATTGGCATTTTCTCGACGACGCTGGTAACGCCAGACAACGTGAGAATTACAGTACCGAACAACAATCTTTTTAGTGGCATCCTAAAAAACACCACGGCACTGGGAACACGGCGGGTTGATTTGGAGATTGATATAGGCGATCGCCCGATTGAACCAACTATTACTTTGCTCTTATCTCTGGTTCAACCCCATCCCCTAGTTCTCAATAACCCAAAAACAACTTGTCACGTTGCCTCCATCTCAGCGGCGGGTACAATCTTATATTTGCGACCTTGGTGTACAGCGGAAGCCTACGAACATACGCGCTCTGAAATACAGCAGCTAGTCAAGGAAGCCTTAAAGGAAGAATTTATTTCCAAAATTCATGAGTAGAGACGCGCCATGGCGCGTCTCTACTTAACCTGCGGCAAGCATCTCGCGCTACATCTGCGGTCTAATATTATAGCTGTAGCCAGTTTAGTTAGGACATAGACTATAAGTATCCTTAACGTTAACGTTTCCGCTCCCCGCACGATGGCTAAACCCTACAGTGATGACTTCCGGCAAAAGGTGA
>JAHHGU010000053.1 GCA_019359765.1 Aphanothece sp. CMT-3BRIN-NPC111
TACTTAACGAGGATTGATGCTTTGTTTGGCTTTCAAACTATTTTTTTGTCTAGGTTCAGTGTGTCAAGGTCTTTCCCAGACACCCTTATCAGTATAATCCAGACGCCATTCACTTTGAGGTAGTGATAACCGTACTAACTAGTAGGGTTTGTACTACCGTTAGTCGGCGGCTTGCTGCCTGGTCACAGGGATTAGGGTTTTTCAAGGCACTCCCCTACTATAGCCAAGACAAAGGGGGAGCGTGTTGAATATACCGTACTAATAGGTAGAAGTTGTACTACTCTTTGGTGAGTTATATGCAGCTGATAACAAAGCATTTTTACAAGAAACCACGGAGGAGGCGACGGAAAAGCCGCTTCCGTGTCGGGTGCGTTCGCGCCTTAACTTCGTGCCCGTTGTCAAAGTTCAGTTTCAAGATTTCTCCCTAATTTACCTGGCGGCTAATCCCCTAAACCGTGGGGTTTGGTTTCTAACCTACGCATCACGCCACCTAACTGCTACAATCTGACCTCACACCTTTTCTGAGGTCAGAAGATGGCACAACTCGATCGCTTAATCATGATGGCAGAAGACGAACTAACCCAGTACAGCACCGATGCCCGCAAAATAGAAAAACTGCGCCAAAAAATAGGTATATCCGTCACCGCCGCCGAACAGCGACAAGTCAAAGAAACATTACTCGCCGAAATACCAACTAACTCGATCGGCCATTTAGTATAAAAACAGCGACAAACCATCGCCCTCCCGTTCTGGGGAATCGCCGGACTAGGATTGCTACTGGGGGTTTCTATGCAACAGCCCTTAGATTTCATCGCTACCATCGCCGGAACTGCTTTAGCTATCGGTTTACAAAAATGGGGTTGGAAGCTGCAAGCCAAACGTTTAGTCTTGGCAACCCTAGAAGACATTGAACAGCGCATCAGTCAAAGAGCGACCGAAACCGCAACTACTGGAAAGAGCGATCGCTAATTCAGGTTATGCTGTCAATTAGATAAACTGTTGACACTCTGCACGATGAATCGACGCAGATTCTTGGGTCTTAGGGGAGCCTGAGTTTAACCACTTCCAGGTGGAGAGTCTAACTCCTCGCCAAGCATCCAGTATTCTGTTGAGAGTTAACAGAGACTAATTTATTATTCACTGCTGACACAAAGCGCTGCCTGCGAGGGAGCGGTTAATATTTAATTTTATTAACTTTTGAACAATGATTCTTTGCTTTTTTCACACATTGCTAGCCTCTAGCTTAGATCGCTTTATCTAGGTTCCAGGCTGCACTAATCAACGCCAGATTTCTAAAAGCTTGGGGAAAATTTCCTAACGCCTCGTCACTGGAAATTGTTTGCTCAGCATAAAGCCCCAGATGGTTGGCATAGCCCAGCATCTTTTCAAATACGGGTCGGGCTTCATCGCGGCGGGTCTTATCCTTAGACAGATTAAAGCGATGCGAGGAAAGTACTACTTCGATTTCCGTTTTGATTTGGGTGGGGTTCGGTGTGCGCCAAAGTATTTTTCACTGCGGTAGCGCAGCCACACCCGCAACTGTTGTGGAATCTGGTCTTTTTGTTCTTTTGTAAGTGTGTTGTACAGGGATAAAGCACGTTCTCGCTCTCCCCTACAGGCAGGGTTATTATGAGCATCCCAGTAGCTACGGGCAACGCGAATCCGCCGACAGACTTCTTTGATGAGTGCTTCTCCTGTAAGAGGATTTTCTTGCTTTGCCATACTTCAATCAGAATGCGCTCTCCTAAATCCTAACCCGTAGCATGAAGGCATTTGCCCTTTCTGCGGTCTATTGTTTGAACATAAGGGTTGTGCAAACAGGGACAGTCATGTTGTACCGCACTATTGATGAAAATCGAATAAGTATTACTCAACCTACCCATGCCTGGGTTTCTGGACAACTGGCTCACGTCTGGGGCAATGAAATGTTTGGTTCGGTTGCTCCTTATGAAGCAGTTTGCTTGGGGGCCCAACAGCATGACATTGGTTGGATACCGTGGGAATCGGCTCCGAGCTTCAATCATGACACGGGCTACCCTCATAGTTTTACGGAAGTTGCACCGGAAGTGCATACAAAATTATGGGCGGGGGCAAAACAACTGGCAATGCCGATGGGACGATATGCGGCACTGCTGGTTTCGCTGCATGGAACAGGATTATATGAACGCTTTACCCACTGGAAAAAATCACCAGAAGCGACGCGGGTTGTGGAAGCATTTTTGCAACAGGAGAAGGAATTTCAACAGGATTTAATCGCCTCTTTAGGGAAAGATCCGGCTTATCAGCCGTATGTTACGCCCGAAGTAATTTCTCGGAATCGAAGGCTTGTAGCCACCTTTGATGCGTTGTCTCTGTTCATTTGCATGGGCGTAACTGCACCAAAGCAGCTTGAGCAAGCGCCATCGGCAACGGGAGAAACTACTTTAACGTTGACACCTATTAATGATGACCCAACTCAGTTATGGGTTGAGCCGTGGTGTTTCCAGTCGGATCAGGTGGAAGTGGTATTTGAAGGACGGATTCTCAAGGAGAAAACAAACGATGAGGAGATGATGCGCGAGCAACTGGCGATCGCTCCTTGGGTAACACTCACTGCAACCCTTCGCCCCAGATAGAGGCAGGAATGGATGGGGCTTTGTATGATGACAGGCTGAATCTGCCCCATGCAGAGGCAACAAGCTTCACAGCTATTTAAAGTCTTGAGGGAATTGAATTAAGATATTGTTACAATTTGGTAATTTCAAGCTGACTATTTCCGGGTTGTGGTACTCCTACAATTTATGTCTAGACTTGCTTCTGACCGTCTTCGGCAAAATGCTGAAATAATTATGCAAATGTGGGAGAAGCGGGCGCGTGATGAAGTTTATGCCTCAATGCATCAGAACTCTCTCGTCTTACAAGATTCGCTACCTAAGTACTTAAAGCAACTGGTAAATGAACTCTCAACCAGCATTGAAAGAACACCTGCCCGCATCGCGAGCGACGAGATAGAAAGCACTCGGATTGGCAAGCTGCATGGGCATGAACGGGCGGGCTATGCTGACTACTCCATGAGCCAACTGATTTTTGAGTACCACATCCTGCGTCAGGTGATCTTTCAGGTTTTAGAGGAAGAAGCACCTTTAGGAGTGCGAGAACGCGACATCATTATCGGCTCTATTGAGCAAGCAGTTAATGACGCGGCTACTCAGTTCTCACAGACGCTGCAAGATATTCAAGAGCTATTTATGGTAACGCTGACTCATGATCTCAGAGGGCCTATTAATGTTGTGAAAATGGGAACTCAGCTAACTCTGCGTCGGCTTGAACGAGGAGATACCCATGTTGATGTAGCGGCGAGAATGCTCGGTGCGATCAATCGGCTGGATTCGATGATTCAAAATCTGCTTGATGCAAGTCGGCTGCGGGCAGGGCAAAGTTTAAAGCTGGAATTTGAAGAATGCGATTTAGAGAAGCTAGTTTTTGAGGTAGTGGAGGATTTGAACTTCGCTTATGGAGAGCGGTTTGTTGTTGTCTCTGATTCTGATATCAAGACTTATTGCAGCCGTAAAGAAATACGGCGGGTGATTGAAAATTTAGCTATTAACGCTGTGAAATATGGTGAGCCTAATACGCCAATTACTCTGACGCTCCAGCCAACTGAAACGCAGGTCAGCCTAACTATTCATAATGAAGGTAATCCGATTGCTATAGACGCTCAGTCAATTCTCTTTCAACAATTTCGGCGCACTACCTCTGCTGAAGATCAAACGGGATGGGGATTAGGATTATTTTTGGTAAAGAGTATTACTGAGGCGCATCAAGGGACGATTGAGGTTGAAAGTGCGGAAGGTAAGGGGACAAGCTTTATCGTTAAGTTGCCTAAACTTTCCCTTTAGGTAAGTAAGTTACTGAGCCGCTCTTGCATTTCAGGTGTGGTGTCCTGGGTTTGGCTGGCTCGTTAAAGTCTACAATGATTCCGTAGTCAATTCTAAGCAGTGGATTGGAACAGATGCTGGACGCGCCCCACCGGGAACTAGAAAGTAATTGAATTGACGATCGCGCAGCGTAACCTAGGCATATCGTTCTTGCTCAATTGCTACAAAACTTTGCTCTTTAAATTTGCATCCTGATTATTAAGACGTTGGAGTTTATATGGCAACTTATCTGGTTACGGGTGCTAATCGGGGGATTGGTTACGAATATTGCCGCCAACTGCAAGCGCGGGGAGAGCGAGTGATTGCTGTCTGTCGCAGTGCTTCTGAGGAATTGAAGCAGCTAGGGGTGCGGGTTGAGGACGGGATTGATATTACCTCTGATGCTTCGGTTGCTTCTTTGCGAGATCGCCTGGGTGATACGGCGATTGATGTTCTGATTAACAATGCCGGAATTATCAAGCGCGTCACGCTGGAAGACTTAGATTTTGAGAGCATTCGAGAGCAGTTTGAGGTGAATGCTCTGGGGCCTTTACGAGTGACTCACGCGCTATTGCCACTTCTCAAAGCAGGCTCCAAAATCGCCTTGATGACGAGCCGCATGGGGTCAATTGCAGATAATACTTCTGGCAGTTCCTATGGCTACCGGATGTCTAAAGTGGCGTTGTCGATGGCAGGCAAGTCGCTATCTCTCGATCTCAAACCGCGTGGGATTGCGGTAGCAATTCTCCATCCAGGGTTAGTTCAAACGCGCATGACGAATTTTACATCTGGTGGCATCACGCCGGAAGAGTCTGTGAAAGGTTTGTTGGCTCGGATTGATGAGTTGACGCTGGAAAATACAGGCACTTTTTGGCACGCTAATGGAGAAGTGCTGCCGTGGTAAATCTGTGTACCTGATTTAAGAAGTTTACACTCCCTGAGCTTGTGGAAGGGACGGGGTTTCCACCCACAAATTCTGATGAACGGTGGGGTGGGGGTATGCTCTTAAAGTAATGACAGCGATCGACCGTAGTGAATTACTAATTACCAAAAGCTTGCCAGATCAGAATTTCTTTTGCTCTTGGTATAGCTAACATTTGACCATCTGGGCTAAATAATGCTGTTCTAGCACTATGTACAGCATTACCACCACCAATACCCCAGTTTTTGCCAATTTGGGTATTAAAGATACGTGTACCAGCTACGTCACCGCTAGCCAGATAGGTTTTAGCATCAGGACTGAGTGATAAAAGGCCATCCGTTCTGTCTACCCCAACAGGAACAGTACGCAGAGTTCCACCCGTTTTTACGTCCCAAGTGCGGAGGTGAGCGTCATACATCATGCCATCTTTTGACAGACTGGTTAATGTTTGACCATCTGGGCTAAAGACCATGCTTGCGGAAATTAAGTCATCTTTTAGGGTGTGGAGGAGTTTACCCGTGTTAGGGTTCCAAAGTTGAATCATGCCCTTGTGGTTATAAGGCCCATCGGGATTAAAACCGAGGCTGGCTAACACTTGGCTATCGGGACTAAACCTTAGCTTTCGTAAAGATTCGATATTACTCCTGAGTCCAAAACGCTTTTCTCCGGTTGCCACATCCCATAACTGAATCAGGCGATTTGTGGAACTGAAATTTTTTTGTGCGCTACTGGCAATAAATTGTCCGTTTGGGCTAAATTCCAGGCTGGAAACATGAGAAAAAAGGGATATTTCATCAAAATTACTTTGAGATGGAAACTCTACACTATTGGTGGCAATAGGTTGTTTCCAGATCGCTTCTCCTGTTTTGCTATTCCATAGACCAACCCCTATTGATTTATCAATTTGCGAGTAGACGATGCTGGCAACAAACTTTCCATCAGGACTGATGGCAACATCTCCAAAGTAAGTGGTATCGTCTGCTTTGATAGATGAGAGTAATTCCCCTTTTTTTACATCCCACAACTGAATAGCTTTACCCCGTTCACCATTACAGACGAGTAGAAGTCCATTAGAGCTAAACTTGGCATAGCTTGCTTGAGTGGGCAACGTGTGAACTAGCTTGGGGTTTTCCCACGGTGATTCAGCTTCAGCCACGGCAGCGCTTGGTGCTTGAGCGAAGAAGTCAGTAGATTGTGCTACAGATGTTCCTGCAAGTGTAGCGATCGCCAGGACTGTCACTGTTAAGGCAGTTGTTTTCTTCATACTCAAGCCAAAAGTGGTAGTGATTAACTACTAACTAATGACTCTTAATGAATGATTTTGTTTCTGCTCGCTTTGCAACGGTGATAAATACTAAGAGAAGAGTTGAGTAAGAAGTTCCTCACGAGTTACATCAAAGTGATTTTAAATATCGCGCAAAATTGCGCGAAGAGTGCCAATTCTAGTAGGGCTATGGTTGGGAATAGTAATATGGTGTTCTCCATTCTCTTGAGTGGTTAATCGAATATGACTTCCGGTTTCGCGATCACCGTGTATCCTAACTTTTTCAGAGCCTGTGTCAACACTTCACCAGACAGCTCTCTGGGCAGCTTCATGAAGCAATGACCTCATCATGTACGATATGTAAACAAATCAGTTTCGGGCGGGTTGCTTCATCAGGATAATGACAATGAACAGCATCTCTAACCAGTTCACGTAGTTCTTGAATGTTGTAAGCTTGTGTAAAAATTGATTCGCCGATCGCCCTAGCTACATAGCCGCCTTCAAGATCATCTTCAACAAAAAAAATAATTTCTGTCATGTTACTTTATCATTCGGATATTGGGTCATGAAGTTATACTAAATCGGAAAGCTGGGAATCAATTGAGTAATTTATACCATTAGTTACATGGTTTATTTGAGGGAAATCATAACTTTTTGATAATGCAACACCTCATCAAACGATAAAGTGCGTTTAGCTTTGTTATTGAGTCAGTTTTTCTGAGAGGTTGTCTGGCATTTAAATCGTGATAGTTGCCACAGCGAGAGCCACGCAATAACTACACTATTCGCTATTCTATGCTGGGTTGAGAGCTTCTCCCAGAGTGTAAGCCGCTGACTTAGTGGAGGGTTTATTAAGGCGATCGCACTAGGGCTTCGGCTAAGCAAGATATACAATCTTTGCTTATGAGTACCGCCACCCACAACATTGTTGCCAAGCTCTGGAATCTCTATAACGTCCTCAAGGACGACGGGGTCACTTAGCATCAGTACGTACTCGAACTCACGTATCTACTGTTTCTGAAGATGGCGAAGGAAACTCGCACTGAGAAACAGCTTCCAGAGGATTATCGCTGGGACAATCTAGAAAGGCAAGCTGAGTCTAATCGGCTAAGATTCTATAAGGATCTGTTGAGATATTTAGGAAGCCACGGCTCCACGCTGGTTAAAGAAATTGGGTGTCAAGACACGGAGTTGCGGGGAATTTTGCAAGAATTGGGTGAGGAAATTAGTTTGTAGGTACGGAGTGAGAACTATGCACAGCATCACACTAAAATCCCATATCGGTAGCGATGGCCTTTTGAAGGTTCATTTACCTGGCATGAGAGATACGGATATCGAGGTTGTCATTGTCTATCAAACTAGCCTGTCCAAAAGTGTTGAAGCAGCATCTCTTTCACAGTTTTACGGATGCATCCAAAATGACTCATTTTTTAGACATCCTCAAGACGAACAACCTGAACGCGAAAGCTTGGAATGAAATATCTTCTTGATACAAATGTCTGCATCATTTATCTAAAAGGCAAAAATTTAACTTAAAGCAGAGGCTTGAGACGGTTCCTATTCAAGAGATAGCTGTATGTTCGATTGTCAAGGCATAACTCTGCTTTGGAGCAATGAAAAGTGCCAATCCAGAACGCAACTTTAGCTTGCATAGAATTGCTCACAGGAAACAGATCCCGGAATTCTAGCAAAATGCTTTACTCTGGCAGTTTCGTGCAATGGTCGCCGATAATACCTCTGGCAGTTCCTATGGTGATTGGATGTTGAAGGTTGCGTTGTCGATGGCAGGCAAGTCGCTTCCTAGAGCCAATTGATATAATATGGTGAGTGGAAAACAATGGTGGTTTTCCTGTCATAGCTAGCGACAAGATTAGCAATCGTACTGTGTTAACAACTTAATTTACCTCTAGGCAATCAGCTTTTCAACCAACATGCAAATTGGGATAACTTTAAAGAATTACAGGTGTTTTGCCGACTCCAAGCCCGCCAGAATTACCCTTCGTAAGGGTTTTACTGCACTTATAGGAATAAACAATTCTGGAAAAACTGCTTTACTCAAATTCTTTTATGAGTTCCGCTCCCTTTTAGCGTCTATTTGTGAGAAAGATACCTGGTCGAAATTCTTGGCTGGGGTGGAGCAGAATTTTAATTTTCCCAAAGAGCTTTTAGACAGTCAAGAGATTTTTTGTAATACCAATAATCGTCCATTAGTAATAGAACTCGAATTCTTGCGTGAAGATGAATCAGAGTTTGACTCAATACTGATTCCTAAAAAATTGATTATTACAGTTCACAGAAATACAAAATATACTGGTCAGATTTTTGCAAATGCTGGGATTTTAATGCCCGAAACTTACTCATTTAATGGCAATGATGTTGTGCCTGTCGAAAGTGCTGGAATTGTAGCAACAATATCATCAGAATTTTTAAATTCACTTAAGTTTTTGAGTAAAACTTTGTATATCGGTCCATTTAGAAATGTAATAAATCTTTTTCCAACCGAAAATATAAATGAACTGAGGATTATACAAGGCAACCATACTAGCTATTTTGATATCAATGTTGGATTATCTCTCATTCAACAGTGGCGTAAATCTAAAACAGGGAATGATAAGGAATTAATAAAGAGAGCATATGCATTACAAAAGGATATAGGACGTATCTTTAGTTTTGATACTATAGATATTAATTCATCAGTCAACGATCAAACAATTCAATTCATTATCAATGAGGAGGTCTATAGCCTTTCCGAAATTGGCTCTGGGCTTTCTCAATTTTTCTTAATTCTTGCAAACGTGGCTGTAAATCAACCATCTTATATTCTTATTGATGAACCTGAACTTAACCTTCATCCTTCATTGCAACTTGATTTCTTAACTATACTTGGAAACTATGCTGAGCATGGAATCCTCTTCAGTACACATAGTATGGGGCTAGCAAGAGCAAGCGCTGAACAAATTTATGTAGTTCACAAAGGTAAAAAAGATGAAGGTAGTGAGATAAACGAGTTTGATAAAACAAAGAGTTCAAAGTATTTGTCGGAATTTCTTGGAGAGCTAAGTTTTTCTGCTTATAGGGAGTTTGGCTTCAATAAAATCTTGCTTGTTGAGGGTCCAACGGAAGTCAAAGCTATCCAGCAGTTTCTCCGCAAGTATGGAAAAGAACACGAAATTCTTCTCCTACCTTTGGGTGGTAGCAGTCTTATAAATGGATCGTTTAGAGATGAGTTACAAGAAATAAAACGTATTTCTGACAATATATACGCACTAATTGACAGTGAGATAGAAGCACCTGATAAAAAATTAGCCCTTGACAGACAAGAATTTGTTGATATGTGCAAAGAGATTGGTATTATATGCCATGTTCTTGAATATCGTGCTATTGATAATTATTTTCCAGATCATGCTGTAAAAGCGATTAAAGGAGATAATTTTTCTGCACTTAAGCCTTATGAAAGCCTTAAGACTAAGTCCCAATATGGGTGGAGCAAAGCAGATAATTGGCGAATGGCAAAAGAAATGACTCTTGAGGAATTATCAAAAACAGATCTTGGAGAATTTATTAAGCAATTAATCGGTTAAAGTTACAAAGAAATAGAGTTAGACGATCGCTCCCTTACTTCAGAGCATTCTCCGGTTTCACAGTCTGATCGCCATTTCTCAGTTGGAATGTTAATTGGCTGCGTTGCTTGATTGTGGATAGCTCCCTCCTAGCCCCCTTTAATAAGGGGGGAACTAAGAATCTTTAAAGTCCCCGTTTTTAAGGGGTATTTACGGATATCATCAGGCGTTTACGCTTATGCAAGAAACAGCCTCTCAGGTAGTCGATGGAAGCTCAAATAACTCCGGTTGTTCTTCGATCAGCGCCATAGGCTGTTTAATCTGCCAAGTCTTATCCTGGGAGAGTTCCAGCAAAGACTGATGGTAATTTGCCAACGTAGCGCGATGCCCCACACTCAAAAAAGTAGTTTCTTTCGCCTGCAAATGTTGATATAACCGTTCCTCGTTACCCAAATCTAACGCGCTGGTCGCTTCATCTAAGATGGCGTACTTGGGTTTATTCAGCAGCAACCGGGCGAAGGTTAACCGTTGTTGTTCGCCCAAAGAGAGGACATCTGTCCAATCCTGCTGAGCATCAAAGCCGCCAAACCGTTCATCCAGATCTGCTAAGTTTACCTGTTCCAGAACTTGCTTTAAGTGTTCGTCTTCAACCTCAAGGTGCGTGTTGGGGTAGAGCATTTGATCCCGGAGAGTACCCAGCACCATGTAAGGACGCTGCGGCAGAAATAAAATGTGCTCAGATTCAGGACGAACGATCGCACCCGTACCAGAATCCCACAATCCCGCGATCGCCCTCAGCAGCGAACTCTTCCCGCAACCACTCGGTCCCATCACCAAAAGTCCCTGTCCAGCAGGTAACTCTATCGACAAATCTTCCACCAACGTCCGCTGATAGTTGGGAGTTTGTAGGCTGAGGTGTTCCACTGCCAACCGATCTGCCTCAATTGTCTGAATCCTTGGCTTTTGCTCCTCGGATGCCCGATCTGCCTGTGTCTGTTCTAAAAACTGGGCAAAAGTATAGAGACGATTAATTCCAGCACCAAAAGTGGTCAATTGCTGGAAGCGGGCAACCACAACATTGAGCGAGAAAAAGACGCGAATAAAAGCTCCCTGTGCCTCAGAAACCTTACCCACCTCCATTTCTCCGGCAAAAATCGCGGGGGCGACAACCAGGGCAGGCAGGATAAAGGGGATGAACTCATAAGTGTTCGTGAGAATATTTAAGTTCAACTCCCAAACCAGCATTCGTTTAACATTCTCAAACACAGAAAGAAACCGCTGCTTGACCTGATTCGACTCCCGATCCTCTCCCCGGTAAAAAGCGATCGCTTCTGCATTCTCCCGAATTCGCACCAAGCTAAAACGTAAGTTGGCTTCCTTCTTCAGTTGTTCAAAGTTCAGCCGCACAAGCGGCTTACCAAACACAACCGTTGTAACCAATGTTCCAATCAGGGCATACAGCACCAAAAACAACACCAATGGTTTAGAAATGCCCCAAAGTACGCTGCTGAAAGCAACCAGCGATAGCACCGACTCTACCAGTACCAGCAAAAAAGTCAGGGATTCCTGGGTAAAACTGCGAACATCCTCTGCAATCCGCTGATCCGGGTTATCAATCTCCGTTCCTGTGATATGCAGGTCGTAATAGGCGCGATCGCGAAAGTAATTATCCACAAACCGATGGGTGAGCCAGCGCCGCCATTGCAGACTGAGGCGATCGCGCAGATAGGTATAACCTGCGAGCAATGGTGCATAAATCACCAGCACACCAATGAAAATGATCACAGTTTGCCAAAAGCGCGGCTCATCCTGGGCTGAAAGGGCTGAAATCAGCACCCCTCGCTTGTTGTTGAGCACCACACTCAACCCCGTATACGCCAGCAAAAACAGCACCACCCCCAGCAGTAACCCTCTGGCTTGCCATTTTTCATCCCCTGACCAGTAGGACTTGGCGATCGCCCAAAATTGCCGAAACACGTCAATATTCAATCGATCCATCGGCTAGCTTTCCTCAGAATTAGTGTGCCAGAGATTTAAATAGATAAAGGCGAACAGGCTGTCCCCTACCAATTAACCAGAGCGATCTGTTGGGTTTACAGATTATTTATCTCGATTTCCCTTCAAGATACTGTAGAGTCATTAGACAGCAGTTCTACTCTCTCCTTAGATACAGTCAGAGAAGCTCCGGTGGCACACCTGATTTTGTAGAGGGTGCGACAGAGCATTTCAAGTCCTGGCTGTCTTTACTCCAGGGCGGCCGCATCTAAATTACTCTTGATCAAAACCAAAGTTGAACATCAACGATAAAATCAGCATTTACTGCTTAATTTACTTTTCGAGACTCAAAGCGATGCCTACGGCAAGCGGCAAAGCGTCTACGCTGAATATTTTCGCAATAAGAGAAAATTAATGATAAAAGTACAAGCTCTATTGATAATTGAATAGTCTTATTGACATGATGCGGCCGCCCTGGGGAGCGATGTCTACGATGGGCTACGCCTACGCACTTGGTCTGATATCCGCGATATCTCTGCATACCGCAAAACGAGTCAGATAACTGCCTAGATACCAGCATTCTCAGAAGTCTTTGTTCAAGCTACTGGTTGGCGACGTAATACACAGGGTCAGGTTGAATTAATTGCATAGAAAGCTCCCGTTCAGGTGCAACAAACATTCTTCTGTGCTGCTCTTCCCAAGAGTTAGTTTTTTAGCTCGCTACATTCAGCAATAAAATCAACAAAGGTTCGCACTTTCGATGAAAGATATTTGCGGCTAGTATACACAGCATAAAGCATATTAGCTGGCAAGCGATAATCCAGCATCACCCTCTCTAGATGTCCGGCAGCAATATCGTCTTCAATCAGCCAAGTTGGTAAGAATGCCAGACCCATTCCGTCCATTACCGCGTTATGCATCAGATTTTCATTGTTAGTCCGCAGCACCGACGATTCAATCTTAATGCTTTCTTTTCCCGTTAGTCCTTCAAAGGGCAGTTCACCCTCTGAAAGTGACAAATACGAATAAGTAATCATAGCGTGCTGCGATAAATCTTTCGGTTTTAAAGGGTATCCAGCTTTGCGAAGGTATGACGGAGAGCCTACCAGGTAAAACGGAATAGATGCAATTGGATGTGCAATCAGGTTACTAGGAGGAGATTGAGTCACTCTCAATACCAAATCAAACCCTTCCTCTACTACGTTAACCATTCGCCCACTTAAGTCAATGTCTAAGGAGACTGCGGCAAACTGTGCCTGATACTTAGCAAGTATCTTTGTAAATATGCGATTGGCAAACCATACTGGGGCACTAATTTTTAGCACCCCACTAGGTACAATTGTTGCTCGACTGACCGTTGCTTCTACTTCATCCAGGCTATCCAACATCTCGCAACATTGTTCAAAATAAACTTTCCCGATTTCCGTCAAACTTAAATGTCGGCTGGTGCGATTTAGCAAGCGACCACCCAAGTGCTGCTCTAGGTGCATAACGTGTTTGCTAGCCATTGCCGGAGATATTTCCATGCGAGCGGCGGCAGCAACAAAGCTTTTCAGTTCTACAACTCTGCGAAACACCCGCATACTCACTAAGGTATCCATTTTGCCCCAGTAACATCAACTAATAGGAAATGATGCATCAACATTTTATTTATTGATTAACTAATAGTATATGAATATAGTGAGTTATATAGACCTCGTAGCCGAAACCATCAAACAGAATTTCGATATGATAATGCCTGAATTTCCGACCTACTTTGTTTCTCACGGTGGCGGCCCCTGGCCATACATGAAAGACCAATTTGGTCAAATGTTCGATCGGCTCGAAACTTCGTTACAGGATATACCTCGCCAATTAGGAGCGACACCCAAGGCAGTGTTAATGATCTCGGGGCATTGGGAAGAAGAAGACTTCACTGTTTCGGCGAGTCCAAATCCTCCGATGATTTACGATTATTCAGGCTTTCCCGCGCATACATACCAAGTTAAGTACAGTGCCCCAGGTTCACCGGAATTGGCAATTTGCGTCCAATCGCTGATTCAGGGTGCTGGATATTCAGTCTATCTTGACCCGAAACGCGGCTTTGACCACGGTACTTTTACGGTGATGTACCCCATGTATCCGCAAGCACAGATTCCTGTCGTTCAGCTTTCGCTCAAGCGAGGCTATGACCCAAAACTTCATGTGGAAGTAGGACAAGCATTGGCTCCATTGCGAAAGGAAGGTGTACTAATTATTGGTAGCGGATTGAGCTATCACAATCTCAGGAGTTTTGGGTCAAAAGGTGCAGAAGCATCACAGCAATTTGATGATTGGCTTCAGCAGACGCTGGTGCAATCTGAGCCAACACAGCGAGTTGATAAACTTATCCATTGGGCTAAAGCTCCTGCTGCACGATTAGCTCACCCACAGGAAGACCATTTACTACCGTTGATGGTCGCTGTTGGCGCAGCCCAAAGCGAACCAGGCGTCTGTGTTTATCATGATGAAAACCTCCCTGGCGGTATTGTTTCGTCTAGTTTCCGATTTGGCAATGCCGCAGCATAGTTTTTTCTTGTTTTCTATCTATTTGATCACAATTTGAGGTTGACCCATGGCAAATATTACTAAACAAACCAAAATCGGCTTAAAGGCAAGTATCTATTTTTGTTTGTTTTTATTGGTTGTTAGCCTGTTTTTCATGCGGAGTAACTGGTCTACTGCTGGGGCTTGGATGGGTAGATTAAGTATTTATGTTTTTTGGTTAATTGCTATAGCTGGAATTTTGAAAAGATTTAGAGTCAAAGGATTCTTGTATAGAGTGCAGCAAGTTTTGATGGCTAATCGTCGCCAGCTTGGAATTTTGATGTTTATGCTTGGTTTGACTCATTTTTTTTGGTCTAAAGTCTTTGATAACATTCTTAACGGGTCTCCTCAGAGTATTCCCACTTATCAACCTTTGGGTTTATTAGCTTTATTTTTGTGTTTGCCTTTGGCTATAACTTCAAATAGATTTTCGGTTAAAAAGCTAGGAAAATTTTGGCAAACTCTGCATTATTTGGTTTATCCAGTAATGTTTATATTGGCTTTTCATACCAGCTTACAAGGTAAAGATTTTCAAATTCTGGGGATTTATTTTAGTCTGGGAAATACTGTTTTTTATGGACTTCCCAGTTTAACTATTCTAATTTTGCAGATAGTTTCTCACTTTTATGACAAAAAGATGAAAACCAGAGCAGTTTAAAAAGGTGCAGCCTGATAGTTTGTCTTCATCACCGTTATGCCAATCATTACGAAAATAGTAAATTTCTGCAAACCTACCAGCAATTATGCAACGCCAAATGTTTGATGTCACTTTCGTAAAAAAATCGTAGACAGACTATGGAAAAAGGTAATCGTCAACTAAAACGGATTCTGAGTCGAAGACAGATACTTGTTTTATTTAGGGCAGTTGGAACTGCAACGCTTGTTGGATGTATACCTAGAAAATCCAACACCGCGCAGCCACAGTCGAGTGTACCTGTCCAAGCATCATCTACAGCTTCTCCAACCTTGCCCACGTGTATCGTGACTCCGGAGCAGATTGAAGGTCCGTATTTTGTAGATGAGAAGCTTAACCGCTCTGATATCCGATCCGATCCCTCAGATAATTCGGTGACAGAGGGGATGCCACTTCAACTGACGCTGCGTGTGTCTCAGGTTAGCAGTGGTGGCTGCACACCAGTTAAAGATGCGATCGTGGATCTTTGGAATTGTGACGCGCTGGGTGTCTATTCGGATGTGAAAGATCCCAGTTTCACTACCATTGGGAAAAAGTTTTTACGTGGGTATCAAGTGACGGATGCTGATGGAACTGTTCAGTTTACAACTACTTATCCTGGTTGGTATGAAGGTAGATCAGTTCATATGCATGTTAAAGTTCGCACAAATGCCAGATCAGGCAAGAGTTATGAGTTTACGACACAGTTGTACTTTGATGACTCAATCACGGATCTGGTACACGCACAGGCACCATATGCCAGCAAGGGACAGGGTAGGTTGAAGAATGCTGGAGACATGTTCTTTAACGCCGGTGGAGAGAAAACGTTGCTCACACTCACCAAAACAAACCAAGCTTACGCAGCAACGCTCAGTATTGGGCTTCAGCCAGTTTGATAGTATAGTTATCAAACAGAATTCAGGAGTCAGGAGCCAGAATTCAGAATTAATTCTGTGCGAGCTGTTTTGGAAAGACCTAACATAAAAACTCCGTGTTTGATGTATTGCAGCTAGAGAGGGAGCTAGAGGTAAGGCTACTACTTTATGCTGGAATCAGTACCAATAAAGCAAAACCGGGCAACAATTTCCGTGCAATTAGGTGCAAGCTCTGAGTCAATACATTAATCAACAATTGTTACTTTGGTACCTAACTTCACCCAACCCTTTTCAATTAACTGCTGCAATGTGTTTGAGTCGAGATGGATGCAGCCACCTGAGTTAGCTTGACCAATATTCTCCGGATTGTCTGTACCATGAAGTGCGATTGAGAACCAGTAGGGTGTTCCCTGAAATGTACTCATCTTGGGACCCGTGATGCTTGTCGTGGAAGTAAGTCCGATATAGCCATTTCCATAGGCTCTGTCTGGGCTACCGTTCCCATCAAAGTCAAGATAACTCATATTTTTGAATAGCTGAGCTAATCCTTGCTTAGGGTTAACTAAGTTGCGATACTGGCTAACTTTGGCAAAACGCTTCACGTTATCTTGGGCAATCTGGTTGTACTCAGAATTTTTGTAGAGAATCAAGTCTACGCTCATCTCCCCTGTGGGAGTAACAAAGTCATTCATGTTTTGTTTATCTTTGAGTCCGCCCTTGCCAATGCCAATAGTTCCCTTATAAATCGGAACGCTTTGGTTATTGAGTACCTCTAAGCGCTTGTCTACTCGATGAATGACTAGCGAGTAGCGTTCTTCTTGAATGCTGTTGAGTTTATGAACATTATTTACGGATGCTGGCGAGGATTGTGCCTTGGCTTCAGCTACGTTTTTTGGAGTTAGAACGGCAGAATCCGATGATGTACAAGCGCATAGAGCTATTGGTAGTAGCGCAACTAAGAGCCAGTTTGAGATAAGACGAGATGTTGTGAACACAACTAACCTAACTGGGGCTTGCTCAACTAATTCTCATCATATAAGGGAGAGCCTGTAAATTGTTCTACTGAGGACACGATAATTAGTGATAGAGGATGCTGCGTTGTTGGCTCGATTGGTTCAATACATTGGCGTATCTGCAACTTTGCTTGGTTACAAGCTGTCAGCCACGAACTGAGCGTCCGAAAATACCAAGGCATTGGCTCCCACTCCTCCTCGCCAAAGCTCGTGAAACGCTCGGTTCGCCAGCCCTCCTTGTATGCAGCGTCACCACACGCACTCCACGGGTGAACTGTCTGCACAACTAAGTGTCCATTAGGCACTAGAACTGTACCAAGCACAGCCAGCAACGGTACAATATTTTCCCCTAACAGTGAGAAGTTACAGACAACGAGATCGTATAATCCATCAAGTTGATTTGGGTCGTTGACGATCTGATCATACGTGAGGGTGCAAAACCTACCACCACCTGCTGCCTGAGCTTGTTGAACTAAAGCAGGACTCCCATCTACCCCAAAGGCTTCGATACCGCGTTCGTTTAATGCGCGTACAAGCCAACCTTCACCACATCCAACATCTAGCACGCGGCGAGGTTGCAGCGCCACCAAAACCTCCACAATGGCAGCATCAGTCACAACGCGGCGACTGGATATTAGTTGCTCCCGAACTGCTTTTGTCCAAGCACGAGCATTCGTATCCCAGCTTAAACGCAAGCGGTATTCCAAATCCGATTGGGACATAAAAGCCTCCCCAGAATCTTTTCCATCCTCAACCTAAAGTAGAGGCGTAATCATCTTAATCCCCACAGGACATTGCTGTGGTTTACGATCCTCCCATACTAAACAACCTGTTTCATCAAGTTTTGAGCAATCAAATTCCTGTTGTCGAGGAATTAGTTGCAGTACAAAGTTAATATATCCAGGCGTAGTGACATCTTGCGAATATTGCTCGTAATCGAGTAAGCCCAGTTCATAGGCAATCCAACTTGGAGGCACTTCTCCAGGTCGAGTTCGCTCAAAATAGGTAGCGAGAGATTCTGCAACAGGACTAATGCCCAGGTAAGTTTTTCCCTGAGCTGGACCAATAATTTTGAGCCAGCTACCAGAAAGGTCATGAGGTGGGTAGCTGTAAATAAAAGCCTGATAATCTCCCGCAGGAACTTCAACTTGGCAGATATCATATTGACCTGCATATTGGGCTACTGGTAAATCTGATTCTGGAAGCTCGATATCGAAACCCCCGCAGAGAATCAACCGACCATAGGGAATGCAGAGCTTGCCACCTATTCGTGCTGTCCATTGAGCTTCTTCCTGTGCGTTGAGTTCCCCAACGACAACTCTTAAGGAAAATCCATCGTCCTGATAGGTTCCGACAGGCAAAATTAGCCCCTCATCAACTATTTGCATGACCTGTTGTTGGCTGCCCTCAAGGAGCAAGTTCATACAATCGTAGTAAGAGGTTACTCCCCCGGAATTTTGGGAAAATAAGGCAAAGGCAGCACCATCGTTAGAAAGATAAAATTCTAATCGGTTTTGAGAAATTAGGCTCTCTGAATTATTTTGTGACACCATTAAACACCGTCGCCTGCATTAGGTGTTTGCCCCTGCACAATAGCTGTCAGTTCTCGGCAACTTCGGTTAGCTTCTACCCAAAAAGCACACAAGGAGACAAATATCATGACTATGGGCATCCCTAAAAATATTACAGCCATCTCACTAGGCATGGCACCTGCTAATGCCATTGGGACAGTCGCACTGTACCAGAAAAAGAACCAGAATCCCAAAAAGGCGAGAACTATCGGGTGCAAGCTCATCTGAACCTGAACAGCGGTTCCATTTTGTTGTGTCTCAAAGCGTCCTCGGATGACGGGTAAAAATGAGTTGCGATAATGAATAATACGGCTGATTTGAAAACTATCTTCTGAAATGGTTCCTTGATAGGGTGCATGAACTCTAGAGAATCTGAAAACTTGAGGAGCTTCAACTTTTTCATTCATCCGTTGCAGAACCACAGGAAGGGTGTCAGGGGTAAAAATGGTAAAAGTATGGTAAGGAAAAATTTTCATAGGTACTGATTGGCTGCTGCCTACGAGCCAATCTATCTTAGGAAAGCACAGCGTTAAGCAATTTGGACTTTATTTAGCTTCACCTTTGAAGTTAGTTTTTCCGCAAAATATGGTCAACTAATGCTAATTAGAGCCACTTACAGTAAATTGCAAGTTGGTGAAGTACAGAAATAGCCCACCCGCGCTACCTTGCCCCCTCCCCTTAATACTTGTCATTACCCACATTTTTTCAGTAGTCAAACTAATGCTTTCCTTGGCAGCCAGCCTGGGGTTTAAACCCCAGGCTGATAGCGCGCATTCCGTTAAAACGGACTATAGATGTTTTAAATAAGTCGGTTAAAACCGACTTAAGCTATTAGCCCGGAACTTAAGTTCCGGGCGGGATAACTCTTAATAATAAATATTTAGCTAATAGGAATACAAGCGTAGGGAGAACAAAGCATAGGAAATTGCAGCGTCGTCACTTTCAGAGAATTAAGACTGAGGCGACGAAGGGCATGGTTATTAGTATCTGCAATATAAAGATAGTTATAGGCGTAGGTTAAACCAGACGGTTCTGAGAAATAGGCATCGGTGCCAATTCCGTCTTTGTATCCCACTTGAGAGTTTCCGCAGATGGTCTGACACTCTCTACTAGCTGGGTGAACTCGCTTGATTTTGTGATTGTAGGTATCTGCTATCCAAACATAGCCTTCAGCATAAACTACTCCGGAACTGTGTTGCAATCTGGCATCGCCGCCAATACCATCAACATCACCAAACCCAAACAGTTGACCGCTGCCACAAACGGTACGAGCTAAAGGAACGTCTCCCAGCTTAATAGCACGAATTGAACTAGTTTCGCTATCTGCCGCAAACACTTCGTCTCCATTCGTTGTTATGCCGCTAGGTTGAGCAAATGCTGCAACTTCTAAGGAACCATCAACACAAAATTCTGCTCCTGTACCTATAAATGTTTGCACGGTTCCATTCGTTAAATCCATCATCCAAATTTGATGTGAGCCAGCCATAGCAATATAGAGTTTATCTCCAAGCTTTACCAAGTCCCAAGGAGAATTGAGAGCCGTCATCTCAGCCTTGCCACCGTGAGGGAAAAGTAATTGACTTTGAGTTCCGGTTCCAGCTAGCGTACTAACCTGTTGAGAACGCAAATCTATAAGTCTCAGCAAGTGATTTCCGGTATCTGCTACATATAGTGCCATTCGCTCCTGGTCGAACGCCATTCCTTGCGGTGCAAAAAACTGAGCCGTTTTCCAGTCTCCATCTTTCCATCCAGATTCTCCGGTTCCAATCACAGCTTTTGTTGTGCCATCCAAGGATGTAATGACAATGCGGTGGTGTCCGGTATCGGCAATAAATAAAAAGTCAGTTTGTTCTGATGCCAATACTTTTCCAGGAAATAACAGAGGGGAGGTAAGTAAGGTTTGCTTTGGCTCTAAGCTCAATCGTAAAACTTCCAAATCAAGAGTTTCTTTCCCTTGATGTTCCCGAATCAACTGCTGTATCAGGTCATCTAAAACTTTTCGCTGACCTTCACCAGAAATAGTTGCCACTACATACCCTTGGGGGTCGATGACGACAAAGGTGGGCCATGCGCGCACTGTATACTGATCCCAAAGTTGGCGATCGCTATCTACTACAACCGGATGCTTGATTTCGTAACGCCAAAGTGATTGCTCAATGCTATCTCGATGTTGTTCATGGTCAAACTTCGCCGTGTGAACACCAATAACGACGAGGTAATTTTTGTATTTCTGTTCAAGATAGTTGAGGTCAGGAATAACGTGCAGGCAGTTAATACAGCCTTTCGTCCAAAAATCTAAGATGATAATTCGCCCTCGCAGAGCCTTAATCGATAGAGGACTCTCACAATTGAGCCAGGGAAGATTTTTAGGGAGTTCTGGCGCTCTAACACGAACCATTGTTATTTATTGGGGCAACAGAAATTTTAATTAACTTCCAGCAACAGTAGAGACGTTTAGGCGGAACGTCTTTGCTCAAGCTGAACGACCCAAATCGACTTTGGCTGTCAATTCCTGCTTAATGCGGTTGAGAATTGAGGTTTCATCTAGCGATGCGAGAATGCGGCTGACAACAGCTTTGGGACCATCTGGTCCCCAAGATGCCCCATTCGCGAGATAAGTCTTAGTCACCTGTCCGATTGCATAAGAAGAGACACCAACGACCCCCGCCTGAGTCAGCGCCACAGAAATATAAGGAGCTAAAGATGCTCCACCAGTTGCTGGCACTGAAAGACCTAGTAAGCCTTTCAGGGAACTCAAACCCAAGGTAGCTAGGAGTTCACTAGCACCGATGCCGCCCATGCTGAGGGCGATTTTTTGTAACAGGCTCATTGCTCCCTGCTCGGTCATGGGGAGGCCATAGAGCCGCGATAAAGTCAAAATCATGACAATATCGATCGCCGCACCAGCGAGGAGGTCTACCACAGTAACGGGGTTAAGTGCGATCGCAACTGCCTTGGTCATCACCGCCTTCCAAATCAGCTGATTTGCACTTTCATCCCGAATCGTCATTTTCCGCTGCACCAGCTGCTCATTAATCTCCCCGGCATATAGCATCGTGTTCAGGGCAACCAGCGATTTACCTTCCCGGTGCAAAATCTCCAGGATTTTCAGCTTCAATTCCTCCACCTGAGGCTTCCCAAGACTCCGCTGGACTCCCATGCTGCCATCAGGGCGTCGCACAGCTTGGGCTACTAAGGGCGAGGCAGCCACCATGACAATTTCTGCTGGTGAGAGCAACTGCCGCACCCGCTCATCTCTAATTTTGCGGTAAATCGCCTGCCTGTCCGCTTCTGGATATTGGTCTATTTTGTTGAAAACGAGCAACATGGGTTTGCCAACTTCCCGCAGTTGGGAAAGCGCCTCGTATTCCACCTTCGTCATGTCCCCAGCAATGATGAACAAAATCAAATCCACCTGTGTGGCAACCTGATGCGCCAAGGCTTCGCGGGTTTCACCATCTACTTCGTCAATCCCAGGGGTATCAATCAATTCCACCTGAGAATTGCCTGGACCTGGCAGGGCGACTCGCAAAACGTCGTCTAGAGAGCCGCTATTTTGAAACGTCTCTACACGCCAGCTGGCTCCTGTAGGAGCGCGTGTAACACCATGAAGCGGCCCGGTTTCAAATACGTTTTGACCTAGTAGGGCATTCAGCAGCGAAGATTTTCCTCGCCCCACCATGCCAAAAGCGGCAATCTGCACTACAGAGCGTTCTAATTTGTCCAGCATGGTTGCCAGTCCCCCTATTTCTGGCTCCAAACCAGCTCGCTCTTGCTGGCTTAAGTCGAGATTATCTACCAGTTCCCGTAGGGCGTCCTGAGCTTGTTTATAGTTTAGTTCTGCCTGAATTTCTTCAAAACTCAAAATGGCACTGTCTAGTTCCCGATCCAGGTCGCTGGAACTCTGGTTATTAGGGTTAGGATTAAACGCCGAATCAATCAAATCGCACCTCCTCTTCTGGGCTGGGTAGAGAAATGTCTCTTCTTTAGCTGCTTAGCGCACGCATTGCTGATACTGCTTCGATCCTAGCTATTGCAGGTTTAATTTGGCGTTAGGGAAAGTCGAATGAGTTTTGATTTTAGTTTTTAGATTGACCTCGCCCACAGACTAAGCACGTATTGCAAGGTGTTTGCTATCGTGAGTTTTTAGAGCCGCTGAAAATCAGAGCAATTGTGAGTTCTAAGCATCTGCCAGAAACCACCGCCCATGTCCGGATTACCCAACAGTCCTGGCAACAGGGAAGAATTGAAGGGGAAGTTAGTGCGGGTGAATATGTGTGGGAGTTCCAATGGTGTTTCCGACGAGGCCAACTCTCGGTCAAACCTTCTTTGGGACGTGCCTTGATTCAAGAGCCGTTGGGTCGATTTTTAGAGAAGTGGGACTACCAGTTAGAGCCTGGAGGAGACTATGCCTTCACTATTCGGGCAGAACTTTAATTGCAGGCGTTTTCACTTGGATAAGCCACGTCCCTGCCCTCCTACAGTAGCGATCGCGGACTGCTACTCCCTAGATCTTAGTTGCAGATATCGCTCAATGAGAAGGATCGCAACAATGTCATCTACGGGTCGAGGTGGCTGCCGCAATCCCTGTGGAAGCAGGCGTTTGAGACCCTTTGGTGGGTACATTTGCCAGTAGCGATCGCGCGCTTCCAAGCTGCTGTAGCGCTCATCCACTAGGACAATGGGCACCCCTGTTAAGTTGCTTTTTAGTTTCTGTTTCCAGCTCTTTGCTGTGGTTTGATCTCCCATCACCAGTGTGGCAATGGGAAACTTTTGACACAATGCCATGATTGTGGCGATCGCTTCTTCTGCTGGCACAACCTTGTGGTAGTGCAGTTGCTGATCTAGCCCTATGACAGCTAAGCCACACTTATCGCGCCCTGGATCGAAGCCCAAAATCATCTTAATAGCGATTAGTGATTAGCGATTAGCTATTAGCTTAACGGATTTGTAGGTTATTAAACTTACTAATTCTGTATACGCTCTTTATCTAAAGCTAACTGCTAAAAGCTAATTGCTTAGGTGCTAAAAACGACCTGTCCGTCTTTAATAGCTAACAACTTTATTTTTAGTGGCCCAGCAGTGTAAGTATCTTCTGCTGCAACAGCTTTGATATCGATAGACTGGTTGTACTCCTTGATCTGCTCCAAGAAACGAATCAAGGTGATAATACGACCATCACCAATCTGAAGAACCGGATCGCCTAAAATCCCAGAGCTACGAGCGCGTAATTGCGATGCTGCAAGCACTATGTCGAGCCGTTTTCGGATTTCCCCCTCGTTCATAGTTGGCAGATCAGCAGACGTCGTAGCAACAATATCACCAGCCAAAAATACCATTTGATTAGGAGCTGCGTCTGCAAATACTTGTATCTGCTTTTCCCCCACTATGTAGTTACCAGCAGAGAAAATTCTGACCACGTAGTCTCGACCGTCCTCAATTTGGTTGAGTAACTGCTCTACTTGCTCCTGCGTAATTTGCACTACCCGTTCATTGGCATTGTTGCTACCAAGGCGAGTAGCCTCGATAGCGGCTCGATTCGCTTGGGTCAACAACTGATTGATGGCTTGAGGGGCTGCTGAGGGTTCAACAATGCGAAGGACGCCAGAAGCGAGGACTTGACCGCGCAAGAGGGCGACATTGCCTTGACGCAGCACTTGATAGTCTTGTTCTAGCGCTCCCACTTCCCGTTCCAGGAAGGCCAAGCGTTTTTCCCTTGCTTCAAGTTGTTTCTCTAGTGCTTTAAGTTGTTTATCCCGCTGTTGGAGTTGTACCTCGCCTTGTTGGAGTTGCTCTTCAAGTGCTTTAAGTTGTTTATCCTGTTCTTTGAGCCGTACCTCGCCTTTTTGAAGTTGCTCTTCAAGTGCTTTAAGTTGTTTATCCTGTTGTTGGAGTTGTGCCTGCCGTTCTTGAAGCTGTGCCAGTCGTTGTTGAAGTTGTTTCTCCAGTTGAGTCAGACGACTTTCACGCTGAGCAATTCCCTGTTTGAGCTGTTTTTCTAGTTCTTGACGCTGGGCGATCGCCTGGTTGCGTTGAGCAATGGTTAGGTCTCGCTTACTAATTTCTCTATCCCGTTGAGTAATTTGAGTTTTGAGTTGGGTAATTTGAGAATTCAGCTGAGTAATTTGAGAACTCAGTTGAGTCACTTGAGAATTGAGTTGAGTAACTTGCTCCTTAACCTGATTCCTCTGCTGGATTAACTCTTGGCGCTCCCCCTGCAATTGTTTGATTTCGCTGGCCAAAGCAACTTTCTGTTGGGAAACAATTTCCAGTTGGCTTTGGGTGGTCTTGAGTTGCGCCGCAGTAACAGATTGTTTAGCGATCGCCGCTTTCAAAGATTTGTTGATGGAATCGAGTAGCTTCTGAGCGTCGGCTTGCTCGGATTTGGCTTTGACTAACTCGCTTTCGACCTGATTTTTTTGCTCTACAGCTTGGGCGAGATCGTTACGGGTGCTGGATAGTTTTTTCTCAATTTTCTTCAGGTCAAAAAGGCCGGTGCGTAATCGTTTATCTGCCGCTAAGAGAATTCCTAGCGTTAAGGTAGCAATCAAACTTCCGGTGACAATCGTAACTAAGGTGGCAGTTTGGCGGGGGCGCAGATTAAACAAAGTCAGCCGCGCCTTGCCAACTTTTGTCCCAATGCGATCGCCTGACGCTGCAATCACGCCCCCCAACACCAAAATTGCCACAATCAGGATATAACCGCTGGTCATCTAATACTACTGTGCGTCCAGATCCAGCCTATCTCATACCCCTAGGGGTTAACGTGACTTCTGAACACCAGTATCCTACTTGTTGTAATCGGTCTAGGTAAACTGCTGGCTTAAGGCAACCGGGTTGTGGAGGGTAATTTTTTTCTTCTGGATAGAAATCATTTTCTCGTCTCGCAGGTCTCCCAGTAAACGGGTGACGGTGACACGAGTAGAACCAATCGCTTCCGCGATCGCCTGATGGGACAGCTTTAAATCAATAGTGATTCCCTCGTTACTGGGAACGCCAAAATCGCGGCAGAGAATTAACAGAAAACTAACTAATCGAGATCCCATATCCCGGTGAGCCAAGGTTTCAATCATCATCTCTGTTTGCAAGATGCGAGAAGAAAGACCTCGCAGCATCAACCAAGACAGATCGGGATTGTCCTTTAATGCTTGCTCAACCTGGTCAATTGGAGCCGAAAGCAGCTCTGTAGGAGTAAAGGCAACCGCGTGGTAAAACCGATCGGAACGATGACCAGTAATCAGCGACAGCACACCAAAAACGCTGTTTTCTCGCAACAGTGCCACCGTAATTTCTTCCCCAGCCTCATAAACCCTAGACAGCTTCACCGCACCTTTAAGCAAAAAGTAGACCCGTTCAGCCGGATCTCCTGGGAAAAAGATCGTCTTGCCACGATCAAAAGTTTCTACCACTGGGGGAAAAGCCCCGCCACCCATTTGACGGAATACAGCTGCTAGCGGTTTATCTTGCTTCACGACCATATCAATTGTGTTAACTAACGCTTTGGTGACTGTGGGCCAATCAGTTGCCGCTCAAGCTTTAACTTCACCAACTGGCTGTGAAAGATTACTAAGTGTAGTAAAGAATACAGGATAGAAGCAGGACTAAGCTTAGTTGGAGATTGCAGGCTAACTGTGTTGATAATATTTTGACAGTGAGCCTAGATAACTTCAGCAGCCCTTATGCCTGCTCTTTGCTGCCTAAGCCCTAGAATACTTAATCTAAATTCCAGGTAGTTTTTTGTTCTATTTGATACATAATTTTTTGAGGTGCTTTGCTTGTGCCTGTTCCTTCTAATTGCCTTTAGAATAGAATATTATGCTGAATTTGACCGGAAAAAACGCCCTTGTCACTGGTATTGCCAACAATCGCTCAATCGCTTGGGGCATTGCCCAGCAGCTGCACAAAGCTGGAGCCAATCTCGGTGTCACGTACCTGCCGGACGATAAAGGTCGCTTTGAAAAAAAAGTTGCAGAACTGGTAAAACCCCTGGAACCCAGTATCTTTTTACCTTGTAATGTCCAAGACGATGCTCAAATTCAGGCAACGTTTGAGGAAATAGGTAAGCAGTGGGGCAAGCTAGACATTCTCATCCATTGCCTTGCTTTTGCGAATAAGGAAGATTTATCAGGTGATTTTAGCAACACCTCGCGCCAAGGATTTAGTCAAGCGTTGGATATCAGCACCTACTCGTTGATAGGGCTGGCGGGGGCAGCCAAGCCCTTGATGACAGAAGGGGGCAGCATTGTCACGCTGACTTATGTGGGAGGCGTTAAGGTGATCCCCAACTACAATGTGATGGGAATTGCTAAAGCAGGACTGGAAATGAGCGTGCGTTACCTGGCATCTGAACTGGGGCCGCAAAATATTCGGGTGAATGGCATTTCCGCCGGTCCCATCCGCACTCTGGCTTCTTCTGGGGTGGGTGGCATTCTGGATATGATTCATCACGTTGAGAAAGTTGCACCGCTGCGGCGTACGGTTACTCAGCTGGAAGTGGGCAATGCAGCTACTTTCTTGTGTAGTGATTTAGCTAGCGGGATTACAGGTCAGATCCTCTATGTGGATGCTGGCTATGAGATCATGGGAATGTAAGCATTTTGGCTCCACGCCTGTCAAAATTTACCCTGGCTCTGATGCCGTAGGCGTTCGGGTGTTGGGGTAGGAAAGGATAGGCTAGGAAAATCCTACATTTTAGTTAGTAAGTTTCATGCAGATTAGCGATCGCCAAGTTTCATCTTCTTCCAACCTAGAACACCTGTTGCCCAGTCGGACTGCCTCTGTTAGCCGTACCACTGGCGAAACTGATGTCCAAGTGACCATCAATTTAGATGGGCAAGGAAACTGTAGTGCGTCCACTGGGATTCCCTTTTTAGACCATATGCTGCATCAAATCTCCTCCCACGGGCTGATTGACATTGATGTGCGGGCAACTGGGGATTTGGAAATTGACGACCACCACACGAATGAAGATGTGGGAATTACCCTGGGACAGGCGTTAGGGAAAGCACTAGGCGATCGCAAGGGGATTGTTCGCTTTGGTCATTTCATCGCTCCCCTAGATGAAGCTTTGGTTCAGGTGGCGTTAGACTTTTCTGGACGCCCTCACCTCAGCTATGGCTTGGAAATTCCTACGCAGCGCGTTGGAACTTATGACACGCAGCTGGTGCGGGAGTTTTTTGTAGCTATAGTAAACCATAGCCAGATGACGCTACACATCCGTCAACTGGATGGGATTAATTCGCACCACATTATTGAGGCAACGTTTAAGGCATTTGCGCGATCGCTGCGGATGGCACTAGAAATCGATCCGCGCCGTGCTAGTGGAATTCCTAGCTCTAAAGGCGTTTTGTAAAAGATATTCCCACCACAGTGCAAATGACCACAGAACTCAGCACAAGAGGCAAAACCTTGGATAATCTTTTTGCCATTGCGGATCAATTTAAACCACAAGGCAAGGTCATAGACGTTCAGGCATTTGGAAACGGTAATATCAATGACACCTTCCTGGTAACGCTGGAATCATGTGCAGAAAAGCGCTTTATCCTTCAACGCATAAACACGCAAGTATTTCGTCAGCCAGAACTTGTGATCCAGAATATGCGTACCTTT
This sequence comes from Aphanothece sp. CMT-3BRIN-NPC111, assembly GCA_019359765.1. Classification (GTDB taxonomy): domain Bacteria; phylum Cyanobacteriota; class Cyanobacteriia; order Cyanobacteriales; family JAHHGU01; genus JAHHGU01. The sequence continues at coordinate 27,944 of JAHHGU010000053.1, forward strand.
ACCGAGCATGTACGATCGCGTCAGCAGCACGCCGCCAATAGCTCAGACCGCCGCTGGGAGGTGCCGCGCGTGCTGTTGACACCGGATGACCAAGGTTACTGCATTGATGCCGAGGGGTCGTTTTGGCGCGGAATTAGCTTTATTGATACCTCGCAGTCCTTTGATACCATTCAAGATATTGAGCACGCCAGAGAAGTTGGCTATGCACTTGGCAAGTTCCAAAGTCTGATTAGCGACTTGCCATCTGCTAGACTCGCGGACACGCTAGAAGGGTTCCATATTACGCCGCGCTACCTTGAGCACTACGATCAGGTGCTAGCAAAATATGACGCTAATAATAAATCCCCGGAAGTAAATTATGCCTTGCAGTTTGTGCGCGATCGCAGAGCCTGGGCAAATATCCTAGAAGATGCCCAAGCGCAAGGCAAGCTCAGCCTTCGCCCTATTCACGGCGATCCCAAGGTTAACAACGTCATGATAGATACCGCTACTCGGCAGGCTATCAGCATTATTGACCTAGACACCGTTAAGCCCGGTCTGGTTCATTATGATATTGGCGACTGCCTCCGCTCCTGCTGCAATCCTCTGGGGGAAGAAACCGAGGACTGGGAGACAGTTCGCTTTGAACCTGATCTTTGTCAGGCGATCTTGCAAGGCTATCTCTCCTTGGCAAAAGATTTTCTCACCGAGAACGATTATGAATATCTGTACGACGCTATCCGTTTGATCGCTTTCGAGTTGGGGCTGAGATTCTTTACCGACTACTTAGAAGGCAATGTCTACTTCAAGGTCAAGCACCCTGAACATAATCTTGCCAGAGCGCTCGTTCAATTCAAGCTCACTGAAAGTATTGAATCCCAGGCAACTACGATTTGCGCCATCATCCAAGACATGAGATGAAGGAGCAGAACTTTTCCCTAGAGCCATTTCCTACAGCCAGCCCTGTACCCGATTTAAAGGTAACAGGGAACATCGCCCGTTACTCTAATACTCTTGCCATCCGCTATAGGCTCCAAGGCAATTTAGGAGAACTCGTGATTCCCCCGCCAGTCGATATGCCAACCCGCAAAAACGAGTTGTGGGAAGAAACGTGTTTAGAGTTCTTCCTTGCCGTTAAGAATTCTCCTGGGTATTGGGAATTTAACCTTTCACCTGCTGGGCACTGGGCTGTCTATCGCTTTGCAGGTTATCGGCAAGGAATGCAAGAGGAAATGGCTTTTACTTCACTTCCGTTTAGCGTCCAGAACCAATCAAACTCTCTATCCCTTGCTTTAGAAATCGATTTGGATAATATTGTTCAGGCATCCCAGACTCTGGAGGTTGCCATCAGCGCCGTCATCAAGCACAGAGACGGCGAGCTGAGTTACTGGGCGTTGGCTCATACCGGCTCGCAGGCAGACTTTCACCAACGGGACAGTTTCCAAGTCGAATTGTAGGGATTTTACAGCAAGATGCAGGGAGCGGGCACTTGACCAGATCTGTCAAGTGCTCCTGCTTTAGCCAGGGGATGAGCTTAATCTTTGAGCGGTGCGGAGAATTTGCCCAGCCAGGATAGCCGCACCAAAACCATTATCAATATTCACTACGCCTACCCCAGCCGCACAAGAGTTGAGCATTGTCAATAGTGGGGCTATGCCGCCGAAACTTGCGCCATAGCCCACACTGGTAGGAACGGCAATCACTGGACAATTTGCTAGTCCAGCAACGACGCTGGGCAAAGCGCCTTCCATACCGGCAACAACAATTAGCACATCAGCCTCATCAAGCATTTGTCGGTGACTCAGCAAACGATGGATACCGGCAACACCTACATCCCAGAGACGCTGTACCCGGAAGCCAGAGAGTTCTGCTGTGATAGCTGCTTCTTCTGCTACGGGCAAATCAGCTGTGCCAGCCGAGAGGATGCCAATCGTGCCAGGATGCTGGGGTAAGTTTTGAGTTAAAGAGTAAGGAGTTTCCTCTTCGTTATTACTTTGTAATGCACAAATCCGGGCAGATGCGTAATAGTGGAGGCCAGTAACTTTTTCTTGCAACTGGGCATAAACTGCGGGTTCAATTCGAGTCGCCATCACTACCGGATTACGCTCTCGCATCACCTCCATAATCTGAGCAATTTGGTCGGGTGTTTTACCCGGTCCCCAAATTACTTCTGGAAACCCCGTCCGTAGGGCGCGGTGATGGTCAATGCGGGCAAATTCGCCCACTGGTTCAAAGTCAAAGTGCTTGAGTTTTTCTAATGCCGCTTCTGGGCTGACTTTACCTGCGGCAACAGCTTCGAGTAAAAATTGCAGGGCTTGAGGTTGGGTCACTGTATATATTAAAGAGTATTCGGGTCGATTCCTTTTTGTGGTGATATTGCGGGCTTACTTTTCGCTTACTTTCAGTTCATAAAGATTCCAGAAGGCTCCACCTAACGTTGAATATTTGACGCCCTGAACGCGATCACGCACTGCCTCAAACGACAGCTTATTCGGCAGATAAATCAATGGCAACTGTTCTTGGACAATTTGCTGAAATTGGGCATAAATAGCCTTGCGCTTGGTTTCATCCAATTCGCGCGCTCCTTCAATAAAAAGGCGGTCAATTTCCTGCTCCCAGTCGGAAACTTCCCAGCCTTTAATCGGGGGGGAACCCGGTTGTGGCCCTTGGTTGAATTGGTGTAACCTGCCCTGACTCGACCAAATATTGGCTCCGCTGTGAGGATCTACTCCTCCGCCACCAAACCCTCCCACATAACACTCCCAAGACCGATTTTCTAGCTTGTCCAAAATGGAGTTGAAGTTGAGAACTTGCAAATCAGCTTGAATCCCAATCTGGCTGAGGTTTTGTTTGATAAGTATTGCCATGTCTACCCGGGATTTTTCCTCTGCTTTAACCAACATGGTAAATCGCACTTGGTTGCCTTCAGCATCCAGTAGCTTTCCTTGGGGGTTATATTTAAAACCCGCATTGAGTAGCAATTGTTTAGCTTTCTCTGGATTGTAATTATAGACTTTTAACCCCTTTTCAGGAGAAAGGTAGTAAGGGCTTTGAGGCTGAACAGGTGAATTTTGAATATCGCCTAATCCCCGAAAGATATTTGTTTTCATCGTATTGCGGTCAATGGCATAGGCAACCGCCTGTCTAAATGCTAATGTATTGAACCAACGAGACTTGATCGGATCTACGACAGGCTGATCCTTAGAATTACGAGCTTTATTGAGATTGAAATTCACAAAAAGTGTGCTTGGATCTGGTCCTCCGTTGTATATTTTAAACCGCCCTCGCTTTTCTTCTCGTTTCAGCAAGGGAAACCCCTCAGGAGGCAGATCTAAACTATCCAGTTGTCCAGAGCGAAAATTTATCAACTGATTATCAGTAGATTCAATAATTTGTAAAACAATGCGCTCAATATAGGGCTGGGGATTTCCCTGAGCATCTTTACGCCAGTAGTAGGGGTTGCGTCGGAGTATAACTCGTTCACTGGGGATGTAGCTTTCTATACGGTAGGCGCTGTTACCAATAATTGCTTTGGGATCGGTGTCTGTTCCCCAAGTCGAAATAAACTTGGGATTGCCATCGCTACCCGTAGAATAAACAGACTCTCGCAAGGCATGGGCAGGTAAAATTGGTAGTCCTCCAACGAATCTCAAAAAGGGGGCAAACGGTTCCGGAATAATAAATTCAATCCGCCGCTGATCTAGTTTTTTGATCGTTGGGAAAGCGCGACTGTTGCCAATTCTGAGAATATCTTTGATATCTGTGGGAATTTTAGGGTTGAGGTAGATGTCTTGATAGGTAAAGAGAACATCATCGACCGTAAGCGGTTGACCATCTGACCACTTCAAATTATCTTTTAAGGTAAAAACAATGCGTTTCTTATCTGCCGATATCTCCCAAGACTCAGCTAAAGCTGGCTCTACTGCTGCGGTTATGCCATTTTGTGTAATTAATCCATCGTAGATATAGCCAAAAATGCTAAAAAGTGATTGATTCAGCGGATAGTTAAATGTTGCTGGGCTGCTGGGAGTGACAAAAACAAATTGGGGGACTTGTGCGGCTTTGGTTTTGAATTGATCTGGGTTGCAAGACGAAAGGGCGATCGCACTTATCAATGCCAGGATTACTGCCAACCAACGACGCCAAGCCTTAATAGCCATAAATATCATACTATTCCTGGTAAACACTATAGGGTTTCAGGCTGAGTCACTCATCTGTTACTTTCAGTTCATAAAGATTCCAGAATGCCCCTCCTAGTTCAGAATATTTAATGCCAGAGATACGATCGCGCACTGTCTCCATTGATAGCGGATTTACTAGGTAAATAAAAGGCAAATTTTCCTGAGTGATGCGTTGAGATTCGACGTAGATAGCTCTACGTTTATTCTCGTCTAGTTCACCAGCACCCTGAATGTAGAGCTGTCCTATTTCCTGCTCCCAGTCCGCAGCCTTCCAGCCCTTCAGCGGCGGATCTCCAGGTTGCTGTGCGAGGTTAAAGGCGTGTAACCCGCCTGTTATTGACCAAGTGTTTGCCCCACCATTTGGTTCGACGCCACCGCCGCCAATTTTGCCAATGAAACTATCCCATTGCCGCTGTTTGTAAACCTTGTCAAGCATTGTATTAAAGGCGATCGCATTGAAATCTACTTGTATACCAATCTTGGCGAGGTCTTGCTTAATTTGAGCGCCGATGGCTTCCCGCAGCTTATTGCCTGCGTTCGTAAGCATATTAAAGCGGACTCGATTGCCATCTGAGTCAAAAAGTTGACCTTGGGCGTTGTATTTAAAACCAGCTTTTCGCAGCAATTCCTTAGCCCGCTCTGGCTCGTAGTTATACACCTTAAGACCCTGTTCTGGGGATAAATAGTAGGGGCTTTGCTTATAAATTGGTGAGTTTTGGGGTTCTCCCAGCCCTCGGTAAAGATTATTAACCATTTGCGGGCGGTCAATGGCATAGGCAATTGCCTGCCGAAACTCTAGGGTATTGAACCACCGGGACTTAATCGGGTCTACTAAGGGCTGATTATTAGAATTTTTGGCTTGATTCAAATTAAAAGTCAAAAAAGTTGTACTTAGTTCTGGGCCACCAGTGTAGACTTTAAATTTGCCTCGCTTTTCCTCTTGCTTCAGTAGGGAAAAATATTCAGGTGAGATTCCGAGAGTATCCAACCCCCCAGAGCGAAACTGTAGAAAAGATGTATCAGTGTTTTCTACAATTTGCCAAATGTACCGCTCAATGTATGGCTGTTGGTTGCCCTGAGCATCCTTGCGCCAGTAGTAGGGGTTGCGTCGAAATACTACGCGCTCACTTGTTTGGTAGCTTTCCAGCTGGTAGAGACCATTGGAAACAATTTTTTTGGGATCTGTATCCGTTCCCCAGCTTGATAGAAACTTGGGATTACCTTCTGAGTCGTTTGTATTCACTAATTCTCGCAAGGCATGGGCGGGTAATATTGCTAGTCCTCCCGTATAACGCAAAAAGGGAGCAAAAGGCTCTGGCACAGTGAATTCAACCCGGCGAGCGTCCACTTTCCGCACAGTGGGCAGGGCGCGACTTTGTCCAATCCTGAGAATATCTCTAATATCAGTGGGAATCTTTTCGTTTAAGAAGATGTCATTGTAAGTAAAAACTACATCGTCTACTGTCAGTGGCTGACCATCAGACCACTTCAATCCTTCTCGCAGGGTGAAAACGATCCGCTTTTTGTCTTCAGATATTTCTGGCAAAGATTCGGCTAGGGCTGGCTCAAGTTTACCTGTAAGGCCGTTCTCAGTCAGTAATCCCTCATAAATCATATTGACAGGACTCGGTGACTCTTGACTTAGGGCATAGTTGAAGGTTTTGGGGTCACTCAGAACACTATCAACCAATTGAGGCACCTGAGCGGCATCAGTTTTGAATTGTTCTGGACTACAGCTGGTGAGAGCGATCGCTGTTGTCAATGCCAGCAAAACAGCCAACCAACGACGCCAAGCTGCAATAGTAATGGATATCATACGGCTCCTGATAAAGACCATAAAGTTTCAGGCTGGGTTACTTCTCGGTCACTTTTAGTTCGTAAATATTCCAGAATGCCCCTTCCAGGGCAGAGTATTTGATGCCTTTGACACGATTGCGTATAGCAGTCATAGAAAGCGGGTTGATCAGGTAAATATAAGGTAAGTATTCCTGCGAGATGCGCTGTGTTTCTGCATAGATCGCTTTACGCTTTGCCTCGTTGAATTCCTGTGCCCCTTTGATGTAGAGACGGCCAATTTCCTGCTCCCAGTCCGCAACCTCTCGATCCTCTATACCAGCTAGTGCCTGATTGAATGTATGTAAGTTACCTTCAGGAAGCCAGACATTGGCACCCTGATTTGGCTCAACTGCCCCACTCAAGGCTCCCAAATAACATTCCCAATCCAAGGTGTTGGAGAGTTTATCGGTTAGGGCATTGAAAGCAAGGGGCTGGAAATCGGCTTGAATGCCAATTTTGCTCAAGTCTTGCTTGATCTGAGAACCCATAGCATCAGCAGTCGCACTACCAGCAGAGGATAACAGTGTGAAGCGTACTTGGTTCCCATCAGCATCTAGCAATTGGTTGTTATCGTTATATTTAAATCCGGCCCCCAAAAGTAATTCCTTTGCCCGTGCTGGATTGTAGTCGTAGACCTTTAGACCCTCTTTAGGAGAAAGGTAGTAGGGTGTTTGTACATCAATTGGCGAATTTTGCGGTTTACCAAGACCTCGCAAGAGATTATTGATCATAGTTTGACGATCGATGGCATGGGCAACTGCCTGTCTAAATGCCACTGTGTTGAACCAGCGAGACTTGATGGGATCAACTAAGGGGCGTCCGTTCCTTTTAGCTTTATTGAGATTGAAGGAAATAAACCTTGTACCGAATGCAGGGCCACCATTGTAGATGGTAAAGTTACCTCGCTTCTCTTCACGCTTGAGCAGGGAGAAATTTGTACTAGAGGCACTGACTATATCCAGCACACCCGACCGAAACTGAAGTAAGGATGTATCAGTATTCTCAACAAGTTGCCAAATGTAGCGCTCAATGTAAGGTTGAGGGTTGCCTTGAGCGTCCTTTCTCCAGTAATAAGGGTTACGCCGAAATACTACCCGTTCGCTAGGGGTGTAACTTTCTATCTGGTAAGGCCCATTGACAATAATTTTTGCCGGGTTTGTATCTGTTGCCCAGGTAGACAAAAATTGAGGCTTGCCGTTTGAATCTTTAGAAGTCACAGATTCATATAAAATATGCTTTGGTAAAATAGCCACTGCATCTGTTGGTGCCGCAGTGGTTCGGAGGAAAGGGGCAAAAGGCTCTGGCAGAATAAATTCAATACGGCGATCGTCAATTTTTCTTAATTTGGGATAAGCGCCACTCGACCCAATTTTTAGATAGTCTTTGAATTGGTTAGGAATTTGCTTATTAAAGACTAATTCTTCATACGTAAAAATAACATCATCAGCCGTTAGTGGTTGGCCGTCAGACCATTTTAATTTCTCTCGCAGAGTAAAAACGATACGCTGCTTATCATCAGAAAAAGCCCAAGATTCAGCTAGTTCTGGTTTAATTTCACCAGCCCCGTTTATGGTGGTTAAACCTTTAAATGTGAGGCCAAAAACGTTGGGTGATTCTTGGCTGAGGATATAGTTAAAGGTTTTCGGATCGCTGCTAACGCTAACCACCAATTGAGGCACCTGAGCAGCCGAGGTTTTAAATTGCTGTGGGTTGCAGCCGGTGAGGGAGATCGCTGTTGTCAATGCAAGTATTACCGCCAACCAACGATGTCCAGCGGCGGTAACGATAGCAGAGAATCTCATAATTTTTGTCATGTAGTAGCAGAGGCATAGAGTTGATGACCTCCCATCAATTTCGATCCTAGCCTTTGGAGGTAAGCTTAGTTGCCCACCAGCAAAACTACAGCATAAGCCGCAATTCCTTCTTCCCGTCCGACTGGGCCTAACTTTTCATTGGTAGTAGCTTTGACGCCAATTTGGTCAGGGTTTAATTTTAGGACACCAGCAAGGCGATCGCGCATCGCAGCAATATGAGGCTTAAGTTTTGGACGCTCTGCCACCACTACTGAGTCAATATTCCCCACCCGCCAGCCTTTATCTTGCACTAAAGTCTGCACCTGAGACAGTAACACCAAACTATCTGCACCAGCCCACTGGGGTTCCGTGGGGGGAAAATAATGACCAATATCTCCCAAACTCAACGCCCCCAGCATCGCATCCATAATCGCGTGCGTGAGGACATCAGCATCACTATGCCCCAGTAACCCCATTTCGTGAGCTATCTCGACGCCGCCCAGAATCAGAGGGCGATCCGCGACCAATCGGTGGATATCGTAGCCATTACCAATGCGTATGTTCATTAACTATTAGCTTTTTGCCCAACCATTAAATCTGAATCATGTTGGTGTACTCAGTCAATAGCTGACATCATCTGTGTTTATCTGTGTCCATCTGTGGTTAAAGTTCAAGAAAGCTTATTTTTGCAAGAAGTTTATTGTAGTTGGGGACTTTAGAGCAGTAAGTTAACTGAAAACTTCGACCTTCATCATGTTTCCAACTGAGAACCGGATTCTCTCAGCCAAGCCTCAAAAAGATCTGGGCGGCGATCGCGCGTTCTCTCGATCTGCTGTTCTCGCCGCCAACGGGCAATTTCAGCATGATTCCCCGATAGCAGCACGTCCGGCACCTTCCACCCTCGGAATTCAGCAGGACGGGTGTACTGGGGATAGTCCAACAAAATAGCCTCGAAACTCTCTACTTTTAGTGACTCTTCCTTGCCTACCGTTCCCGGTAGCAAACGCACAACACCATTAATCAGTGCCAGTGCTGGAATTTCCCCACAGGTCAAGATAAAATCTCCCAAAGAAACTTCGCGAGTTACCAAATTCAGCACTCGCTCATCCACGCCTTCGTAATGTCCGCAAACGATCGCTAACTGGTCATAAGAAGTTGCCAATTCTCGCAACAGCGCCTGATTCATCGTTTCACCTTGAGGCGTCATCAAAATCACCTCGCGCCTAGGTAAAACCGGCAGCGACTCCACCGCAGCAAAGATGGGTTCTGGCTTCATCAGCATACCGACACCTCCGCCGTAAGGCTCATCATCCACCCGCCGGTGTTTATCTGTAGCAAAGTCGCGGGGATTAACCAAATGCACTTCGGCAATTTGTTTCGCTAGAGCTTTCCCTACCAGCCCTGAACTCAAAGGAGAGGTAAAAAAATCTGGAAATAGGGTGACAATATCTAATCGCACGCTCGGGTTAATAGGGGCTAGGGTTTTTCAAGAACAGATAACAAAATGTTAAATATTTTATAAAAACTCTTTACATTATCTGGCATTATGCATATAAAGAGTGACGCCCTAGGCGGAAAGCTTGTGGTCTCGGTTAAGGATTTTTAATCAGATCAGAAGTATTGTTAGCCGTTGGGTGTTAGGTGATATGCAGTCCGGTAGCATCGGTTGTGTATGAAGCGTCTTTTCGTAGTATGGGGACGCCCCGAGGGGGAGACGCGGGAATTCCCTTATGGTGGGGGCTTCCGGCTCTTGGACACTTTGTGACCGAACACAAAGCTTGGGTGAGCGATCGCCTGAGGCGCTGCTCCTCTCTGAGTCACTTCCTTGTCCCCCTTGCCGAATACCGGAAACTCCAGAGTTTCTGAATAATAGCGCCCATATCCAGGAGCGAAAATCCAAATTAGGATAAATTGACGACGTGAAATTTGGTTCCAACCTCTTCCCAAGAGTGGGCGACAAACGACGAAAATCTAGCATTAGACTAAGCCTCGTCCCATAAGGCCGTGCGAGGTCAATCTAAAATCTAAAATCTAAAATCTAAAATCGTTTGACATCCCGATTATTTGGGAGAAAAAAGCCTTAAATTTACCTTATTCCCAAGAACGACACTATGCTGCAGTTAGAATCTCAATCCCACAGAACTAGGATGCCCCAATCTACTAAAACCGCCATTTTGGTCATTGGCGGCGCTGAAGACAAAGTTCATGGACGCGAGATCCTGCACACTTTTTTTAATCGTGCTGGGGCGGGTGAGGCTCGCATTGCCATTATTCCGTGTGCTTCTAGAGAGCCAGCTGTGATTGGCGATCGCTACCGCCAAATTTTTGAGGGAATGGGCGCGAAAGTGACGAAGGTACTCGATATTAGGGAACGGGAGCAGAGCGAACACCCTGAGATCCAAGAGTACATTCAAGATTGTACTGGCGTTTTTATGACTGGTGGCGACCAACTGCGACTCTGCGGATTGCTAGCTGATACACCTTTGATGGAAAAAGTGCGGCTGCGAGTGCATTCGGGTGAAATTACGCTGGCAGGTACGAGTGCGGGGGCGGCAGTAATGGGGCATCACATGATTGCTGGCGGCGGTAGTGGGGAGCCGCCTAACCGTTCCCTGGTAGATATGGCGACTGGGCTAGGAATTATCCCAGAGGTAATTGTGGATCAACACTTTCACAATCGCAATCGTATGAGCCGCCTGATGAGCGCGATCGCAGCTCATCCTGACCGAATTGGTATTGGAATTGACGAAGATACCTGTGCCCTGTTCGAGAAAGATGGTCTATTGCAAGTAATGGGCAAAGGCACAGTCACAATCATCGATCCTGAGCAAATGTCCTACAGCAATCAGCCCCAAGTGGGAGCGAATGAGCCGATTAGTATCCATAATCTCCGGGTACATATTCTCAGTTATGGCGATCGCTATCATTTACACCAACGCACAATTCTACCCCCGGAGACTTAAAAACCACGGCAAATATTCCACGGGTAAATGTTACAAATAAGGGTGATTGTAACCCTTGATACCAGCATACCCTCATACCTTTGGAGTATGATTATCGCCTGGATGACTGTTACTTTTGCAGTGAAATGTTCATCGTGAACAGTTTAGGGTCTTTTTAAAGCTGGAAAC
>JAHHGU010000054.1 GCA_019359765.1 Aphanothece sp. CMT-3BRIN-NPC111
CTAATAATGGTGGAGCTACTCCCAGAACTGGGCAACCTAATAATGGTGGAGCTACTCCCAGAACTGGGCAACCTAATAATGGTGGAGCTACTCCCAGAACTGGGCAACCTAATAATGGTGGAGCTACTCCCAGAACTGGGCAACCTAATAATGGTGGAGCTACCCGGATAAATAGGCAATCTCCTCGTGTGGCGGGTGCTTATACTCGATATATGAACATTGGCTACGCTGCTACCCAGAAACGAGACTATCAAACTGCTTTGATTAACTTTAGAAGAGCGCTTAATGAACGTCCTGGCGACTCTTATGCTACAAGAGCTATTAGCAATGTACAAAGCTATATTCAACGTAGTCGCCAGTAAGAACCTTCTTTTTCAGTCAGTAGCGATCGCTATATATCTCATTTATAGCTGTTGCCATAAAGGTTAAGACACTGCATCTTTAAGGACACACTCCATTGCTTGCCATAAGGAAACGTACACCTGGTGGGTTGTCTCTACGTATTTCTCTATCCGAGCACTTCTAGGTTTCGTACCGCGCCTTGATCCGCACTAGTAGCCAGCAGTGCATAAGCCTTGAGCGCCGCACTCACCCGACGCTCCCTAGGGTGCACAGGTTTCCAGGCATCTTTGCCCTGAACTTCCATTGCCACACGACGGTTGGCTAATTCCTCTGTCGATAGATCCACATTAATGCTGCGATTGGGAATGTCAATCAGAATGCGATCGCCGCCCTTGATCAGAGCAATGTTGCCACCTGCCGCCGCTTCCGGAGAGGCATGACCAATCGAGAGACCCGAAGTACCGCCTGAGAAGCGACCGTCGGTTAATAATGCACAAACCTTGCCCAGTCCCTTAGATTTAAGGTAGCTAGTCGGATAGAGCATTTCTTGCATACCAGGACCACCGCGGGGACCTTCATAGCGAATAACCACCACGTCGCCTGGTTCCACTTCATCACCTAGAATTCCGCTAACAGCGGCATCCTGACTTTCATAAATGCGTGCTTTGCCTTCAAACACAAGAATGCTTTCGTCTACACCTGCCGTTTTCACAATACAACCGCGCTCAGCCAAGTTGCCGTATAGCACAGCTAATCCACCCTCCGTGCTAAAGGCGTGTTCGACGCTGCGGATACAGCCGTTTTTCCGATCCAAGTCGAGGGAAGGCCAGCGAGTCGATTGACTGAACGCTTGCTGAGTTGGAATCCCCGCAGGACCAGCTTTGAAGAAGGTGTGAACGGCTTCTTCATCAGTACGCATGACATCCCAGCGATCGAGCGCTTCTTTTAGCGTCTTATTGTGGACTGTTGGCACGTCCGTGTGGAGCAGTCCAGCCCGATCCAACTCACCGAGAATGCCGGGGATGCCGCCAGCCCGGTGGACATCCTCGATATGATACTTCTGGGTATTCGGTGCCACCTTGCATAGTTGTGGAACTTGGCGCGAGAGGCGATCAATGTCAGACAAGGTGAAATCGACACCCGCTTCATGGACAGCAGCCAGCAAGTGCAGAATGGTGTTAGTCGATCCGCCCATAGCGATGTCTAAGGCCATGGCGTTTTCAAATGCTTTGAAACTAGCTATAGATCGCGGTAGTACCGATTTATCATCTTGCTCGTAGTAACGGCGGGTAATGCTGACAATGGTTCGCGCGGCGTTGAGGAACAAATCTTTACGGTCGAAATGGGTCGCAAGCGCGGTGCCGTTGCCTGGTAAAGAAAGACCGATTGCCTCGGTGAGACAGTTCATGGAGTTGGCGGTGAACATGCCGGAGCAAGAGCCACAGGTCGGGCAGGCGGAACGCTCATACTCTTCGACAACTTCGTCGCTGATACTGTCGTCCACGGCAACCACCATGGCGTCCACCAAGTCCAGTTTGTGATCCGAGAGCTTAGTCTTGCCAGCTTCCATGGGGCCGCCAGAGACGAAGACTGCGGGAATGTTGAGACGCAGGGCGGCCATCAACATACCAGGGGTGATCTTGTCACAGTTGGAAATACAGACCAGGGCATCGGCACAATGGGCGTTGACCATGTACTCGACCGAATCGGCGATGATCTCGCGCGAGGGCAGACTGTAGAGCATTCCGTCATGACCCATGGCGATGCCATCGTCCACGGCGATGGTGTTGAATTCTTTGGCGACACCACCGGCGGCTTCAATCTCACGGCACACCAATTGACCCAGATCTTTCAGGTGAACGTGTCCGGGTACGAATTGGGTAAAAGAGTTGGCGACTGCAATGATTGGCTTCTCGAAATCTGCGGTGTGCATTCCGGTGGCGCGCCAGAGCGCACGGGCACCAGCCATATTGCGTCCTTGGGTGGAAGTTTTCGAGCGATAGGTTGGCATGGCGCATTCTATTCGGCTAAAAGGTCTTAATAGTCTAGACTTTATTCGTTTTTAGATCCTACTGCCTAGACATCAATTTAAGTTGAGTAGTAGCGAAAGACTTCTGTATCCTTAACGCTTTTGCAAAACCCTTCCTAAGAAAAGGGTGAATTTCTTTATACTTCACCCTTTTCTCAAAAATGTCCTGGTACAGTCGGGGAAATTTTGACTAGTACAATTTTACAAATTTACAACTGTACTAGCTAAAAAATTCAGACCCTCCTTGCTCTCCGCTAATCCCTATTGCATACATAGTAATCCTCAGGTAAGAGTGAACAAGAACCTCTCTCTTGTCTCCTTGTCCAGAAAGCCAAATTTTCACAACTCACATGTGGTTGCGATAGAGGGGATGATGTCAAAAATAATTCGTAATTGATAGTTCGTAATTCGTAATTACAATTAGTGAGAGCTTGAACTCGTCACTAATTGAAGACCACTAAATTTTTAATTTAGTGGGGCTTGTACTCTCTTAAATTACGAATTACGAATTACGAATTACGAATTATTCGGTCAATTACTACCAAGCCAAAAGGGATTTACTTTTTTCTCCGCTAGTACAAACCACGCCGTTGCCCCTACGTGTAAGCGATGGAAATAAAACCAAGGCTGACTACCAGCCGCTGAAAAGCCTGTTGTCAATTTATCTCGATCGGCGGCAGGTATGCCACCAGAGCTATCTTGAGCCGCCTTAATGGTGGAAATCAAAATGCTTGAGTTTTGAGGCTGATTTGTAAGTTGGTATGCAACAGCCATATGTGCAGTTCCTTCATACCAAATTCCATCACGATCTTGGTTATAATCAAAGCCTTGCCCAACTCGGTGATATTTTTGGGCATATTCAAGAGATTGCCAGTAAGGTTTTCCTGCATCCCGTAAGGCTAAAATTGCCCAAGCCTGAACATCTAAAGGTATCACATCTTTATTAATGGTGACACCATCAGGCCAGGTTCCCGTCCAAAATTTTTTATCTACTTTATCCCACATAGAGATAACAAAATTTTTGGCATGGATAGCGCGATCGCGCCACACTTGATCGCCAGTAATTAAATAAAGCCGCTCAAAGGCAGCATACAAATCGAGATTATGCTCTGTGGCTTTTTCCGTTAATAAAGTTGGGGTTGGCTCCCAGCCGCTGAAACCTGCCATATATCCTCCCCCACCTCTGCTATCCCGACAATTATTCTCTACCCACGCCCCCATATTTTTTGCTACAGCAAGATATGACTCACCGCCAAAGGTGTCGTAATACCCTAAAAGAGCTAGCATTGCCCAGGCAACACTACCTGTGTGAGAGCTTACTTGATATTCATCTTCTGTCCAACGACCAGTTTCGAGATTAAACCATCCTGGTAGGGGGATATTACCTCGCCGCGAAACTTTTTTGTCACCCCAATAGGCATTCCGGATACGACCATCTTTATAAAAACGATCGTGATTTTGGGCATATATAAATGTATCTACCACCTGCTTAGCCCGTTGTTTATCTTTAGCAGCAATGAAAGCAAGAGCAGCAACGGCATTGTCATAGGTAAAAGCCACATTTTGCATGACAATATCAAAGGCGTTGTCCGATGCTATGGTTTTGTAACTTAATAAAAAATTCAACGCATCTCTACTTTTATTGCTATCAGCACCAGACGGGGCATCAAAAATGGTTACACTGTGAAATTGATCTGCTACTGTAGCCAGGTAACTATAGGCGCTGCCGGAAGTTTGATTCGGCTCTACTTGTGGTCTCTGACAACAAGTAAAGGCAAGGATAGTTATAAAAATCAGCAGCAAACGTTTAGATAATTGGATCATATGCCTGGAAACTTAGTAATAGCAAAATAGTAATTAAATAAGTTAATTATATTATCGCCATCTTCGTAAAGGGTACAATTCAAATAGAGTGAGAAATAACGCCTGCAAAGATTGTTTTTCATTGGCAACTTGGGGCTGCTTCCAATGTTCTGGTCTACAGTAAACAAATTCAATTAGCTGTTGATGTTGTTTAGGAGTTAAAGGGCTGATTAAGAAACGACAGCCAGTAACTTTACCAACTCGTCGCACTTTAGCTAAAAGTTGAAATGGTTCTCCTGGTATTAATAACTTTAGCAGCTGTCCGACTTGTAAATTTAATGTGGTTGGGGTATAAAAAGACACTCCATATTCCGACATATCATAAATAGTTGAGGAAAAATGCGTTTCTTCCCCTAAAGAGGAGGAGACTATGACTTCACAAGGATTCTCAAATCGGACTCTAGGAGCTATTCGCTCTTCACTAGAATAAACCCCCCCAATTCCGGCAAGCAAACTTGTTACTAAGATAACTGAGTTTAACTCAGCCCAAAGTACACTAAGAGTGTATGTATCAGTAGCATTAGCTGAAATATCGGAATTATAAAAAGCAAATAATATTGAGCCTAAATTGATAAACAGTAAAAATAATAGAGGTCTCATTAGTTTTAGCGCAATCGCAGGTTTATGACTAGTTATTCCTTTAGGTGTTACCTGAAAGTTATTTTTTTTATTAGGGAAGGCTAAAGCTTTGAATACTGTGTTTGCTATGGGAATGCATTGCAAGGCATTATATACATAAGAAATTAAGATAGTTCTACTACCAATTAACCAAGGAACTAGAATTATCCCAGCTATATAAGGAGGTAAAAAATAATATATGATAAACATCATGTTTGTATTTAAGGCTTGCATCCCCAAAAGTAAAGACAAAGCAGGCGCTATATAGCTAATAGTTTGAGTTCCTTGATCGATCCAGTAAAAAATGCCAGATAAATGGTTGATGCGCTGACTTATATTGAAACCAGGAAGAAATAGAGGATTATATTTACTCAGTAAAACTTTAATTGTGCCTTCTGCCCAACGAACCCGTTGAACTAAATAACCGAAAAGATTTTCTGGCGCAGCACCAACGCTTAACAATTCATTAATGAAGATAGTTTTATATGCTTTTGATTGAAGCATCATTCCTGTAACCCAATCTTCAACAATGGTAGAAGTAGGAATACCGCCAACTTCATTTAGATGCTGACGCCGAATGAGGATAGAAGTACCAGTACAAATAATACTATTGCTGAAATCGCGCCCTGGCTGAATAACGTTATAGAATACTGTTTGTTCATGCGGTAATATGCCACCACCTAAGTTGAGTTCTGGTGGATCGGGGTTATAGAAGTTCTGGGGTGTTACCACCATAGCAATCTGAGAATTCTCAAAAAAACCAACAGTTCGTTCTAAAAAGTTATTCAAAGGAATAAAATCAGCATCAAACACAACTACAATCTCACCTTTAGTTGCTGCTAAACCATAGTTAAGGTTGCCTGCTTTGGCATGATCAGGATGAGAACGGGCTAAATATTTGCACTTTAGTTCTTTAGCAAGTTTCGCAATTTCTGGTCTGTTTCCGTCATCAAGCACCCATACTTCTTTATGAGGATAGCGCATTGCTTGACATCCCACTAGCGTTCGCCTCAAGACAAAGGTTGGCTCGTTGTATGTGGGAATGAAGATATCAACACTGGGGATGTACTGTCCTTCCTTGATACGCTGCGATCGCCAATCTGCTTCCGGGCTATTATTAGTCTTACGCAATGTTTGAAAAGTAATAATAGTGACATTGACAATCGCAGTAAACTCCATTATAATCACAGCCAAACTGATAGCGCCGCTGTACCAATCTATAACTAACGTTTCTGTGACGCGCCAAATTAAATAACGGATATGAAGAGTTAATATACCTAAAGTTAACAAAAATCTCAGCCACAATGGAGGTAAGTTCGGGAAAATTGTTCGAGATATCAGGGTAATAGTAATTAGTATTACTAGGGGTAGCAGTACATAGGATTGGCGCGACAGGCTGCTTAGATGAGGAAATAGTAAAATTACATTTAATATACTGAATAGTATAAATATAACGATTAAAAATACTTGCCAAAGTTTTAATTTCATTGGGCAAATCATTAAATGATTAAAACGGAGAACGCATCGCACTATCGAGTAAAGGGAGACTTTACCTACTCATATGTTAAGCCTAAAATAGAGTCAACAGCTTCAACATCGCCCCGGAGACACTATGTATTCTAGGGAAAAGACTTAAGGTTATCGGCTGCGGCGTGGCCCTACGGTGTTATAGAAATAATATGCGTAAAAGCTAAACTAGTAGCATATCCGGATCTTTTATAGCAGTAGCCATAAGGGTTAGGGCGATTGGTCTTACAGCCATGCACGCATCGAGATGCTGCTATAACTGTATATTTGCTAGAAGCTAATTGCTAAAAGCTAACTGAAGGATTGCTATAAAATAAGAGTTACGATGAAAGCATCTCAAATTTAAAATTGGAACTTATCAGGCTAAATTGATTCTGTAGGTATCAGAGACGTTTAAATTCTCAGGGGATAGAGTTTTGAGGATATTTAAGCAATGAAGTGGAAATCTATCGTAATTCTTTGTACAGTTTGCCTTTTGACTGTTGCTTGTAACAAAGAAACATCCTCCAATCAGCCAGATGCTTCTACCCCTCCAGTAGCTGAATCTAAAGCACAGACTAGCAAGAACTCTGGAAGCTTTGTGGCTGGCGCTCATTCAACCCAGGGTAATGTTCGGCTGGTAACTGAAAACGGGAAACGCTATTTAATGTTAGATCGAGCTTTTAAAACCGACTTCGGGCCAGATTTATTTGTTCTCCTGCATAGAGATAATCCACCCAAACAATACCGCTCTCAAGATTATGTGAACCTCGGTCGCTTACAAGGAACGAGTGGTACTCAAAGGTATGCTATTCCTGCCAATGTGAATCTAGCGGAGTTTCGCTCGGTGGCGATTTGGTGCCGCGCATTCAACGCAACTTTTGGTTATGCCCCCTTTAGTGGCTAGTGGCTCAATTACATCACGGAAGATTTCACGAACGCGATCGCAATTCAGTAAAAGGCTATTCGAGCCATATGGCGTGGGCGTGCTTTGTACTCATGCCTTTATTCAACACGGAACCAGTACGTCTCGGCGGCCCAAAACTGTCGAATCTTCCTCATCCAACTCAACCGGCGTGCCACTGCGAATTAGTTCAGCAAAGTCCTCATTGGGCACCATAATGCACAAAACATATAAGCGACCCGCGCCGTTATTACGAATCTCATGAATTCCCGTAGGCGGTACTAATAGGCTATCTCCGGCACGAATTGAAACTGTTTTGCCGTCACAGGTTGCCAGTCCTTCCCCTTTGAGAATGAAAAACATCTCCACCGCAAACTGATGCCGATTCGGGGGTGTCTTGCCACCAACATCAAAAATCTCTACACAAAGCGTTACAGAGGCGTTAGCAATCGTTGGGTCAAAAACAATCGCTAAACGGTTTGTGTCATTGGGGCTAATGCGAAACGCCTGGTAGTCTTTAGGAGACTTGATAATGGGAATCATGCAACGAGTAGCAAACATAGTTTCTTTTGATTTTTAAGCTAGAAGTTTTGGTTTGGGCTGTAAACTGATTTTGTAACTACTAATGTAAGACCTTAGATCAGTTCTATCTCGAAATTGTAGATTTCTAATAAGTTACAAGTGTCGTGGTCATTAATATTTGTGTCGTTTAACTCCAAGTTGTAGAAATCCACAAATTCAGCATCGAAATAGGGGCCAGCATGCCAGGTGCCAACATCTAACTTAATAAAGCAATTGCCGGGAATCCGAAAGGCGACAATTTCTTCCACTACAGGCTTGTCCGTATCTGAAGGTGGCGCAACCGCAATCAGCCACTCTTTCCCTTCCAGAGAACCCAGGCACTGGGTACATTTAAGGTGGCGGGTAATTTTGTGAAATTTACGACCTCTCTGGTGAAGCCTCATAATGTAGAACCGAGGGATACCATTCTGGAGTGTCAGCTGGGCATCATCAGCCTCGTATTGCTTGCCATCCTCAGTTGGATATATCGCTTGACCATATTGCTTAAAACTTTCTGGCGTAATCCACTGTGCAGATAATGGTTGAACCAGGCGGGATTCGTTCATCAGGAAACCTGTACTCTCGGTATGATATTGATCGCGTTCCTTAAGCGTATCTATTCGAAGAAAATCAACAATGCCAGAGTGAATAAGGAATAAGAAAAAAGTAAAAGTTGTTAATTTTTGTTTTTGCCCTTGCCAACGATTCTAGATAGCATCTATAAGGGCTTGCGAGTCGGTAACAAAACCAAAGCACTGTTTAACGTTGTAAAGCGTTGCTTGCAAGCAAAATTCAGGGGAAGTAGTAGCGGTGCAGTCCTTAACTAACAAGCAGTCGTAACCAAGGAAGTGAGCATCTTGCAGGGTACACATCACGCATTGATCGGCATTTACTCCGCTAAAGAAGAGGGTTGTCTTACCCAGATTTCGTAAAATGCTATCTAAGGGTGTATCCCAAAAGCCACTCATCCGGTACTTGTCGATGCGAATATCTTCTGGTTTCTGCTCTAATTCATCGACTATAGCAGCAGCCCAACTGCCTACCGTTAGCACAGGGGCTTTATTTGCTGGCAGAGGATCGCCTAAACCAATGCGATCGCCTGTGGGGTTGTAAACATAACGCAGTCCGGCACTGATATTCAGCAAGTCGGGACGATTCCCCCAATTTAGCCAAATTACAGGGATATGTGCAGCCCGTAGCACTGGAAGTAAAGTATTTAGTGGCTCAATCGGAGCGCTTGCGGGCGTGACATCTACACCGATATGAGCTAACCAACCATTAGGGTGACAGAAATCATTTTGCATATCAATCACCAGAATGGCAGCTTTCGCCAAGTCCAGACGCAAGTTCTTGGTTTCTGTCGCCAAGGTGACAAGGCGTGATTCCAGAGGTGGACGTGTGATATCAGCGATTTCTGCATCAACTGCCCAGGCATTTGGCGGCACTCCCAAGGTACGTAGCGATCGCTTCATAAATCTTTTTTATCCAAGAAATTTGATTAGGTCGGGCGCAAGTTTGAATGGCTATAACGTTTCACTATAGATTTTAAGAAACTTTTTTGCATTTGCACAAAATAGTATTCTCTAAATTTTTATCTAGCTAATAGTATTAAAATAATACTTAATACTATTACAAACACTTTGTTACAGTCTATTTTATAACTGAAACATACTGTGATAACAAATTTCTAACTGACAGTATTTTCTCAAGTCATTAACTTAGTAAGTATTAAACTTTATCTTATGCCACTATCAGCGGGTCAGCCCGCTTCAGCAAGACGGCTTTTAGCCCAGCGGCTTTTGCTCCCTGATAGTCTTCTTTTAAGCTGTCACCGATGTGCCATGCTTCTTGGGGGTGGCATTGATGTTTTTGTAATGCTGCGGCAAAAATCTTCGGGTCAGGCTTAGCGGCTCCAACTTGCGAGGAAATGGTGACGGAGGTGAAAAATTGGGCTAAATCGAGGGCTTGCAAGACAGCGTACAGACGGGAATCAAAGTTAGACAGCACCCCCATTTCAATTTCCATCTGCTGCCATTCTTCTAGAACTGGGCGCACATCAGGATATACAAACCAGGGTTGGGCTGTAGCAAAATAAGCGTAGAGTTCGCCAAAGAAAGCGGCAAAATCTGAGAACTGGTGCAATACGTCTGCTTGCTCAAATGTGCTCAGCGCGATCGCACTCCACCACTCAAATTCACGATGGGGAATCTCTTGGGGGTCTACTTCTGGAAATATCGGCGGCGTAGAGGTTGCGAAAGCTTTGAAGAACGCTTGATTCAAAACTTCAGCTGGCGCTTCTACGCCAAAGCGATGGGCAATTTCACTATATATGTGGCCAACACTGCCCCGGACGCCAAACAGTGTGCCGACAGCATCCATAAAAATAACTTTTGGTCGCATCATTAGATCTTAAGCCCTAAAATATTAAGTTGTCTAATAGACTCTGAGCATAGTACAATAGCAGATTGTGTCGAATTGAAGCCATTTTATGCCTAAACTTAAAACTCGCAGAGCTGCGGCAAAGCGTTTTAGAGCCAGCGGCAGCGGTAAAAAAATTATGCGCCGCAAAGCCTTCAAAAATCACCTGTTACAACACAAGGGTGCGGAGCGCAGGAATCGTCTGTCTCATGCGGCTGTTGTGCATGAACGGGATGAAGACAACGTGCGCTTGATGCTGCCTTACTTGTAATTAGTGGTTACTCGTTGATAGTTAGTAGGAAGCAAGATAACCACTAACCACTAACGACTAACCACTAGCGACGAACCACGAACCACTAACGACTAACAACTAACTATGACACGGGTAAAACGCGGTAACGTTGCTCGCAAACACCGCAAAAAAATTCTCAAAATTGCTAAGGGGTTCCGGGGGTCACACTCTAAACTCTATCGCACAGCTAATCAACAGGTGATGAAGGCGCTGCGTAACGCCTATCGCGATCGCCGCAACCGGAAGCGCGATTTTAGACGTCTTTGGATCGCCCGCATCAACGCAGCAGTACGTCAGCACGGTATGAGCTACAGTCAGCTGATAGGCAACCTGAAGAAAGCTGATGTTCAGATTAACCGCAAAATGCTGGCACAGCTGTCAGTCCTCGACCCAGGCAGCTTTGAAAAAGTGGTGCAATTAGCTAGTCAAGCTAAAGGATAAAGGATGATGCTAGAAGGCAAAAGAATAACTTTTTTATTTGTTGCTTTTGCCTTTGCATGCTCCATGTTTTCCTTTTCAAGTAATGCCGCAGAGCTAAGAGAGATTGAGCGACGGGGTAAGCTGATTGTTGCAGTCAAAGACAACTTGCGTCCTCTGGGCTTTCGCGATGCTACAGGCAACTTGCAAGGACTGGAAATTGACATAGCTAAACGTCTAGCAGAAGAAATCTTGGGGCGTCCCGACGCTGTGGTTTTGCAGCCGGTGGCAAATCAAAATCGAATTTCTGTTGTGCTAGAGGATCAAGTTGACCTGACAATTGCCAGGGTGACTGCAACCGCTTCTCGCTCTCGTTTAGTTGACTTTAGCGCCTCCTATTACTTTGATAGCACGGCTTTTGTTACAAAGGATGCTAATGTACAGCAGCTTGGCGATTTTAGCCTTGGTCGCAGAAAGATTGCTGTGCTGAAAAGCTCCACTACCATTGCCCAAGTGCGGTTTGCTGTAAAAAACGCCCCGCTGGTGGGGGTTGATTCTTACGAACAAGCGCGATCGCTCTTAGAAGCTGGTGAAGTTAGTGCTTTTGCCGCAGATGCCAGCGTTCTCGCTGGTTGGGTACAGGAGTATCCCCAGTACCGTATCCTGCCGTCGCTGCTATCAGCTGAAGCGTTGTCTGTGGTGATGCCTAGGGGGTTACAGTATGACCCCTTGCGGCAACGGGTAAATGATGCGATCGAGCGTTGGCAGGCTTCAGGTTGGTTGAAGGCACGGGCTACCTATTGGGGTCTACCATAGAGGTAGTAACAGGCAACGCTCGTCGCCAATACACAAACGTAGAGACGTTGCATACAACGTTTGTACACCATACGCGGACTCATAATCATATATATGGATAGTGTTCTCCCCACTTTTTATCTCTCTTTCTTGCTGGCTTTGCTCGCTGGTGCCTGTGTGGTAGTTTTTCGCCAGATCCTCAAAAGTCGGAAGACAGAAAATACTCTTTCACGGCTGGAAAATAAGCTAAAAACCGATAAAGGCACAGCTCAAGAGTATTACGAGTTGGGCAGCATCTATTTAGATAAAAAAATGTTCGCCCAAGCGGTAAACCTATACCAAAAAGGTCTCAAACAAGGGCAAGGCGAGGAGGCCGATAATCTTGCCCTCATATATAATGGGCTGGGTTATGCCTACTTTGCCCAAGAGCAATACGATCTGGCAATCCGCAACTACAAAGAAGCGTTGAAGCTAGAGCCAGAGTATATAACAGCAATTAACAATCTCGGCCATGCTTATGAGCGTAAAAAGTTAACGGCTCAGGCATTACAAGCCTATGAAGACACCTTGAAGTACGATCCCAATAACGTCACTGCCAAGCGTCGAGCCGAATCGTTACGGAAACGATTAGTGACTTCTGCTTAAGCTATCCACCAGTAACGATGCTCGGAAAAAAACAATGCCATCATAGCTAGTACCGCTAGGCTGCACTAGCTACAATGGGCAATTTAGTTCATCAGGCTTACACAGTGGCGGGCATATAGTTTAAAAATCTGGGGTAAGGGTAGGTTTTTCTTACCCTTACCCTAAATATGCTTGAGGAATTAATTTCATATGCTTATAGCGCTCTACCTATCCTACAAATAATTTAATACGATCTACTTAGTCAACAATTAAAAAATTTTATTCCGCATTATTAAAAATTTAAAATTAGTTACTATAACGATAGTAAAAGTATCTATTACTAGCTTTCTGTCGGTGGGCATAATTAAACGTAAAACCTGTTATAGCCCCCTTGCTAAAGCTACAGGCGTTGCCGCAGCTGGCGTGTGATGTTTTTTCATGTAGGGTTACTTATTAATCTTTCATCTTTTCGACGAGGTTTTTACACAAAATAGTTGTGTTGGGCGATTGGATGTTAGCGGCTATGACTTCCATAAATGCTGGGATCAAGTTTAGCTTCTGTAAGCATAGACACAATTTCACAAAAGATGCCTTTTCAACTCAGCTAAATTTTGCAGATAAATTTACTAATTGCTTTAATTGAGCAACTTATTTTTACTACTTGTTCATCTTTATCACTTCAATTGGCTGCTACTTTGCCTTATTCCAACTCGCAATCCCAACTTTTTCTATATTTTCCTCTCAAGACGCATTTTTACTATCTGAGGACTGAATAGGCAATCAGAAGTGGATATAAGTAACAATAACGTTAAAGGCATTGCTCAATTAAACGCTCTAGTACAAAAAAACAATTCTACTAAACGAGGTAAAGCTATGGATTCAGGTACAAAGCTTTCAATTATGACCTGTTATTACCTTCATAATTTTTTACGTAAGCACAAAAATGAAGTCAAGTCGATTGTAGCTCCAGGAGCTGGGGTTTGTGCTGACTCTCAAGCAGACTTAGATCTAGTTTTAGAGAGCCTCTATTTGGAAGAAGATGAAATTGCTGTGAAGGTAAAACAGTTAGAAACATTAACTCGCTATCATCAGATGCTGCTAGAACAAAACGCCTCTCCTACTAAGGAATTAATTGATGTGGAGCGGCAAATATTATGGATTTTAGGTCTTAAACGGGTCAGCAGTTAATTTATGGAGAATGTTACCGAAAACATTGCTACGACTTGCTCCTGCCTGACGGAGAGAGGAAGGACTACATTCTTGCGCTGCCCTTGCTAATACATCCGAGCAGAAATCTTTACTTAGTTCCTGGTGGCGATGGGGAAATAAAAAGATTTTAACAAGTCAGCTTTTTCGGTCAAGCTATACCAAATATTTCTAAGTATAAATGCTCATTTGATTAGAAGTAGTTTACCTAATTCTTAAGCAATTATAAAGTTAGTCGTATAAGTACATAGTTATTTACGTCTTAATAAATCTCAATAAAAAATATCCGTAAAAATACGGTTAAATCTCTTCTGAAAGCAAGCTAAAAATAAGAAATAACTTGGCTGAATTTTTACTCCATATGCTTTTGCCTAGTTCTAAATTGTCAAAAAGCAATGTAAGAATTGCATCAGCATCCGTCTAGTAATCGGAGCATTACGTACATGATAGTTACTTCTAAAAATATGCTCGTTACTTCTACAAGGGAGCCAGCTTTCAAAGCAGAACATGCTCTCAAACAGAAGTATCCTAAAAAGCACGATCACTATAGCTTTGATGATTTTTTTCATTTCCAACCAGATACAGGAACAGTTAGTGACTGGAATGAATCTCGCAACATTTTTGCGAGTGAAGACTTCATCATTGGTTTAATAGAGGGCTTAGAAGAAGAAGTTGGTACCGCTTCAGGGGTAGTCATGTATAGCATTGGCTACGAGTGGGGCCTTAGAGATGCCAAGTTCTTCCAGGATTGGTTCCAGAAGGAATACCAATACGAGAAGAAGATTAGTGAAATCAATTCAATGTATATGCTAGAGGCTTGGTGGTGGCCTTTTACAGCCCAGGGTTGGGGAAACTGGGAAGTGGACTTGAGCGAACAGAAGAACGGGTTTACGTTTGTCAACATTTTTGATTCAGCAGTGGCGCGTACCCTAGGTGATGTAGGTAAACCCGTGTGTCATTTATATGCTGGTTTATTTGCTGGTTTCTTTAGCGATATGGTGAAAAAACCTTTAAGTTGCATTGAAATTCAGTGCTACTCTATGGGGGAAACTTACTGCAAATTTCTTTTAGGTAAGCAAGACCGAATTGATGCAGCAGCCTTCTGGCAAAACGAAGGTGCTACCGCTCGTGATATCGAAAAGCGGCTTCGGAATGGGGAGCGACTGAGATGAGTAATCAGGGTTCCTGGTTGCGCCTATCAGTAGAGAAATTTTTTAGCGATGGTAACTGGCAAGGTCAACCACTAGAGAACTGCAACTCGCAGTATCAACACCAGTCTGGAAATTTAACCGTACAGGCTTCAGCAATAATCGCGAAGCTTCCAGATAACTGGGGGTGCCTATCAGTAGAGGGATTCTTTAACCTTTCTAACTGGCAAGGTCAACCACTAGGAAACCACAACTGGCAGCACCAAGATCAAGTTCTACAAGCTCCAGCAACAGTTATCAGTCTTCCAGATAACTGGGAGTGCCTATCAGTACAGGAATTCTTTAGCCTTGGGAACTGGCAAGGTCAACCGCAACAGAAGCACAGCTTGCACCCTGTAGTTTCGTCTGATTACTTAACCATGCAGGTAAAGGAGTTTTTCCAGTTTATGCCTTGGGAAGCTAATCCGGAAATAGGCTCCCTACCACAAAACTCCTCTATTCCAGATTCCACTCCTGTAGGTTTTGTAGAAACCACATTATCAAATCTGTCCGACCTATTTTAAGGCTAAAAACATGCACTCAGAGATTAAGACTTTACTTTATGAAGCGGAAGAGCACTATCTGAAGCCAGCAGAAATCGAGACTTTTAAGCATTGTGCTTCCTTCCTTGCTCAACGCCTAGAAACCTATGAGCTGCTGCGTAACCAAGAGATTGCTATCTTCCAACCTGTCGCGGATCAACTTTTAGAGCGCTTCCCGCAGGAAAAGCAGGAAACTTTAGAGCGAGCCTTGAAACATTGGCTATCTGTATTACGCTACTGTGCTATGGCGATGCTACTGAATAACCAAGAATTTCTCCAGCGGCGAATTCTGGAATGGCTTACCGACATGGTGCAAGCGCATCAGACACAAGAGATTGAGAGCGCCTTGTACCAGTTGCTGCAAAAACAACTGAAGGAACTTTTTACTGAGCAACAGTTGGCTCTAGTGCAACCTTTTTTAGAACGAGCTGAGATGACTCTTTTAAGGTCAAGTGCCTTAGCTCAGTTGTAGGAATACTGTGAAAACTTTAAAGCGGGAGACTGCTCATGATTGATGTTGCCGATTTGCTCCAAGAAGGTCAACGCTTACCAGGTAACTACTTTGCCACCAATGCCTATATAAAAGGTGATTTTGAATCAGGCTTGATCGAAAACCGTCGAGGCGATCGCCTTTTGGCTCTACCAGAGACTTTAATTCAGGCTATTTACGCTGGTCTAGAAAAAGAAACAGGCCAAGCTGCGGGTGCGGTGCTTTTCAACTGCGGTCGTTGGTGGGGCAAAAACTTCTATGCTCGTTTTGTGGAAGAAGTCAGCGATTACTATGCCAAGACTCTAGCAGAAATGGAGATGGTGGAACTGCTCCAATGCCTGAAACAATGTTGGAAAATCCACGGCTGGGGTACTTTTGACCTGGACGTGAGCTATTACCAGCAGGGATTTCTAGTAGCCAAAATCAAGAACTCCCCATTTGCTCAGGAAGCGCCGCAGGGTAACAAACCAGCGTGTTTTCTGGAAGCAGGCATACTAAGTGCTTTCTTCAGCCAACTCACCGGGCGACAGCTTCACTGCATCCAAACTTCCTGTGAGTCCTTAGGGGCTGATTGTAACAATTTCGTTTTAGGCTTGCCCCAGCGCCTCAAAGTTGCGGAAGCATGGTTAGAGGAAGAGCAAGACCATGAAACTATCCTGGAGCGACTGTGTAAAAGCAAACCATCTGCGGGTTCTTGATTACAAGCACTCTCCAAGAGAACCGATGCCGTTGGTGTAGCTGAGAAACACAGGAAAAAAGCAGAAAACATGGCCAAAATTGTCAAGCTAGAACCTATTGCTCAAGAGGCAGAAGTCCAGACCAATGACAATCTTCTGTCTGGCCTGCTGAGGAATGAACTTAATGTTCTTCAAGAGTGTGAAGGTCGAGGGTTGTGTTCTACCTGCCATATTTACATCAAAAATGGCATGGAAAGCCTTTCTCCCCTTAACCGCCGAGAGCAGCGCACCTTAGAGGTGATCACCACAGCTAAGCCCAATTCTCGCCTTGCTTGTCAAGCACGAGTAATTGGTGAGGGTATTGTGGTTGAGCTACCCGCCGGAATGTATGTTAACGCAATTGAGGATATTGAAGCCCTCATTGGCCGCCGTGCAGAACAAGATATCCTTCATCCTATTAACGGCAAGGTTTTAGTGGAAGCTAATAAGTTGATTACTCGTTCTGTGCTTAATCAGCTCCAAGACGCTCGCTTGCAAGCTGGAGAGTATCTTGCCCGTACCACAGAAGCTTAAGAAGAGAGACTTTTACAAAGGAAAGCAAAATTCATGCTCACACAACTAACCCGTTTAAGTGTAGAAACAGACGGCCGCTATGCAAAGCTTGAGGAATTGCAGTTTCTGAAAGACTATTTACAGTCTATGGATGTGCGCCTCAGTGCCTATGAAAAGATTCGAGCTGCTCAAGAACAAATCATTCTTCAAGTAGAAGTAAAAATGTGTGACATGGACCCCAGCTTATTTCGTAGCGCCGCTGGAGATTTCACCGAGATCTGGAGAAAAGACATCGGGCAGCTATTACGGTACGCCGCCGCCGCATTGTTATTCAATGAGCCTGACCACCTAAGAGAGGGACTTTTACTTTGGCATAACACAATCGCCAAGTCTTTTAAATTTGAACGAACCTGCAATACAACCTTTAGAGTAATGCCAGAGGTAATTAAGGAGTATCTTACTCCCCAGGAAGCAGCTTTATTCTGCCCGATTTTGGAACTTAACCACATCCTACTAGGCTAGTAAATTTTGTGGTAGTGGGTTTTCAGAAAATTGGGTTAATTAGCTTGTGTCAAATCAATAATTGGGAGAAATTGTGGCTATGCAAGAATCTTTAAAGGCTTCCTCAAATAGTAAAAATTCCCATTGGCTGAATATTGTAGAAATCGTGTCAGTGGTTGGCTCTATTGGTGGTTCAATTGCATCTGTAGTTACTCAACAAGTTGCATTCGCCTCTATTCCGCTATCTTTATCCGTGACCTTAAATCTGCTCAACCGCAGACAGCTGCTAGAGTCAATGCAGCAGAACAATGAAAGTGCGATCGCCCAGATCGCGGAAGAAAACGCTGAAACCCAGACCAAGATTGAGACTCTCGCTGAGCAGCTAGTTGAGGTAAAGCAACTAAATACTGACTTAGGTCAAAATTTTAAGAATCTCCAGGACTACACGCAGAACATACGTAAGGAACAAATGAAAATTGGCAAGCTGGTAAGTTTCTTACGAGAAATTGAAACTTGCGAGCAAACTATTCGCATCAAGCCTAGCTATGCTGAAGCATACTACAACATGGGTCTTACCCACCAGTCTCTAGGAGATAAAGAAGCAGCAATTTGTGATTACACAGACGCTATTCGCATCAGCCCCAGCTATACAGAAGCCTACTATAATCGTGGCATCATTCGCGCGGAGCTAGGAGATAAAAAGGGAGCAGTTGAAGATTTACGCGAAGCGGCGAGACTGTTTTTTGAACAAGGGGATATCGCTAACTACCAAAAAGCAAGAGACCTCAGTAAGAAGCTTCATGAGCTAAGTTCACAATCTAAAACTGAGTCTACTGAAGCATTAGTAGTAGAGGACTTGTTTTCTTGAAACAATTCATTCAGTTACTTTGTTGAGCCTATATAAAACAAAGTAGATATGTAGAAGGAATCAAAAATGTTAACCAGAAGCGCTGACAAGGCTTATAACGTTACTTTAGTCAACGAAGCCCAAGGATTAAATACAACCATTGCCGTTCGGGGAGACGAGTATATTCTTGATGCTGCTGAAGAGCAAAATCTCCCAATTCCCTCGGCTTGCCATGCAGGTGCTTGCGTTGTTTGTACTGGCAAAATTCTCAAAGGTGCAGTCGATCAGTCTGACCACTCTTTTTTGAGAGAAAACGAACTCAAGGCTGGTTTTGTTCTTACCTGTAGAGCTTATCCCATTTCTGATTGTGTCATCCTGACTCACCAGGAAGATGAATTGTTTGAACTTTAACATAAATAGTGTTACGGAAGCTGAGAGTTTCCGTAACACTAGAACATTTAGGTAGAGCAATCAGATATTGATCCTTATGAATCAGGAGATTATCCAGAAATTTTTAACCTTACCAGGAGTTTTAGGAGTTGCCTTAGTTCATGGGCAAGCATCACCATACTTGTATATAAAAGAGCAAACGCTGGACTGGCAGCAGAAGCAAACCATAAGTTCCCATATTCTGCAATTTATTGCAAAAGCTACTGAAGAAGTAGAGTTTTCTGAGTTTCAAGTTATGGGTTACTATGCTTATATATATAAGCTAGCCTCTAACCTTAAATTTATAGTTCTAAACCATACTGATAGCGTTGCTATCAAGTTTTTGGCTGCCAAGCAATTGAAAGCGGCGCTGCAAGAAGATATTGAGAAAACAATTACAACCTTTGAGCTTTTAACAAAAAATATTTCTCCGCCCAGAGCCGTTTCGACGGCAGAAGCTAGACAAGCATCCACAAGTGGATACAGATCTGGCAATACCACGTTAGAAGTAAAGGTTACAATTGGAGAGTTAGTCAATGCGCTCAATCATTTGAGCAAATTTAGTAGCAATTATATGGGAACAAAATTAGTTGTTAATTATTGGCAGCTAAGTCGTCCTAAGTTTGAGTGGTTAGATAATTTCACAATTAACCGTTCTGGTGAATTAGCTTTTAATGGTGGAATGACAGAATTTGTTACTGGTTTACAACATCAGTGGGTAAAGAATTGGACTGCGGCTTTTATAAGGCAGTGTTCTAAAATTATGCAAGATTTACCTTCAATGATTGAAGAAAAAGGCTTAGATGAAGAAAAAAAAAGACTATTATTAAGCTCTAATGCTCGTCAATAACCTACCCAAATTTTATACAACAGATGTAGTGGGGAACGCTTGATTCAAGATTAGCAGATAATGAAACGCGAGGATTGATGTGTAGCTATATTTTAGATAATTGGTAGAAAATGCAGCTTCATCAAAAATTAGTATTAGGTGCCATAAAATATTTTTTATTTAGCCAAATTAAGCGTTTGTCCAATTTTAAAATAACTTTTTTAGGCAATTTAGTATGAGTAAAGCTTTTATTTCTTTGCCTAAAACAGTAATCCAGCGCTCCAAGTACCGAATTTTAGGGCTAGTTGGACAAGGACAGTTTGGGCGCGTTTTCTGTGCTATTCACCGGAAAACCGGGCACTTAGTGGCTTTAAAAGAGCTGGAACGGCAGCGTTTTTCAACTCACAAGTTTTTACGAGAGCTGCGATTTTTATTA
Source organism: Aphanothece sp. CMT-3BRIN-NPC111 (assembly GCA_019359765.1). Taxonomy (GTDB): domain Bacteria; phylum Cyanobacteriota; class Cyanobacteriia; order Cyanobacteriales; family JAHHGU01; genus JAHHGU01. The sequence goes on from JAHHGU010000054.1 coordinate 20,066, forward strand.
AGTTTGCAGCATCCCAATATCGTCACCTGTCAGGCTATAGAACATACTTTGACTGGACGATATCTGGAGATGGATTATTGCGAGGGAGGCACTTTAAGAAATCTGATTCAGTCAGAAGTGCCATTAAGCTTAGTTCAAAGCTTAAAGTTAATTGCTGATGTTCTGGCGGGTCTTGAACATGCTCATAGTCGTGGCATTGTTCACTGCGATATCAAACCAGAAAATATCTTGCTGAACTTGGATACTACGGGTTGGATAGCTCGTATTTCTGACTTTGGGATTGCTCGGCTCAGCCAAGAACTTGGCAGCTTGGCTTTGGGCGAAACTGGTTCACCTGCTTATATGGCTCCAGAACGGTTTTATGGCCAGTACTCACCCGCTTCTGACCTGTACGCAGTAGGAATTTTGCTCTTTGAACTAATAGTTGGAAGAAGGCCTTTTTCCGGTTCGCCTGGGGAACTGATGTCAGCTCATCTGAATCACCCTGTCAATGTTCCAGATACAGTCCCATTTCTACTACGCTCGACAATTTCAACGGCTCTACAAAAGTTACCAGCGCGTCGATTTGCTTCTGCGGCGGAAATGTTAGCGTCAATTCGAGTGGCTACAGAAGTACATAATTTAGTCCAGGATGGCTCCTCTCCTATCTCAAGACCAGCAGTTGTCCTATCGGACTTTTCCTCGCTCATCACTCAACAGGAACCGCTACAGGCTCCAGCAATTAGTTTGGCAGTTGTATCTGAGCAGGTCTATCAAGCAAGTGGAGCGCAAGTTTGCTGCCAAACTTATGCCAGTGATGCTTTAACTGGAGATATTTTGCACCAGAGGCAAATGCAGTTAAATGCTCCAGTGGAAGCGCTGATGCTACGACCTCAAGGGTGCTTTGTCTTAACTAAGTTTTGCCAGCATAACGCTGTTATCTACTCGATTTACTGCTTACCCAGAACACAGACTCTAGCTAGCTTTTCTGATTACCAAACCGAGAGTTTTTTAGAGGGTTACAAATTACTGTCTCTGGAGTGTGCAGATTTGACGACTGCTATCGATCCTCAAGGACGGTGGATTGCGATCGTAAAATCGGCAATTACACCTGATGTAGAAGGAAATCAAACAACATTCCAGATTTTGCAGTTACCGAATTTACAGCCAGTCAAACCGCCTGTTACCTGCTGTTTTCCATCCCAGTTGCTCGCCCTCGACAGTCGTTATGTGATGGCTATCTCTACTCGGTTAGGAGATGAGGGCACTGTTTTTAAAATCTTTAACCGTCGTGGTAGCTTTATTGGTGCTTTAAACTTACCGATGCCCCTGCATCTTGTTACCCTTAGTGCTACGTTTCCCTATCGGCTCTTTGCTATAGAGGAAAAAAATCCAACTTCAGGGCTACTAATCGATCTCAAACCCTTCAGAGTATTTGCAATAAAGTTAGATATAGCCCCGGCGTTTATAACCGCTACTTCTTGGGGCTATATCATGGCAGATCGGCAAGGAAATATAATATTGCTCGATCCGGATGGGCAAAGAATTGGTGCGTTTATGGTACCTGCTGCGCCCTCAGCGATCGCCACTTTTGAAGATTATGGAATGGCGATCGCCACTTGGTCAGGAAATCAGGCCACTTTGTATCGGGTTGATTTGAGGAAGATAATTTCTCTATTATCTAGCTGAGTAAGATACACTCGAAAGATTTGCCGTAGGAGAAGACTTCACAATCTTACCGTCTAGCTTACGAGCTACATCCCCCACTAGAACCGTTGGTTCTTGACCGTTAAGGTACATAACTGCTGTGAAAGCTCCCACCGCGTTCCGACGAAAAACCGCCATATCCATGCGCGCAGGTTGGCCTAGTACATTGAGATCTACTCCAAAACCAGTCGAGGCATTTGCCAGTTTGTTGAGATCAGAAAGTGAATTGTAATTCACAACTTGCACTCCCCCGAAGGACTTCAGTTGCTGCCGCAGTTGACCGAGAAGCTGTTGCTGAACCTCTGGTTTCTTGAGCTGCTGCAAATTGGCATCGAAGCTGGCTTGCTCCTGTGCCTTAGCTAGGTTCCCCGTAACCCCAATAACAACTTGGAAGTTCTGTGGATTGACAAAAGCAACAAAGTCCTCTGGCTTTATGTTCGCTAGGGCAAGCTGTTGTCTAAAAGAACTTAACTTGGTGGCAATCTCACCAGCTAAGGCAGGTGGGAGTTCCTGGAAACCGGGCGGCAAATCTTCTAGAGTCAGCTTTAGATTCGATGATGCCTGGTTTTGGGCAACCATCTGAGTAACTATCGCTACCATACTAGGTTGAGTAACAGGCTGTGTGATGGTCGTTCGCGTAGCGTCCCGTAAGGAAGACCCGTCTGCGGCGATACGTTGCTCCGCAACACGCTCCGCGATCGCTGCCTGAGGATGGCTACTAGCCAAGATAACGCCGCACAGCAGGCTAATAGTCAATAATACTTTCTTTGCCATTTCTTTTACCAAAGCAGGCGAATACATGGGTAATTACCAGGATAGTACGACTTCATCTTGAGTTGCCACAGCTTTTTGTGAGAGCCTTAACCATGTATAAATGAGAACTAGCCTGTGATGTTGTTAGGATTGCAAAAAGCATCGGGATTAAAGTTGGCGATAGGAGCCGCGATCGCATTTTTTTTATTAGCCCTAATTTTTACTCTGCATCGGCATTACACCTATTATTCCTCCTACGACCAAGGCATTTTTAATCAGGTATTCTGGAACGGAATTCACGGGCGGTTCTTTCAAAGTTCCCTATCTTCCCAGTTATCTACCAACGTCGTCCACAATGGTGAAGTTACGGCGGTTTACTACCACCGATTGGGGCAACACTTCACCCCAGCTTTGTTGCTCTGGTTGCCACTGTATGCCCTGTTTCCCTACCCGGCAACCTTAACCGTTTTGCAAGTTACTCTTGTCACCGCCGCCGGTTTAGTTTTATACGTCCTAGCTCGACAATATCTTGAGCCTAAGTTAGCAACAATGATTACGGTGAGCTTTTACGGCGCTAACGCTGTTATTGGCCCCACCTTGTCTAACTTCCATGATATTTGTCAAATTCCCCTGTTCATATTTGGGCTGCTGCTGGCAATGGAAAAACGCTGGTGGTGGCTGTTTTGGGTGCTGGCTGTTTTGATCCTAGCGGTGCGAGAAGATTCGGGTGTGGAGTTGTTTGGCGTGGGGTTCTACCTGATCGTCAGCAAGCGCTATCCTCGCATCGGCTTGGCTGTCTGTACGCTCAGCTTGGGTTATATGCTCGTCCTCACCAATCTGATCATGCCACTATTTTCTCAGGACATATCCCAGCGGTTTATGATGGAGCGGTTTGGTCAGTATGCCAATGGCCCGGAAGCTTCCACGCTGGATATTATCTGGGGAATGATCAGCAACCCCTGGCGTTTGCTAGTCGAGCTGTTTTCACCTTTCTGGGGCACGATTAAGTATTTGATAGGTCAATTGTTGCCCTTGGCTTTTGTCCCAGCAGTTGCACCAGCATCTTGGATGGTGGCGGGATTCCCTCTACTCAAACTGCTTTTAGGGAAGGGAGAGTCTGTTCTAGCGATCAACATTCGCTATGCAATGACAGTAGTACCAGGGCTATTCTATGGAGCAATTCTCTGGTGGTCAGCGCATCCCACATTTTTTAAGAAGTATTCGTTTCGGCGCTTTTGGATTTTCTGTATTAGTCTTTCCCTGTTCTTTTCGATTGCTTCCAGCCCCAATCGCACATTTTATTTTCTCTTACCAGATTCCTACCAGCCCCTGGTATACGTTCCCTTAACCCAACAGTGGCAGCGTGCGAGTTCGATTCACTCATTGCTGGCGCAGATTCCCTCAGACGCGAGTGTGGCTGCTACTACCTATCTGGTGCCTCATCTTTCAGGTCGTCGCGAAATTATCCGGGTTCCTGCGTTGCAACTGCGTAATGACAAGCGACAAGTCGTGAATGTGGACTATGTAATAGCTGACTTGTGGCAATTGCAGCAGTATCAAGTCGCATTTAAGCAGGATGGCGAACAACTACGGGAACTCGTTTCTCTCATCGACCGGGTAAGTGGCAATAGGGAATACGGAATTATCGGTTTTAAAGACGGTGTCATCCTGATGCAAAAGGGCGCCACCTCTAATGGGGAAGCTGTGGCGGGCTGGTTGGCTTTTAAGAAATAAATTCATATAAACTATCCCGCCTGACTTCGTGAACACATGGTTTATGCATCCGCACCAGCGGAGGAAGATTTGTCGTACTTGTAAATCATTAAATATATGTAATTATTTAATACTAGCTACCGATCAAAAATACGCACAAAAATTACCTGCCTCAAGTAAACAAATTGAGGTGAAAGCGGTGGCAATAAAGCAAAATTATTAAAGTCAGTATCGTAATCCCAGTTACGATCTGGAGCAAAATATATCTGTTGAATCCATGTGCCGTTGACATGTTGTGGCGTTCCTAAACTGACAAAAGAACCGCGATACGTCAAAGTGTCCCTGTCCCAATTTTCATGGAACCGTGGGTAATTCTCTAGGCCACCGCTATAACTGGCATTACTACCGCTAGCGTTGCCAGTACCGCTTATATCTGTTCCTGCAAGAAACGCTGCATTGATAGTTGTGTGAGCCGCATTGGGCATACTACCAGATATGCCACAGTTCAAGGCATTAGTAGTGAGGTTAAGACAAGCATTAGACAGCACATTCATCGAATCAGCTAGCACTGATGCTGGTTGTTTATTTATATTGTTGTAATCACCTTGGACATAAACTGCTTGATCGCTAGCTATTGTGAGTGGTCCAGGAATATTGGCGCCATTTGTTATGGCAAAGCCATAAGGGCTTTGGGTACCACCAGCAGTCGAAAAACTATTGGCATCTATTGTTTCATGAACGACTAAGCCACCCTCAGTTCGGTCACTTGCAGCCAGTCCAAGATTTTGAAATGAGCCTGTAGGAGCATTGGAATCTGCGGCAGCTCTTTGAAATAGCAATTGGTCAGCAGAAAACCCATTACCGTTATTATTGTTAGAAAGAGTACCATTTGAGAATTGAAGATAAATACCGTCTCTATTCCAGAGTGTCAATCCTTTCATATTCATTTGTAATATTTGCATAGACCTCTGCTCACGGTTGTTGTAAAAACTATTATTAACCTGAAGCGGAGCCGCAGTAAAACAATTGTTTTGTAATGCGGCAATTTGGGCAGGAGTCGATGCTGTAAGTAATGCAATTTGCGGGTTACTTAAACCTAGACTTGCTATTAGGGTTAATAATGTTGTGTCTATCCCAGTACCTGTGAGCGGCTGGCTTATTGATGAAAAGCTAATGGGAGATGTTTGGGATGCAATTGCAACTTGTAATGCCTTGACTACAGCCTGAGCCTGAAGATTGGTGAGAGCTGGAGTTATGCTTGGTGGGGTGGGAAAAGTTCCCCTGCATAAGCTTTGTTGCTCTTGCGTATTTCTGGTCACGATCATGACTGGCTGCATCAAACTCCGTAACTGACCTTCAGAAAAAGTTACAGTTGATGAAGATGTACGATTGATTGCTGTAACTGTAACAGGCACTGTGCTAGTAGGCTGATATTGAATACGTAGATCTGCATTTTTAAAGTAATCTCCACTCGCATTTAGAAAACTAGGCGATGGAACTGTCACTGCTTCCACGCCGACTTGAATTTGATTGCCCCAAATACTCTTTAGGTTAGCTGGAGATAAAAATGATGTAGTGGGGGTACCATTGTTGGCACTCAGCAAATTCTGAATGGTGCCTGCTCCATCCGGAATTCTAACCCGGCCATTAGGATAGGTATTGTTATTATTCTTGCGGCTATTGAACAGGTTCCCAACAGTGGTAACTTGACCGTTAATCGTGAGGGTTGTGTTTGAGCCGAGATAGAGACTCCCGTTCGTATGTACCGGACCATTCAAGGTCATTGTCGGACTGGGTAATATCTCTAAATCGTTTTGGTAAAAAGCAGCAAACTGGAATAGTGGAACTACACGACTCTTTAAATCCATTTGTAATATTGCTTCCGTATTTAACTCCCCAGACTTAGAAGCAACTGAAAATATTCTGTAGGTATACTCCTGCATATTAAGGTTTTGATACAGTTCCCCCCTAGGAATCACGGAAATAGTCGGGTAGGGATTTATATTGTCAGGGTTTTCTTTAACATAGGTATTAGCGTTATGAGATTGGAAAGAATAAGCTTGACAGGCAAAATCGCCGCTTCCAGTACTACCGGAGACCTGATTTATACAAGCATCCATAGAGGTAGGACTGACACCACTTGGGCGATTGTAACCTTGGAAATCTTGCCGAATAGCCTCTGCACGCAGATTTAGCCCCGACTCAGCTGCATAAAAGCCACTATTACTATCGGCAAAAGAACGTGTGGTTGACCTTTCGATATCAGTCATTAATAGATAGGCTGCCATTAGACTCAGCAACACAAGCATCATGGTGACAGCCGTAATCATTACATATCCTTCCTCTTGCTGCGTCTGCATCTGATGCAGACGCACAATAATTGGCATCAGCTGCTTCAAGTCTTTGTGCTGGTGTTTCATCGCCTTAACGGGAAAGAACGTTGCGAGGAAAAAAATGTCCTGAAATTTGGAGATTTTTCGCTTTTATCAAACCCTTAGAAGTATCTTTTACAGTTAAAGTTACCTGTAGGGATTGAAGCTGTTGCCAACTCTCTCCAGCACCAGGAAAAGTATCTTTCAATTGGTTGCTTGACATCAAAACATTGGCTTGAAAACTAGCCAATTCATTAACTAAATTTTGAGTAACGGTTCCATTCGTTATTAGCTTAAGAGTATTGTTTTGCAAAGTATAGTGACGCTCTTCAATCAGATAAATACTACTGTTGGTACTGTAATTGTTTTGCCAAAAAGTGCTGTTCGATTTGTGTATTTTAAAATTAGAGTTGTCATCAGCGTCATAAGTAAAAAATTCACCTTTACCATTGCCATCGTAAATATAAGCCCGCACAACCTCGCTGGCGTTTCCTTGGCAACCAGTAACTTTATCTTGGGCACACCGATAGTTGCGCCAGACTTCTAGATTGTCAGGCCAGCCATCATTATTAGCATCGGGAACTGGCGTACAACCGGCCGGTGGGTTAGCACTTCTATCAGCAACAAAGACAACATCAGTATTACTGCCTGCATTAATAGTTCCACAGACAGGGAGAACTGTTCCTATCAAGTTTCGCAGAAGTATCAACTCTGAGGTTCCATTCGCATTTCTAGTAACTTGGATTACGGGTATTTTAGGGTCTGTTAGCCGCTCACCTGCCTGTTTAATATCTGTACCAACCAAATCGATAGCAGCACGCAAGTTCTGATTCACTTTATTTCGGGCTTGGTCTTCCAGGTAAAGCTTGCGATTGTAGAGAACCGCCGAGAAAGCCATGCCGATCACGATTGAAGCTATAAATATGCTGACTAGTACCTCTAATAGAGTGAATCCGCTATCTGAATTGCGTATAGACTGCCTCAATGTTGTATATCGTCGTTCCATTGTTTTTTAACTCTACTCTAACTTGTCTACTATTAGAGCCACAGTAGGCTTGGTTTTCGCAGTAATAGATCGTTGCGTTATATACATGTCCCATTGATGTAGGGGCTGGGAAAACTGTGGTGTTTCCAGAGGTTGGTAAGGTAGTAGGGTTCTGTTGCCTCAGACTATCTAGAATTTGTTGAGACGCTATCACAGCTCCTGTACGAAGTTCACTTCTAATATTGTTAAGACGTGCGTATAAAAATAGCGGTAGTGAAAATGCTAGACAAACAGTCAAAAGAGTTAGTGATACTACGGCCTCAAGCAGGCTGAACCCTTGTTCTTCTTTATTAAGATTTTTCTTTTTCATTGAGCTGCTACTGCCCCCCCAAGTAGAACCTCAACAGTACTTGTTTTATTATTATCTTTATCCTGTAAAGTAATGATGAGATTTGAGTTTGCTAATCCTCGGCTGTTATAGCAAATAGTCCAAGCTAAAGGAAGTGCTTGTACAACACCATCCTTAGTTGTAGGTGCTACCATCTGGGTACGTTTAGGTAAATCAAGATTAAAGTTAGGAGTTGCAACCCAGTTCGTCGCACTGCAATTGTTGGCAGATTCCGCTATGAGATTAGTCGCGGAACCAGGCCTGACTCGGTAGGCTGAGGTCGTAGCCATTGCCCTAGCCCTAATCAATTGGAAGTTGCCTGAGACTTGAGTGACTGCATTCTGCAAGGGTTTGTTTGCAAACATTAAGCTAGGCACAGCCATTGCTGACAAAATACCAATAATTGCGATAACAACTAATACTTCCACCAGAGTAAAACCTTGATAATTTTTCACTGTGCCTCCACAGGGCAAGTAAGTTGTTTCCAGGAAAAATAAAGGGTATATGTGAATTTATTCATACTAATAATAAAATATTTCTTATGCTATATCAATAATTTTTTTTGTCAATTAACAACAAACGAGGCTAAACTCTTAAGCCCATTCCCTGCCCGGAGTATGCGAGATTTTACAGACCTTCGTTAGCGTTATTTCCTACTAATAACCAACCGCTAACAGCTAACACCCGGTCGCACTCGTTGGGGATGATCGGTCTAAATCAGGTGAATTCAGCAATATTACCTACACTAATTTTGTAGAGATATGTCACTCTGTATAGATATGTAAAAGATGGGTGGAATTGGGGCAAATGAAGATTCTGGTACTAACTTGGGAGTTTCCGCCGCGCCTTGTGGGAGGCATTGCTCGTCATGTTGCGGAGTTATATCCGGAGTTGGTCAAGCTAGGGCATGAAGTCCACCTGATTACAGTCGAGTTCGGGGAAGCACCCCGTTATGAGGTGGTGGATGGGGTGCGCGTTCATCGGGTATCAGTCGGTTACAGCCAAGACTTCTTCCACTGGGTTGTGAACCTAAACGAGAGCATGGGGCAGCACGGAGCCAAGCTGATATTAGAGGAAGGTGCCTTTGATGTGATTCATGCTCATGATTGGCTTGTGGGGGATGCGGCGATCGCTCTCAAGCACAACTTCAAAACCCCGATTGTAGCCACCATCCACGCCACCGAATTTGGTCGGCACAACGGTCTCCACACAGATACTCAGCAATACATCAGTGGTAAAGAAAAGCTTCTCGCTTACAACGCTTGGCGAGTCATTGTCTGCACAGACTATATGCGGCGGGAAGTGGAAAAAGCTTTAGAAACGCCTTGGGACAAAATTGATGTTGTATATAACGGCATCCGACCAGAGAAAAAACTGCGTGGCCACGAATTTGATGCTTGGAACTTCCGCCGACGGTTTGCCAATGATGGAGAGAAAATTGTCTACTATGTCGGTCGCATGACCTACGAAAAAGGTGTCTCAGTATTGCTTAACGCAGCCCCAAAAGTGGCGTGGGAACTCGGAGGCTATATTAAATTCGTGTTCATTGGCGGCGGCAATACCGACCACCTCAAGCAGCAAGCTTGGAACTTGGGTATTTGGGACAAGTGCTATTTCACCGGCTTTATGTCAGATGAAGACCTAGATAAATTTCAGACTGTTGCTGATTGTGCGGTATTCCCCAGCCTCTACGAACCCTTTGGAATTGTCGCCTTAGAAAGCTTTGCCGCCCGCGTGCCAGTGGTTGTCTCTGATACAGGCGGTTTCCCAGAGGTGGTGCGACATACCAAAACTGGCATCGTCACTTGGACGAATAATGCCGAATCCTTGGCTTGGGGCATCTTGGAGGTATTGAAAAATCCAGGCTACGCCCAGTGGCTAATTGACAATGCTTACGAAGATTTAGGGCGACGGTTCAACTGGCCTAAGTTAGCTCAACAAACTGAGGCTGTTTATGGTCGGGTTTTACACGAGCGATCGCAAGCTACCTGGCTCTAGCAATAGTTATCAGTTTTGAGTTATGAGTTTTAAGTTATTCAGAAATCTCTTTAACTCAAAACTCAACGCTCAGCATTCAAAACTATTTCAGTAAATATGCTCATGACAGTGCGCGATCGCACCTTGATATTCGCATTCAGTGACATCCCTGATTGTCATAAAACTTTTTTGCCATTAATCACTAAAAGCTGGTGATTTAGCTTAATTTTTGCCGGAAATCTATCGAATGGATGAACTTGATCCGGCGGTAAGGCATCTGAACCCCTCGAAACTAAGCTGCCCTTAATATCACCAAGCTCACTAAAAGGAAACGAGTCAATTCTCAGAAATATTTTTTATTACTTTTATCGCTCAAAGCGCGATCGCTTTTTAGCTGTAATGCGATCGCACGCCAGTAAGCACAAAATGCCTATGGCTAGGCATCATAACCCTTTTGGTATGCCTAACGCTTCGTGCATTTTAACGCTAATCACAGCATTTTTAACAAGCAGGCAGAAAGAAAAGTCAATAATTCCGGCATCATTAGGCAGTTTAAATTTTATTAATTTCACTTAATTAGTAGAAATGTATATTTATTTTTTCTATTATAAAAACCCCCAATCTGGCTGGCAGCAAAGCTCTGAGAAAATAACTTTTTTTTATCTGCTTAAGTTATACGTTTTCTGGTACTTTGTTTCATAGAAATCATCTAACTCTTAGTAAATAACGCTATACTGTTTATATAGTTACATTTACTTGAATTTGTAGTTCACCTACTAATCTGAATATATATAAAAAGTGGTTGTGCTAAGGATGTAATGACCTGAGATTGTTGAAGTAAGGTTTTCGACGGTAATTATCCTTACGTGTTAGGCACTACCGAAAAATTAAATTGTCAGGTACGAGAGTGGAAGCCTCAAACTAAACTTTCACCCTCACCATGGCATGGATAACATTAGTAAATTGGAGAAATAATCATGGCTACTTACACGCTAACTACCAATGGGGATAATCTTGTTGGCACCGCAGGTAACGACACATTTAATGGGACTTATGATGCTGCGGTAACGGATACGTTTGGTGCTAACGATTTTCTCAATGGTGGCACAGGCATAGATACGCTGCATATTGACCATCTTCTGGATGTTGCTATCACACCGCCTGATAATCTCTGGACTAATCTGAGAAATATTGAGAATGTTGTAATCAATACGACAGGTAATGGGGCGCAAACCATTACTACAGGTGTTAATTTTCAAGCAGCATTCGCGGACTTGGGCGTAGGACTAACAACAACAACATCCGGGGCCGGTGCGATTGACATTGGCATGACCACATTCACCGGTGCGGCAACACTCAAAACAACATCCACAGCAGGTGCTCAAACTATTGTCACGGGTTCAGGTACTACTACAGTGACAGCAAGCTCCGATGCCGGGTCAATGAATATAAAAGGTGTAGGTCTTAACAAGATCTTTGCAACTACCACCGGAGCGGGGGCGCAGATTATTGGTGACGGTAGTGGTAATGGTGCAAATCTTGCCCTAGTGAAGGCTACATCTGCTGGAGGAGCACAAACTATAACAAGTACCAGTACAAGTGCGGTCGTTGTGGAAGCAACATCTGCTGCGGGCAAACAAATTATTACAACTAATTCAGGTGCAGATACCATAACGGCATCAACCACAAGTGCTACTAATACAATTAATACGGGGGCAGGCAACGATAGGGTTACCATTTTGGCTACGACTTCGGGTAATTACACTATCAATGGCGGTACAGGGAATGACACCATAACAGGTGGGGCAGGGAATGACGCTCTGATTGGTGATCTCGGCAATGATATTCTGAACGGAGGTGCCGGTGTTGACAACATGATGGGTGGTGATGGCTCCGACGTTTATTATGTTGACATCGCTACAGATGTAGTAAGCGAAACCAATGCTCTTGCCAGTACGGGTGGCATTGATAAAGTGAACAGCTCTCTTGCAGCTTATACATTAGGTGCGAACTTAGAGAACCTCACCTTAATTGGAACTGCTGCCATCAACGGTACAGGCAACGCACTAAACAACACCATCATAGGTAATGCGGCTGCCAACACCCTCAATGGGGGAGCCGGAAATGACATCCTTAACGGTGGTACGGGTATTGATACCTTAATTGGTGGCGGCGGTAACGACATTTATGTTGTCGAGAATGCAGGAGATGTCGTTAGTGAAACTTCTACCCTCGTCACTGAGATTGATACAGTACAGTCTTCCATCAACTACACCCTGGGAGCGAACGTAGAGAACCTCACCTTAATTGGAACTGCTGCCATCAACGGTACAGGCAACGCGCTTAACAACACCATCAAAGGTAATGCGGCTACCAATATTCTTAATGGTGGTACTGGTATTGATACCTTAACGGGTCTTGCTGGGAACGATATCCTGGTTGGAGGTTTTGGTAATGACATCCTCACTGGCGGTACTGGCGCTGATAGCTTCCGTTTCAACGCTCCTACTGAAGGTATTGACAGGATTGCTGACTTCAAACTCCTGGATAATGACATTCTCCAAATCTCCGCTGCCGGTTTCGGGGGTGGGTTAGCTGTCGGTACCCTGGCATCTAATATGTTCCTATCTGGTTCTGGGGCAACAACAGCGACAAATGCTAATCAGCGGTTTATCTACAACAGTGCCAATGGTGGTTTATTCTTTGATGCAGATGGTAACGGCGCCCTTTCTGCAACAATCCAGATAGCCACTTTAACTGGTATGCCCGCACTCAACAATAGCAACATTGAGATTATTGCTTAGAGCTAATATCTGTTGACATCTTCCCCGACCTGCTGGCGCGAGGTCGGGGATTTGTATTAGATCATGTCCGATTGATTAGTTACGAATTGTAGGTTGGGTTGCACTGCGTTTAACCCAACACCAAGCTTATCAATATAATTTATTATTTTTATCGCTCAAAGCGCGATCGCCTTACAGCTAAAAGGCGATCGCACGCCAGTAAGCACAAAATGCCTAGCGCTAGGCATCATCACCCTTTGGGTATGCCTACATAGTCTTCTGGTTCCATAGCACGGTTCGTGCCTTTTAACGCTAATCACAGCATTTTTAACAAGCAGAAAGAAAATGTCAAAAATTTGGGCATCATTGGTAGTTTAAGTTTTATTAATTTCACTAAATTACTATAGACGTATATTTATATTTTTTCTTAGACGAACCCCCAATCTCTCTGGAAGTAAAATTCCCAGAGAAATTACAACTTTTTATCTGCTTAAGTTATCCACTTAGTTGACTTAAGTTATACATAAACGCAAATATTTAGGTAATAAAGTCAGCTTTTATTTCCAAAAACACTTAATATAAGTTGGGTAATACCATAAAACAACTCCGGCGGTCGCCAGCAGCTTAAATCTCAGTAATTTCACTGAAGCTTTATATCTGTATCATTTTTAGAATGATAGCTCAAACACAGCCTAAATTTACCGGAACCGCAAGTAGCTAGGGGACGAGGTTAATCTCTCAGCAAGTTGCCCAATTCAATTGTTATGCGGTCTTTTTGTATTTAATCCTGCTCAGCCATCCATATTTTATTAAGTATCAGCACTGTTAGCGACATGAACCGTTTACTAAATAGTTTTATCCTTACCTAGACTCTAGAGCCGGCAATCCAAACCACTTCACACTCAGGAACTTTTTCCATTGACTAATCAACAGGTTTTAGATAATAGCGCTCCTAAGAGTATTGAATGTAACACCTCTGGAGCGTTTGAATCCTGGATAGCTCAGATCGGTGGTTCTTTAGCAGTTAGCACCTACCAAGCCGGAAAAGTGGCACTCATTGGCTGGGATGGTCAGCAAGTGAGCTTGGTATTGCGTCAGTTCCAAAAGCCTATGGGAATGGCCGTGCAAGGTCAGCGCTTGGCTATAGCAACCCAACATGAAGTTTTGCTGCTTGCCAATTCCCCCCTACTAGCAGCAGACTATCTCCCAGAGCAACCCGGTCGCTACGATGCCCTTTATCTGCCTCGTGTAGCTTACTATACCGGAGACTTAAACATCCATGACATGGCATTTGGCAGCGATCGCCTGTGGATGGTAAATAGCCGCTTTTCTTGTTTAGCTTCCACCAGCAAAGACTTTAGCTTTGTCCCCTGTTGGCAGCCTGAGTTTATCAGCGAAGTAGTACCGGAAGATCGCTGTCACCTCAATGGTTTGGCACTCAAGAACGGGCAACCGAAATATGTCACCGCTTTAGGTGAGAGCAATGCAGTCGGAGGGTGGCGGGATACTAAAGCCACAGGGGGAATATTAATTGACGTTGAAACCAAGGAAATTATCTTGCGGGGGATGTCCATGCCCCATTCCCCGCGGTGGCATGATGGCTATCTGTGGGTGCTTAACTCCGGAACCGGGGAGTTATGGCGAGTAGAACCAGACACCGGAAAATATGAAGTAGTCTGCTTGCTCCCAGGCTTTTTGCGAGGATTATGCTGTATTGGTCCCTATGCCGTTGTGGGGCTGAGTCAGATTCGAGAGCAGCACATTTTCGGAGGTTTACCTGTGCAAGAGCGCTTTGAGCGCTTGGTATGTGGTCTAGCCGTGGTAGATCTACGCAATGGCAGCATTGTCGGTACTTTTGAGTTCACATCTGGGTGCCAGGAGCTATATGACGTGCAGTTCCTGGCTGGAGTACAGCGACCCACCATCCTCAACCAGGAACGCGCAGAGGTGCGTCAGGCAGTTACTGCCCCTGAGTTTGCCTACTGGTTACGCCCTTCTTCTCAAATTAAATAAATCTCTATTCCCCAGTCGTGCTAAGGCGTTGGGGTAGTGGGTGCTCTAGCGTGGTGCCAGTACTGCTAGAAAGCCTAAAGATTTTTTCTTTCTCGGTCAATCCTCACTTTCAGTTATTAACTGTAGAAATATTATGTCATTCACCGATACTACCGGAGCTACAGTCACAGGCGTTTATGCGGCTGATGTTTCTGACCCGATAACCGCCAATGAACGTTTAGTTGCCACAGTTGGGCAGCTAGTCGTTAGTTTCTCAGAAGATTTAAATGTCACGGGAGGCAGCAGTGGCGTTAACAGTGCTACAAATGCCGCCAACTGGAAACTGCTACGCAACGGGGTCGATATCAGTAGCCAGATTAGTGATATTAGCTTTGTTTTCAACAATACAACTAATCGTTATGAAGCCATACTCAGCCTAAGTACCTCTCTGACCGGAGGAGATTATAGCTTAACAGCACTCAGTGCGATTACAGACCTCAACGGCAATGCTTTAGATGGAGATGGCAATGGTACTCCGGGGGGTGATTTTAGCCAAGTTTTCTCTATCCGCACGCCTGTAGCACAAGGTTCCGAGTTCCGCGTCAACACCACCACCGCTAGCACTCAATACGCCTCCACAGTGGCAATGGATGCGGATGGAGACTTTGTCGTCACTTGGAGTAGCTATCTACAAGATGGCAGCCACTATGGCATCTATGCCCAGCGCTACAACTCCGCAGGCGTTGCTGTGGGGAGTGAGTTCCGCGTCAACACCACCACCGCTAGCACTCAACGCGACTCCACAGTGGCAATGGATGCGGATGGAGACTTTGTCGTCACTTGGAGTAGCGCTGGACAAGATGGCCGTGGCTATGGCATCTATGCCCAGCGCTACAACTCCTCCGGTGTCGCTGTGGGAAGTGAGTTCCGCATCAACACCACCACCGCTAGCGAGGAATTCAGCTCCACAGTGGCAATGGATGCGGATGGAGACTTTGTCGTCACTTGGACTAGCTTTGGACCAGATGGCAGTGGCTATGGCATCTATGCCCAGCGCTACAACTCCGCAGGCGCTGCTGTGGGGGGTGAGTTCCGCGTCAACACCACCACCGCTAACGATCAACACTACTCCACAGTGGCAATGGATGCGGATGGAGACTTTGTCGTCACTTGGAGTAGCAACCTACAAGATGGCAGTGGATGGGGCATCTATGCCCAGCGCTACAACTCCTCCGGTGTCGCTGTGGGGGGCGAGTTCCGCGTCAACACCACCACCGCTAACGATCAACACTACTCCACAGTGGCAATGGATGCGGATGGAGACTTTGTCGTCACTTGGAGTAGCAACCTACAAGATGGCGATGGCTATGGCATCTATGCCCAGCGCTACAACTCCGCAGGCGTTGCCCAGGGAGGTGAAGTTCTAATCAATAGCTATACCGCTAGCACTCAACGCTACTCCACAGTGGCAATGGATGCGGATGGCGACTTTGTCGTAGATTGGCAAAGCAATGGCATCTATGCTCAAGTTTACAAATCTACTGAAGCGCCTGCCACAGTGGGCATCAATAATGTCAGCGTCTTCAGAGATGCCCCGAACACAACTATTGACTTGTTTGCCGCCTTTGCTGATTCTACTGACCCAGACAGCAACCTGACATATAGTGTTGTCAGTAATAGCCAACCCAGCCTGTTTAGTGGCACAACTATCGATAACTCTACAGGCCAACTCATCCTAGACTATAACCCTAACAGTTTTGGCAGCGGTAATATTACACTCAGAGCCACAGATACAAGTGGTTTATTTGTAGAAACAACATTTAGCGTTAGCGTCGGCTCCTTCGCTTCCAATGGCTCTGAGTTCGGCGTCAACACCACCACCGCTAACCAACAACGCTCCTCCACAGTCGCCATGGATGCGGATGGAGACTTTGTCGTCACTTGGAGTAGCTCAGGACAAGATGGCGGTGGCTATGGCATCTATGCCCAGCGCTACAACTCCGCAGGCGTCGCTGTGGGGAGTGAGTTCGGCGTCAACACCACCACCGCTAGCACTCAATACGGCTCCACAGTGGCAATGGATGCGGATGGAGACTTTGTCGTCACTTGGAATAGCTATGGACAAGATGGCAGTGGCTATGGCATCTATGCCCAGCGCTACAACTCCGCAGGCGCTGCTGTGGGGAGTGAGTTCCGCGTCAACACCACCACCGCTAGCACTCAACGCTACTCCACAGTGGCAATGGATGCGGATGGAGACTTTGTCGTCACTTGGACAAGCTCAGGACAAGATGGCGATGGCGATGGCATCTATGCCCAGCGCTACAACTCCTCCGGTGTCGCTGTGGGGGGTGAGTTCCTCGTCAACACCACCACCAATGACTATCAATACGCTTCCACAGTGGCAATGGATGCGGATGGAGACTTTATCGTCACTTGGAATAGCTATGGACAAGATGGCAATGGCTATGGAATCTATGCCCAGCGCTACAACTCCGCAGGCGTTGCTATGGGGGGTGAAGTTCTAATCAATAGCTATACCAGCGATGACCAATACGGCTCTTCTGTGGCCATGGATGCGGATGGCGACTTTGTCGTAGGTTGGCAAAGCAATGGACAAGATGGCAGCGGCTATGGCATCTATGCTCAAAGCTTTGATGGCAACCAAATTCCCACCACAACAGGTATTAATAATGTCATCGTCGCTGAAGATGCTGCTAACACGGTCATAGATTTATTTGCCGCTTTTGCCGATAATGATGCAGATAATACTCTGAGCTACAGTATTACAGGCAATACAACCTCTAGCTTGTTTAGTAGCACCACCATTGATCAAGTCACCGGACAGCTAGTTCTCGACTACGCAAACAATGCTAATGGCAGCAGCGACCTAACTGTGCGAGCGACTGACAGCCGAGGGTTGTATACCGAAACCACCTTTAATGTCAACGTCACAGCCGTTAATGACGCTCCAGTCCTAACAACCAATAACAGTCTCACCTTAAATGAGCGTACTGACTCTACAATTACCAATGCTCTGCTGCAAACAACCGATGTCGAGCAGACGAATGAACAACTAATTTACACCCTCACTGACCTACCCAACTACGGCACGCTTCAACTCAATGATGGCGTCAATAACGTTCCTCTAGCAGTCGGACAAACCTTCACACAAGCTGATATCAATTCTGGCAAAGTTAGTTATAACCACAACGGTGCTGAAACCGCCAGCGATAGCTTCGCCTTCACGGTTAAGGACGGGGCTGGCGGTTTCATCTCAACGAGAACTTTTAGCATCAATATCTCTGCCGTCGATGAAACTATAAACGGCACAAGTGGCAACGACACTATAAACGGGCTTGCTGGCAACGACACTATAAACGGGCTTGCTGGCAACGACACTATAAACGGGGGTAGTGGCAACGACACTATAAACGGGGGTAGTGGTAACGACACTCTTAACGGGAGTAGTGGTAACGATACATATATTGTCGATAGCAGCAGCGACAGCATCAGCGAAATTGCTAACGAAGGCATAGACACAGTGCAATCGGCTGTCAGTTGGACATTAGGTGCCAACTTAGAGAACCTTACTTTAACTGGCGCAGCAGCCATTAACGGTACCGGCAATACCCTCAATAACACCCTCACTGGGAA
>JAHHGU010000055.1 GCA_019359765.1 Aphanothece sp. CMT-3BRIN-NPC111
TGCTGCTATCACGCTTGAACGGCTATTAGCTAACTACTAATTGCTATATGTAAAGAAACTTGTACAGTAGAAAGAATGATTTATCCAGAACTCATGGCTGATGGCATGGTAAGTTTCCTCAACCCAACCAACTCGCTCCCACTTTGGAGCAAAACCATTCCTCTGCTAGCAACGGCAGCTGAAGCTGAAGGTGGCTCGCTTGTCCTCGCCGGCGTGCTGCTGAGTTTAGTGGTAATTTATCTAGCTAGCAAAATTGGCGGAGAATTATCTAATTGGTTGGGCTTACCACCCGTCTTAGGCGAACTGGTTGGTGGTGTAGTGGTTGGTGTCTCGGCGCTGCATCTGCTGGTGTTTCCAGAAAGCGGAGCAGACATTTCTAATTCGGCGATCGCTACATTCCTCCAGCTATCTACAGGTTTGAGTCCCGAAGCAGTAGCTACAACATTTCACACCCAAAGCGAAGTCATTTCCGTTTTGGCAGAACTGGGCGTACTCATTTTGTTGTTTGAAATTGGTCTGGAATCGAACTTAAAAGAACTGCTGGAAGTCGGTTTCCAGGCGACAATTGTAGCGGTCGTAGGTGTGGTGGTGCCCTTTGCTGCTGGCACTGTGGGGCTAATGGTTTTGTTTGGTGTGCCTGCTGTGCCAGCGATTTTTGCGGGGGCAGCTTTGACGGCAACAAGTATCGGTATTACTTCCAAGGTGCTCTCAGAACTGGGGCGTCTGACTTCTAAAGAAGGTCAGATTATTCTGGGCGCGGCTGTCATGGACGACGTGCTTGGTATCATTGTCCTAGCAGTAGTGGCTAGCCTTGCCAAAACCGGCGAGGTGGATGTGGTCAATGTCTGCTATCTGATTATCAGCGCCAGTGTTTTCCTCGTCGGTGCGATTTTGTTGGGTAATTTCTTCAACAAATCGTTTGTGGCGATCGCCAATAAACTCAAAACGCGCGGTCAGCTAGTAATACCGGCACTCATATTCGCCTTTATTCTCTCCTACATTGCCGCCGCAATCCACTTAGAAGCAATATTGGGAGCTTTTGCGGCTGGGTTAGTCTTCGACGAGACAGATAAGCGTAAAGAGCTGCAAAAGCAGGTTATTCCTATTGCCGATATACTCGTGCCGATTTTCTTTGTCACGGTGGGTGCTAAGACTAACTTGGGCGTACTCAATCCAGCCATTCCCAGTAATAGAGAGGGCTTGATAATCGCCATTTTCTTAATTACAGTGGGCATCCTAGGTAAGGTAGTTACAGGCTTGACTGTGTTTGGTCAACCTAATATCAACCGCCTAGCCATTGGTGTAGGTATGATTCCGCGAGGGGAAGTGGGACTGGTGTTTGCCGGTGTTGGCTCAGCTAGTGGCGTGCTCTCGGAATCGTTGGAAGCGGCGATTATTATGATGGTTATCTTGACAACATTTTTAGCGCCACCGCTGTTAAGGGTGGTGTTTAACAAAGGCACACCTGTCTCTACCCAGACACAAACCCCTAATTTGGATGGTAGCAGCACCGATCCCTTGGTTCTGGAAAAAAGTGCGGTGGTCGAAGACCCGCATTCAGCGATCGCGCAGACTGAACCTTCAGAGCGCTGATGCTGTTCAATAGTTAAAGAAAAGCTTGCTTAAAGCTGCTATTTTCTGAGGAGTTGATTAACCATTTCGCCGTGATTCCCCCACTATAACTGTACGACCTTTAGTGGGGGAATTGAAGATAGCTGCCGGCGACGATGGCATCGGGTGAGCAATTTTTTGCACAGCAAAAAGCGAGAAAAGATGTATGAGGAGTAGTTCACTTCCATATCCCCTTCAGACACCTGAAAAATGTCTTCATCTGGGTTAACAATGTATATTGTTTTGCTTGAAACTTAAGTCTCTACATTTACGTCCGAATGTTTTACACCGCCAGGAGTGAGAATCCAGCAATACTGCAAACCAAAGGTTAAAGCTACTCCTGACCAAAAACACGCAGAGGTTTCCAGCCCCAGCTTCGGTGTCGTGAGGACAATTTCATTATCCTTTCATCCAAAATCGAATGACCGCTGTTATCCACTGCGACCAAAGTCATGGTATTTTTCAACCCAGTCCCAAATTGTGTATTTATGTTTACAGGCTGAAAAGTCAGATACCGTTTCAGATGCAACTTCATTGGTATTGCTAATCCGCAAAAGGTTTACTGCTGCACTGCGCTTTCTCAGGAGCAAGGATTGTGAGATTTTACTGGCTATTACCCAGTTTTTTGAGCGTTTTTGTATTTTCATTGCCCGCTTCAGCGGGTAAACTACTATCTTGGCGTTTTGATACCAA
This sequence comes from Aphanothece sp. CMT-3BRIN-NPC111, assembly GCA_019359765.1. Classification (GTDB taxonomy): domain Bacteria; phylum Cyanobacteriota; class Cyanobacteriia; order Cyanobacteriales; family JAHHGU01; genus JAHHGU01. The sequence continues at coordinate 2,305 of JAHHGU010000055.1, forward strand.
TCAGAATCGGCTAGTATTTACAACGAACGCTGGGGTTCAACCGAGGGCACAGCTGCTTGCTAACCCTACGCGTCTGATCGTCGATCTGCCAGGTACCACTCTGGAACGCCCCACTGTAACTCAGCAATATGGTGGAGCGATTCGCTCTTTAAGGGTGGGGCAGTTTGATGAACAGACCACTCGCCTCGTGATGGAATTAAACCCTGGTTATACGCTAGACCCCCAGAAAGTGATAGTCCAGGGAAATTCACCTGTACAGTGGTCGGTGCAAATCCCGCAGCCGGAACGGATACAAGCGCAAGAGTTGCCAGGAGGAGTGTCCCTCCCCCCACTGAGGCCATTGCCACCTCCGCCTGGGGTTCCGTCCAATAGCTCCAGCCAACAGAGGCCGCCAGTGCCAATTCAGGCGTCAGGGGTTCAAATACAAAATTTACAGGTGACGCAGGATGGGTTTTTCCTGCGTACTAATGGCGGCAATCCAGGGTTAAAAGTAACGCGGAGCGACGATCGCCGCACTATCAATGTTGACTTGGAAGGTGCCACCCTTTCTCCGAGTCTACCTGCACAAGGTTTGCCTATAAATCGCTACGGCGTCAGTCGCATTCAATTTTCCCAGCTGCAAACGTCACCGCGAGTTGCCCGCGTGACTTTGAATGTGGCGGAAAACAGCCCAGATTGGCAGGCATCTATCAGCAGTTTGGGAGGTGTAGTCATCCTCCCTCAGAGTATTCCTGCTGGCCGGATTGATCGTCCCTCTTCGGTGTCTATCGGCCAGGAACCTAACGAGCCGGTGGTATCGACACCAGTTCAACCGATTCAGACGCCGCCTGGTGCTACTCAGCTGGCAACCGTTCAGTCAGTTGAACTCGGCAGTAACGGAACACTGCTGTTAATCAGGGCAGACCGACCGATAAAACCCACTAGTAGTTGGGACAGCGCGTATGGAGTATACCGGATTACCATTCCTTCCGCCCAGCTGGCGGATAAAGTTAAAGGTCCCCAACTTGATGGCAACAGCCCAGTGTTTCGGGTGCGCCTACAGCAGCAAAGCTATCGTAACGTCGAGATTCTGGTGCAACCAGCTGCTGGCGTGCAAATTGGAGAACTTAATCAGATTAATGCCCAGTTGGTAGCGTTGCAGCTCTTACGGAGCCGACCAGTAACGCCCCCCATTGGCTCGATTAATGTACCTCCACCTAACACTAATAATCCGCCGGTGTCCCTACCCCGCGCTCCTAAAGGGCGCATCGTTGTCATGGTCGATCCGGGACACGGCGGCAAAGATCCTGGAGCGATTGGTCGTGGAGGTTTGCGAGAGGTAGACGTCATTTTACCGATCGCCAAACAGGTAGCGGCGCTGCTCGAGCAACAGGGCGTGCAAGCTGTTATGAGCCGAAATGCTGACTATTTTGTAGACCTAGCTCCGCGAGTGCAAATGGCTGATAAGGTTGGCGCTGACTTGTTTGTCAGTATCCATGCCAATTCTATTAGTAACCGTCCAGATGTTAATGGTTTGGAGACCTACTATTACGGTAGCGGCCAACGTCTTGCTCAGACGATCCACAACAGTGTTCTGCAAAGCGTTGATATTGGAAATCGTGGCGTCCGACGAGCAAGATTTTATGTCCTGAGGAAGTCCTCTATGCCAGCTGTATTAGTCGAAGTTGGGTTTGTTACCAGTACTATTGAGGCTCCTAAACTGGCTAACCCTAATTACCAAAGCCAAATGGCTACCGCGATCGCCCGCGGTATTCTACAGTACATCCAGCAAAATTTTTAGCAAGAAAGGATTCAGAAGTCAGTCGCCAGAATTCAGCAACTTTTCTGGGCGGCTGGCAGATGAATAGCAAAGGTTCCGTGTCCGCCACCAAATCTATAATTTGGCGATCAAAAAGATAGTAGAGGGTCTTAATTTTCCCACCAATAGCATTCTGACTGCTGTATTCTGACTTTATTATTCTTCAAACTTGGTCAGCGGTCAGTCAATAACGAACAAGGGATAAATGACAACGAACAACGGACAACAAAGAATTGGCATTTTTGACAGCGGTGTCGGCGGTCTCACAGTTCTTAGAGAACTCTACCGGCAGCTGCCTAACGAATCAATTCTTTACTTTGGCGATACGGCACGGCTTCCCTACGGCAGCCGCACTAAGCAAGAAATTTTGCAGTTTGTACGCGAAATCCTCAGATGGATGGTGCAACAGGACATAAAAATGGCGATTATGGCCTGTAATACCAGTTCTGCCTTGGCTCTAGAAACTGTCCGCTCTGAGTTCAATCTGCCAATTCTGGGAGTTATACTGCCGGGCGCCCGTGCCGCAGTGCAACATGGTCAGCGGATTGGTGTCATCGCCACCCCTGCAACTGCCGCCAGCAATGCTTACCGACGCGCCATTTCAGAAATTGACACCACTGCCCAGGTTTGGCAAGTCGGCTGTCCAGAGTTCGTGCCGCTGATCGAGCAAAACCGCTTGCACGACCCCTACACAACTGAAGTTGCGCGCGAGTATTTGACACCTCTGATGCAAGAGGGAATTGATACTCTCGTTTATGGTTGTACCCACTATCCTCATCTGGCACCTGTGTTACGCGCGATTCTGCCGTCAGAGGTGAAGCTGGTAGATCCAGCAGTGCATGTGGTTGCCGCCGCCGCCCAGGAACTAGATCTATTGGGGCTTCTAAACACACAGCCACCTCTACCGACTCGATTCTGTGTCAGCGGTTGTCCCCAACAGTTTGCCCAATTGTCAGTGCAGTGGCTAGGGTGTACGCCGATGGTTGAAAAAGTCTACTTACCAACATCACCTCACTCGCCAGTTCTGCTAGAACAGGTGGATTGAGAAAGCTATTAGCTTTTAGCTATTAGCTGTTAGCTATTAGAAAACTCGGCTGTCTTCATAAATTGTTGAAAGTAACAAGTTAATCAAGCTAATTGCTAATTGCTAATCGCTAAAAGCTAACTGCTATATCGCGTTGGGGGAAGCGCTTCCGTTAGATGCACTTCCGGCGGTTTTTTGTAAGCCTGAGGTGTTCCCGTACCATCTAGGCGTTCCCGTGGCGCAGGCACGGTTAGGGTAGAGTAAGGTAGACTACTGCGTTGGGAGGCAACAGATCGCCCCCCTTTAGCAGTTCGCTGTGCTAGGCTCAACAGCAGATAGATTGTTAACAAATAACCAGTAGCTAGAAGAGGAATAATCAGAGGCATATCAGTATAGGTCATAGTGCTACCACAAGTTAAAAAAGGGAAATTTGAATACAAAGTCATCTCGCAGCACGCCTGAACCAATGGCAGGCTCAGAATGCAGCTAAAAATAGCCGCTTAAGGTATATCTTGCGGTTGCTTATTTTTCGCTTCCAACTACGCCAGTATTTTACTAGTCCAGGTTGGCTTTACTTAGCTAAATTGCTAAGTGGGAAGTTATTTGTTTTACCCAATAAATGAGGTATGAGTTACCTAATAAAAACAATTTGAGAGATGATTATGAGAAAGATACATTTACCACTTCCCTCAATTCATTAAAAAAAAGCAGTAACTGGCACATTACCGTTTCCTTCTCTCTTGTCCTCAAAGACTTTATTAAATTTTTCAAACCCTTATGATTAGATTAACACAGAAATAGGGGCTGTTAGGGATAACTTTTTCATATACTTAACAAAAATATACAATTCTGGAAACAGCCACCTGCCCTTGACTTAAGCAACAAAACTTTCATGTATGGGAGGGTTCGGTTAAAATGTATGTAAACTTTCGTAACTATCTCGCCTGAGCCAGCCCAGCCATGACCTCAGTGACTTCCCTCTTTGCCCCTGTTGAAGCTGACCTGCATACCCTAACCGAGAACTTAAAAAAACTGGTGGGTGCCCGTCATCCCATTTTGTATGCGGCGGCTGAGCACTTATTTGGGGCACAGGGAAAGCGAGTCCGACCCGCGATCGTCCTTTTGATTGCGCGGGCGACGATGCTAGATCAAGACATTACTCCCCGCCACCGACGTTTGGCGGAGATTACGGAAATGATTCACACCGCTAGCTTGGTGCATGACGATGTCGTAGATGAATCCGAAGTGCGTCGCGGTATCCCCACTGTTCATAGCCGATTTGGCAACCGCGTGGCGGTGTTGGCAGGAGATTTCTTATTCGCCCAATCCTCCTGGTACTTAGCCAATTTAGATAACCTAGACGTGGTCAAACTGCTGTCAGAGGTAATTATGGATTTGGCAGAGGGGGAAATTCAGCAAGGGCTGAACCTATTTAATACCAGTTTGTCAATTGAGGCTTATCTAGAGAAAAGTTACTACAAAGCGGCTTCGTTAATAGCCAATAGCGCTAAGGCAGCTGGGTTGCTTAGTGGCGTTTCAACATCAATGGCTGAAAATTTATATAGCTATGGGCGTCATATTGGGTTTGCATTCCAAGTCGTAGATGATATTTTGGATTTCACTGGTTCTACAGAAGCTTTGGGCAAGCCAGCAGGGTCAGATATAAAAAGTGGCAACCTGACTGCCCCGACGTTATACGCCCTAGAAGAAAAACCCTATTTAGAGGCACTAATTGAGGGCGAGTTTATTCAAGCTGGAGATTTAGAGCAAGCGATCGCCCTGATTAAAGAAAGTCAGGGCATTGAGCGTTCCCGGGAATTGGCAACACACCATGCCCAACTAGCTGTTGAACACCTGACAGAATTACCGCCATCAACATCCCGTCAAGCCCTGATAGATATGGCTGAGTATGTTCTGAGGCGTCTGTATTGAAGGGTTGTTAGTAGTTAGTAGTTAGTAGGAATAAATACAACCACTAACCACTAACTACTATCCACTAACTATCTATTGGGCAAACACTCTGGTGGCAGCAGCAACACCAGCACCGGGAGTAGAACCTTCGTAGCCTAATTCTCGGAGGGCGGCTTCTAACGAGGCAATGGCAGTGAGAATATCGCGATCGCTCACAAAGCCAAGGTGACCAATGCGGAAGATTTTACCTTTGAGATGATCTTGCCCTCCAGCTAAGACGATATCAAAGTGCTTTTTCATGATCGCACGGACTTGTTCTGCCTCAACTTGCTGGGGCGCTACAGATGTAATTGCAGGACTAGCAGCGTTATCAGCGGCAAACAAAGGTAAATTTAGTGCCTTGATAGCGGCACGGGTTGCACTCGTCAAGCGCTGGTGACGGTTGAAGATTGATTCCAGACCTTCTGCTTGCATCATCTGCAAGGCTGCTTGCAGTGCCACGATTAAATTTACTGGTGGAGTAAACGGGGTAGTGTTTTTGGCGGCGTCTTTACGGTACTTGCCCAAATCCAGGTAGTAGCGGGGCAGCTTAGCCGTTTTGTAAGCTTCCCAAGCTTTAGGACTGACAGCGACAAAACCCAATCCTGGTGGAATCATGTAAGCCTTTTGGGAACCAGAGGCTACAACGTCTAGACCCCAAGCGTCTACAGGCAGATTAACAGCTCCTAAGCTGGTAACGGCATCAACAATGATTAAAGCTTCACCGTGAGCTTTAACGTGACGGTTGACGGTTTCTAGGTCGTTGAGGACGCCTGTGGAGGTTTCACTGTGAGTGATGATGACGGCTTTGATCTGCTTTTGGGTGTCGGCTTCTAGTTTTTCTCGGAACTGTTCTGGATCGAGGGGTTGACCCCACTCGGCAGTAACTTTCTCCACATTGAGGCCGTATGCTTCGCCGATTTCAGCCCAGCGATCGCCAAATTTACCATTACACCCCACCAAAATGCGATCGCCTGGACTCAGGAAGTTAATAATGCCAGCTTCCATTGCACCAGTTCCCGATGCAGTAACAATCAAAACGTCATTTTGGGTTTGGTGCAGCCATTTGAGGTTTTGCGTCACCTCTGCCATGATCTTGCTAAATTCACCACTACGGTGACCGATGGGATGTTTAGCTAAGGCGAGCAATACCTGTTCCGGCACTGGCGTCGGGCCAGGAATCATCAGCATGAGCTTGTTATCCATTGAGTTGTCCTAGTGTCTAAAAACTTTGAGAACAGTTCGCACAGAAGTGTAGTAATATGGTACTATATTGTACTTTCCGTATTAATTTAACCTGCGGCAACGCGGCACGTAGGCACGAGATAAACCAGTACAGGCGAAACTACAAACACATCTAAGTTAAAAAATGTAATCAGGAATCATCTCTTCGTCAAGGGACGCTGTAAGACCAAGACGGGGAAATACCCAATTCCAAAAAGTATAGATACCAATAGAATTAAGCTTATCCCCCGCGTAAAGTCGGGGAATTTCACGTTAGTTGTTATTTCCTACAAACTACTAACGGGCGGCGGCTATTTCTCCCAGGATTTAAACACCGGGGCTGACTTGCCTCCCCTTTTTGTGATATTAGAATATTTATTTTAATTGCTGATAATTACTTAAGCTTAAAAATTTTGGTGCATATAACTGCTGTAAATAAGGCAAAATTCAAATATTTACTTTTACCTTTTTAGGTGTTACTGTTTACTTCCTCGTTAATGCTGTTCAAAGACCAGCGGTACTCAATTGGCAAATTTTCGCGATCGCAGCTTTGCTCAAGTTTCTTCTGCTGAGCTAGGGCTTTGCGGAGAGTAATGATTAACTGATGAACTTCCTCTCGTATCGCCGGTTTTTGACTAACAGCGAATGATGTTTGGCGTTCTAGAAGCTGGAGTAGCAGTTCGTAGTGGATAAGAGATGGCAGGGGTATTGGCTCCATGAAACCTTATGTACCTTATAGTAGAAGGATATAGTGACGCTCTATCCAGCTAACCTTACTGGTATAACGAGAGCAACCCGGTCGCTAAAATAGGGGACAAAACTACTCCAAGCAGGATCAAAAATTTATTTTGCGTGTAGGGGCAGGTTTAGTCGGTATCCCAGAAGAGATGCATTTAAAAGTAGATGACCAAACCCGTCCCTACTATCACGGGCTAAGTTACGTACTTGTAAATATTCAACAGCTATGAAGTCATATTTCCTCACTAACTGATGAGCAGTTTTATAAGGGAAATCTTTTCTTTGACTTGCAGGCTTTTGATTGTACGTTATGATTTTAGCACTTTTTCTAACAGAAGTTTTTTATCCGTAGACGCATGAATCCGCTTTGTTGTGCTTATACGACAGGCTCCAGCGCGTAGGTTTTGCCACTATCAGTCAAAAGATTTGAGATTTTAGATTGACCTTGCCCACAAGGGGATAAGGCTTGGTCTAAAGCTGGATTTTCGTCGTTTGTCCCCCTGCATAATGGGACGAGGGTTGAACCAAATTTTACGTCGTCAAGTTTTTATGAATTAACAGTTGCAGATTCCTACTTATTCATGTGTGAGGAAACAAAGCCTTGATCCCATCGCCGGGGTTAGGTTGTTTTACCAATGACTCACCGATGAGAACTGCACTAGCACCGGCTTCGGCAACCAAGCTGATGTCTGCGGGAGTATGCAGCCCAGACTCGCTAACGACGAGGATGCCACGCTTGTGCAACTCACCCCCTCGTTCTGCCAATAGTTGGCAGGTGGTTTGCAAATCAACTGAGAAATCTTCCAGATTGCGATTGTTGATACCAACTAAGGTAATCCCATCTAAAGCTAGCACGCGGTCTAGTTCCGCCTGGGTATGCACTTCTATTAAAGGTGTCATTCCCAGAGCGTTGGTAATTTTGACAAAGTACTGGAGATCTTTATCGCTAAGAATTGCCGCAATCAGCAGGACGGCATCGGCTCCCTGGCTGCGAGCGAGATATATTTGGTAAGGATAGATGACAAACTCCTTACAGAGCAACGGCAAGTCCACACTGGCACGAACACGAGCTAGGTTATCAAAGCTGCCTTGAAAGAATTTTTTGTCTGTCAGCACCGATAAACAGCTAGCTCCTCCCTGCTGATATGACTGAGCGATCGCCACTGGATCAAAATCTTCCCGAATCACTCCTTTACTGGGAGATGCCTTTTTAACTTCCGCAATCAAGGCAGGCCGAGTCTTTCCGTGCCGCAGGGCGTCCACAAAGTTACGGGGGGCTGGTAGTGACTGTGCCTGCTGCTGCAACTTTGCCAAGGGAAGACGTTCCCGCATCTGGTCAACTTCACTTTCTTTGTGCCAGACAATTTCCTCTAGGATATGGCGCGGCGCGGCATCTGGTAGAGGAACTTGATACTGCAAAGAGCTGACGGAAAAAGCTGGGTTTGGGGGGCGACGGCGAATTTGCATATTTATTAGTTTTACCAAAAGAGTGGGTATAAAGCCCCGTCCTAGAAGGACGGCTTTTATTAGTTGATTTATGAAGTTAAAGTGCGACGCTTTCAAGCTAGAGGCTAGGATCTCAAGAGGATTTTTCTAGCCTCTAGCCTCTAGCTAAACAGCGGCAGCCCGTTTATAGGCTTCATCCAAAACTTCTGAGAGGGTGGGGTGGGCATGCACCAAGTATGCCAAGGACTTGACAGACTGCCTGTGAGCGATCGCATTTGATGCCTCGTGAATCAAATCTGAGGCGTGCAAACCGATGATATGGACGCCCAAGACTTCGCCTGTATCTTGGCGATAAATCACCTTTGCCATGCCGTCGGCTTCTCCTTCGGCGATCGCTTTGGAATTACCCTTGAAGTAACTCCGTACAGTCCCCACCTCAAATCCCTCTACTTGCCCCAACTCCTTAGCCGCAGACTCGGTCATGCCCACAAAGCTAATTTCTGGGTGGGTAAAGGCAGCCGCTGGGATGCTGTGATAGTCTACAGTACGATCGCGACCACAGATGTTTTCTACTGCCACGATACCTTGAGCAGAAGCTGCATGAGCTAGCATCATTTTGCCAGTAGCATCCCCAATCGCCCACAAGTGCGGTACAGGTTCGCCAGCGGCTAATACTGCCATCCGGTCATCAACTTGGATAAAGCCTCGGCGATCTGTTTCCACGCCCACAGTTTCCAGCCCTAGGTTATTAGTATCAGGAATGCGACCCGTTGCTACCAGGCAGGCATCCACTTCTAATACATCCACGACTTCTTTAGTTTTAGCGTCAGCTAGCTCAATTACCACAGGCGTTCCTGGGATTACCTTACTGGCTAAATTTCCCACCTTTGTTTCCACGTCCCGAGGGGAAATCAGCACCCGTTCTGCAAGTTTAGCAATATCCCGGTCAAATCCCGGCATGAGTTGATCTAAAGCTTCGATCATCGTCACTTCACAGCCTAAGGCTGTATAAATATCGGAAAACTCTAGACCGATGTAGCCACTGCCAATAATCGCTATCCAATTTGGTAGCGACTCTAACTTGAGAGCGTCATCACTCGTAAATACGGTTTTACCGTCAATTTCAATGCCAGGGGGCACCCAAGGAATAGAGCCAGAGGAAATAATAATATCTTTGGCGGTGATAGTTTTCTCACCCGCCTCTGTGGTCACAGTTACTTTTTGCGGTGCTGCTACTTTGCCTCTACCGGCGATAATATCCACCTTGAGCCGTTTGAGGCTATTGATTAAATCTCCCCTAAGCTTGCTGACTATGTTACTAGCGTGGTCTGCGATCGCCTGTCTGTCAAATTCCACACCCCCTAACTGAATCCCTAACGCCTTGAGGTGGTGCGTGTTGCGTAACTCCCGCACGCGCCCAGAGGCAGCCAACAAAGCTTTGGAGGGAATACAGCCGCGATTGACACAGGTTCCGCCCATCTCTGAGGCCTCGATGATAGCGGTTTTTAGTCCGCAGCTGACAGCATGGAGAGCAGCCCCATGTCCGCCTACACCCGCGCCGATAATCACTAAATCGTAGTCAAATGCCTGAGTCACGTTACTCTGCTCCATAATACAAATCAAACATTACGATTGACCTCTCCCTGGGCTAAAGCCACAGGGATTCTAAACTGTTGCTACGAGGTGGGCTAAAGCCACGCCTATAAGCTTTGCGCGTTTTGGTTTCCCAGATCCGAAATCTGGTAGCAAGGGTCAAAACTTGCCTACAGACCTTGACTAGACTTAAACCTAGTTGTGTCTCTACTTTCCGCATGATGTTTGCGGCTCCGTTCAAGTCGGCGTTGATAAGTTTTCCTGCACCAGTGCGATACATACCGCGCTTAACTCGTTTTCCTGATGGCTAAGCAGCTGCGGCCGTTTAGGGATATATGGAGGATAGAGAATAAGGGAGGTTTTCTTATTGCTTATTTTACCGGAAGCAGTTGACACTCCCCTGCCTAAACGCGAGGGGATTCTTCGTTCATCGACTCAACTTGCCGAGATAGGTTTGCACCTAAAACAGTAGGGGCTAAGTCTCCCGTTAGCGAAGCTGCGCGTCAGCGCTAGCGTTCGGATTTACAATCCAAGTTCCCACATGCCCTGTGGTACTCAAAGCTTCTTTCAGAATATTGATGGCGGCATTCCAGTCCCTGTCTAGCACAAACCCACACTGGCAAACATGAGTTCTCATCGACAAAGACTTCTTGACTACAGCGCCACAGTTAGAGCATTCCTGGGACGTGTAAGCCGGATTAACTGCAACAGTTATCTTGCTAAACTTGACCCCAAAATGCTCAAGCCATCTTCTGAACTGATACCAACCTGCATCATTAATAGACTTAGCGAGACAATGGTTCTTGACTAAGTTTTTAATCCTCAAATCTTCGTAGGCGACCAAATCGTTAGATTGGATTACGCAACGTGCCACTAAGAATGGCATGTTCTTCACGTTGCCTACTTATTTTGAGGTGTACTCGCCCTAGTTTGTTAATGGCTTTTTTCCGGTTGGCAGAGCCTTTTTTCTTATGAGAAACACGGCTTTGACTCAATTTCAGCCGTTCCTCACCCGTTCGATAAAACTTAGGGTTTGGCTCGGCATGACCATTGCTATCGGTGTAGAACTCTTTCAATCCCACATCGAGTCCGATGTTCTTACCTGTCGGTTGCGAGTCTATCTTGTTCTCAGTTTTGACTAAAAACTGAACATAGTACCCGTCTGCTCGACGTACCACTCTCACCCGTTTTATTTGGTCGAGTTGATAGAAGTTTAAATCCCACGTCCCCTTGAGTTTAAGAGTACCGATTCCCTTCTTGTCGGTAAAGGTGATTTGTTTCCTGGTTTCAGAAAGCGTCCATCCAGAGGTTTTGTACGTAACTGAACGACAGTTTTTCTTGAATATCGGATAACCTTTCTTTCCTGGAATGGACTTCTTGCAGTTGTCGTAGAACCGGGCAATTGAGCTATACGCTCTTTCAACCGCAACTTGACAAGCATGAGAATTTAGAGTTTTGACGAAAGGATACTCCGCTCTCAATGCTGTGTTGTGGCGATACAACTCTTTTTGTCCTACGCCTCGGTTATCCATCCAGAAACGGATACACTTATTGCGGACACACGGCTACCGCCGCGGTTCTAATCGCCTCGTCTATAGCAGCATATTGAGTTGTTTTCCCTTTAGCCTTGAACTCTAAAGCTATCATTTGACGTGGAAAAACCCTAAATCATAATTATAGCACGAACAAAAGTCGCCCGCTTAAGGGCGAGGCTTGTATCCCATTAATTCTGGTCAAGATAGATTAGTTTGTACAATCTCAGCTGATTTGTTATACCGTTAGCTGAACCCGTCACTGAAAAGTCCAAGGCAGATGAAGCCCCTCTATTGCAGCAAAGGACACGAAAATCCGACTGGAACCAACTTTTGCCAGCAGTGTGGGGAGAAGCTTAGTCTGCCCACCAGCAACAACCTGACTCAAGGCTCAATCCTAGGCGGTAGCGAAGCAACGCCGCAGGAGTTTCGCTACCGCATTGTACGCGAGCTGGGACACGGAGGCTTTGGACGTACCTATCTGGCCCTCGACCTCAACAGGTTTAACGAACCCTGCGTTTTAAAGGAATTTGCCCCCCAGGTTCAAGGCAGCTACGCCTTACAAAAAGCTGAGCAGTTATTTGAGCGAGAAGCTGGTGTTCTTTACAAGCTACAACACCCCCAGATTCCGCGTTTCCGAGAGATGTTCCGGGTTAACACCCATGACACGGGACGCCTGTTTCTGGTGCAGGACTACGTAGAGGGTGATACTTACCGCGCCCTGTTAGAGGTGCGTAGGCAGCAGGGGCTAAAGTTTACTGAAGCAGAAGTGACGCAGCTGTTGTTCCAGATTCTGCCTGTATTGGAATACATCCACTCAAATGGGGTGATTCACCGGGATATCTCCCCAGACAACCTCATGCTGCGAAGTTCTGACAATCTGCCAGTGCTGATTGACTTTGGGGGTGTCAAGCAAGTCGCTGCCACCGTAGAATCGCAATTCAGCCCAGCCGGTAGTGGAACAACCGTAATTCCCACCCGACTGGGTAAGGTGGGATATGCTCCAGAAGAGCAGATGCAAAGGGGGATAGTCTTTCCCCACAGCGATTTGTACGCTTTGGCTGTAACTATGCTGGTATTGCTCACAGGCAAGCAGCCCCACCAGCTGATCAATCCCCAAACGCTGAGTTGGGACTGGCGGCGGGAAGTAAGCCTCAGCCCGACGTTGGAAAGCGTGCTAGATAAAATGCTACAACCGAGACCGGGCGATCGCTACCAATCCGTAAGTGAAGTACTCCAAGCCCTCAGCGGCAATTTGCCAATTGCTGCCTATCCTCCCACTCAACCAGCGGGGCTACCCTCAACACCTTCACTACCGACAACTGAAGCCACACTAGCAGTAGTACCTCCTCCGGTAGGGCAGGGGTATCCTCCACCCCATTCCCTTAACCCGTCTGCCTCCCCAGCCACGACGCCAGCATCGCTTCCCAGCCAGCCCCGCCGTAAATTCTTCAAATTATTGAGGAAAATCTTGCTTGTACCCATGTTAATTGCTGCTGCCGGGGGCATCGGCTGGTGGGCTGGAAATCTCTGGTTGCACTCTAAGTCAGATCCAGGACGGAAACCGCCTGAGCCAACTTCTTCACCCAGTGCTTCCTCTGCTATCGATGGTGAGCAAGAGCTACCGCCGCAGGTTTCAGCCTCCGAGAAGCAACGCAAGGAAGCCCTGCGACAGCGTCGCCTCGATTTGGGCATTGACTACAACTTCTACGTTGACCTGGTTAATGAGGCTTTCTGGATTCAGAACCCCAATCAACGCGGGCGTCGTTTGAGCAATGAGCCAGAGGATGAGCAGTTGCGACAGCAGTGGGACAAAATATCCGCCCAGTTGCTGGATAAGTTGGAGACCTCCAACTTGAGTAGCGAAGCCCGCAGGCGCTTGGGAAGCTACAGTGCTACTGACCGAGAGCGGTGGAAGGTGGAAGTGAACAAACTACGCCTCAGCAGTCGCGCCCTCTACGATCTAACCGATGGGAAGTATTTATCTATTTTCTCCGATTATTCTACGGACAAACTGGGTCTGACCTTTGAGCAGTTTTTGAACACACCTATGGGGCAGGTGTGGCAAGCGATGGTGGCTGACCAAGTAAAAAAATTACAGTCTGGAACTGCCCTAGAAACGATTCGCTTTGAGCCAGGGGCTACTAGCAATAAACTCAGCGCTACCCTCAAACCAAGTGAAGGCAAAGCCTATATTGCCCAACTCAATCAAGGTCAGCTGATGCAAGTTCAGCTGCAAACTGGTGAGAAAGTTTTGTTCTCGGTCTATAGTCCTACGGGCAAGATGCGAATACTAGAAGACTCACGAGAACGCAACTGGTCAGGACAGCTAACTGAATCGGGATACTACGAATTTGTAGTCATTTCCAATGCCTCTGGGCCAATTGATTATCAACTTAACCTCACTGTTGAAAACTCTTCCTCACCTGCAACTCCCTCACCTCAACTGTCTGAATCTAAACCGCCTGGTTAAGCGAGGAGAAAGGCTCAGGATAATTCTGCTCTATTACCTCCTCAGCTCCCTCTTTCTTATGTAACCTTCACTAACTTTTTTACACCAAATATGGTAGAATACCATTCTTTGCATAAGCTGACAACTCAACTAATGCGTGAAAACCAAACTATAGTGGTTGAGGATTTGGCTGTAAAAAATATGGTTAAGAATCATTGTAGAGACGCGCCATGGCGCGTCTCTACTAATTGTCCGGGCATGCCCGGTGTGATGTGAGTTTTATGTAGCAGGACGTCCAGCATCGCTATGTTGAGGCTAATGGTATGGTCTAGAGCGATCGCAACGCCTAAAATTTTAGAGTTTAGATTTTGGATTGTTCGTCTCATCCAAAATCGGCAATCCCAAATGCTTTGGAGGTTTGATGAAAGTAGCTATCACTGGTGCAACGGGATTTGTCGGTAGTCGCTTAGTGGAGCGTTTGCACGGCTTAGGACATCAGGTATTAGTTCTAAGCCGTAATCTATCCAAAGCCCAGAAAGTATTTTCTGCCTCAGCGTTCCCGAATCTTGAAGTCGTTGCCTATACTCCAACTGAATCTGGTTCCTGGCAACAGAGTATTTCTGGGTGTGACGCTGTAGTGAATCTGGCAGGAGAACCGATTGCTGAGGAGCGTTGGACGCCAGAACATAAGCAGGAAATTCTAGCTAGCCGTAAGGTTGGGACTCAAAAAATTGTGGAAGCTATTGCCCAAGCAACCTCAAAACCAGCTGTATTAGTAAATGCTTCAGCGATTGGTTATTACGGAACGAGCGAGACTGCTACCTTTGATGAAACCAGTTTTCCTGGTGACGATTTTCTGGCTCAGGTTTGTCAAGCTTGGGAAGCAGAAGCGCAGAAAGTAAAAGACATCGGTACCAGGCTGGTAATTGTACGATTGGGGATTGTGCTGGGCACGGGAGGCGCACTGGCTAAAATGCTTCCTCCCTTCAAACTATTTGCTGGTGGTCCCTTAGGTACTGGTCATCAGTGGTTCTCTTGGATTCACCGGGATGACCTCGTTAACCTGATTTTGTTATCACTAAGCAGACCGGACATCGAAGGCGTCCTTAACGCTACAGCCCCGAACCCAGTTCGCATGACCGAATTCTGCCAGAGCTTAGGGCAAGTTCTAAATCGACCTTCCTGGTTGCCCGTTCCCGGCTTTGCCCTAGAAGTACTCTTGGGAGATGGTGCCAAGGTGGTTTTGGAAGGTCAACAGGTTCTACCCAAAAGAACTTTGTCCAACGGCTTTGACTATCAATATCCCACTCTTAAACCAGCACTTGAGGAAATCTTGAGGCATAGCTAGGGACTAGAAAAACGATAAAGGCTGAAATTTCAGCCTTTATCCTTCATACTTCATGCCTCCGTAGTTACTACCTCCTCAGTCTTGGCAGGAGCGAGTTCACTACTATTAGCCTCATCCTCATCCTCATCCTCGACCCGCTGTAGTTTAGCTCCCAGCTGCCGCAGCTTCAGCTCCAAATTATCGTAGCCTCGGTCTAGATGATGCAATCCTTTAATCGTGGTTTTTCCCTCTGCCGCCAGTGCTGCTATTACCAGCGCCGCCGAAGCTCGTAAGTCCGTTGCCATGACTGGTGCGCCGGATAGCATGGGTACTCCCCGCACAATCGCATGGTTGCCTTTGACACGAATGTCTGCTCCCATGCGATTTAACTCCGCCACATGACGTAAGCGGTTTTCAAATACTGTTTCAGTAATGACACTGTCTCCTTCGCTCAGCGTTAGCAAGGCCATAAACTGGGCTTGCATATCTGTAGGAAATCCCGGATAAGGCAATGTTTCAATATCCGTTGCTGTGTGTCTGTGACCTGGGATAATCCGAAGGCAGTCAGGAGCTTCTGCAATCACCTTTGCCCCAATTTCTCGCAGCTTGGCAATCACTGCTGTCATATGGTCTGGAATTACGGGGGAGAGGCTGATCTCTGAGTGGGTAATGGCACCCGCAACTAAAAATGTTCCCGCCTCAATCCTGTCAGGAATGACGCTGTAGTCCACAGAATGTAAACGAGGAACGCCGGAAACAATGATGGTGTTTGTACCAGCACCGCGAATTTGCGCGCCCATCGCATTACAAAAATTAGCCAAATCGATGACTTCCGGCTCTTGAGCGGCGTTTTCTATCGTCGTTTCTCCGTCTGCCAACGTTGCCGCCATCATTAGGGTTTCTGTAGCGCCGACGCTGGGATAATCCAGGTAAATTTTGGCACCCTTTAGCCGACGGCTACTGCCACTGACATAGGCGTGGACAACCCCATGATCAATTTGCACCTCTGCGCCCATTTTTTGCAGACCCCGAACATGGAGTTCCACTGGTCTGGCACCGATAGCACAACCGCCAGGAAGTGGCACTTTTGCTACTCCCAGCCGCGCTAGTATAGGGCCAATCGCAAAAAAGCTGGCTCGCAGCTGAGAAACCAATTCGTAAGGTGCTTTTGACTGTCCAATGTGGCTAGCATTGAAATCCATGATGTCACCTTGCCGCTTTATCTGGACTCCCAATGCCTCTATAATTTGAGCCATCCGCTTTACATCAGCGAGGGAGGGAAGGTTACGAATCCGGCAATCGTCTGGACAAAGCAAGGCTCCAGTCATAATTACCAGTGCCGAGTTCTTAGCGCCGCTAATTTTTACGTGCCCTTGCAGGGAAGGCCTGCCCCAAATCTGTAATACTGACTTGTCGGCTTCAGGCAAAGATTGGTTATCCGTCAGGCTGATAATGGGTCTATCCTCCAGCTTCAGTGGAATAGTTTTGCATTTTTTTCAATTTGGTTTAGATTCTACCGGAAAGATTCTAAATGTCTATCGTTATTTTTAGCTTTATTTTCAACTGATTAAGTTTTGTACCCTGTCCTGGTTTAGATTTACTTAAAGCAAGTAGTTGACAAACATCCAAAATTGCAGCATGATGAAAGACTGCAAATGTAATGGCTGCTAAGCGGAACTGGCGGAATTGGCAGACGCGCTAGATTCAGGTTCTAGTGTTCGCAAGGACTTCCGGGTTCAAGTCCCGGGTTCCGCATAAATAGTGTTGAGTTATGAATTTTGAGTTTTGAGTTGGGATTCTTAATTCAAAACTCAAAACTTAAAACTCATAACTACTGATGTTGACCAGTCTCCAGAATTCTCTGGTAAAGCAAATCCGTAAGTTGCACTCCCCCAAGGAACGGCGGGAGCAACAGCTGTTTTTGCTAGAAGGGACGCACTTGCTGGAGGAAGTCTGCGCGATTGATTACCCACTGGTGACTGTTTGCTGTACACCGCAATGGCAGGAAGATAACCCGCAACTCTGGGAAGATGCCTCGAAGCGATCGCAGCGAACGGAACTGGTAAGTGCTGAAGTGCTCAAAGCGATCGCCACTACGGTTAACCCTGATGGCGTTGTTGCCACAGCACCACGAAGAATTACCCACTTACCACCAGTAGCACTCACTGGTATAGGACTTGCTCTGGAAACTCTGCAAGACCCAGGTAATCTAGGTACAATCATTCGTACTGCGGCGGCGGCTGGAGCCGAGGGAATGTGGTTGAGTGCCGATAGTGTAGATTTGGACAATCCCAAGGTATTGCGGGCGTCTGCTGGACAGTGGTTTCGACTACCGATGGCAGTTAGTTCAAATTTAAAAGCGGTGGTTCGAGAGTTTCGAGATGCTGGGATACAGGTAGTAGCGACGACACCCCAAGCGCAGATTACTTACTGGGAGGTAGATTTGCGACGCCCTACTTTGATTGTGCTAGGCAATGAAGGGGCTGGGCTTTCAGCTGAGTTAGCGTCTTTAGCAGATGCACAAGTGAGAATTCCCCTTAGTCCAGGGGTAGAGTCTTTGAATGTGGCGATCGCAGCGGCCTTGATATTGTACGAAGCTCAACGTCAACGGCTAGGGGCTGGAAGTTAATTTTACCCTATGAAGATTTGAGGATTAAGAACTTAGTTAAGAATCATTGTCTCGCCAAATCTATTAATGATGCAGGTTGGTATCAGTTACGAAAATGGTTGGAGCATTGTGGAGTTAAGTTTAGTCGGGTAACTGTTGCAGTAAATCCGGCTTATACTTCTTAAGACTGCTCTAGGCTGGAGCAATCCTGCCTGAGTAAGTTGGATCTATGAACGAAGAATCCCCTCGCATGGACGGCAGGGAAGTGTCAATAATACTATTAAGGATTAAATTATAAATTAATACCACAAGCCAGTCAAGGGTTAAACCTCCTGGCTGGTAGTAAAAGCTGTCTTTTTCAACTAATTTACAACCTTGTTAAGTGTGCCAGTAGCTGTTACACCTAAAGTTACCCATTTGTAATTTATAGCCCCAGCATTGACATACTGTAAAGTTATTTGTCCACTAGTACAATTGGCGTTTCCGTAGCTGATATTTTCACGCAAATTAACCGTAGCCGTGTCACCATTTAACAGTGTTAGCTTTCCACCACAATTTTTTGTGGGGTACACAGTAGTACCAACTACAGAATTTGATTCACCCCCAACGATAGAGACTAGGACAGGGTATCTTTGTCCGTTATCATTGCGAGTTACAGCACCTTTCCACGCACCATCGTATCCCGTAATTACCTTAGTTAACTTGACTTTATCCACTATGGGACCGTAAGTATCGCCACCATTAGGATTTTGAAAACTAAGTTTTCCTGTTGTCGTTGAAGATACATTAATTGTTTGCTGCAAAGTTTGAAATTTGACATTATAATTATAAGGCACAGAAAGAATTTGATTATAAACGTTGCCTAAGCGAATATTAACTGTATCTGGCATATTACTTTGGGGATTGCCAGCTAAAACGAAATAAAGTTTATACTTTCCAGGAATTAAAGAAAATGTTTTTCTACTTAAAAGCAGACCCCCCTGTCCAGTTGTACCCTCAAGATCTACATATAATCCATTACCTGGGTAGTAATCAGAAAAACCATTACCTTTCAAATCGACAGTTCCATTACTAACTGTAAAATTAGTAAAATAATTGTAATCCAATTGACCAGTGCTATTATTTTCTATATCAAAATTATCGTTAAATAGGATAGTTTCCAGTTCGGCTTGTGCTTTTTCAATGAATCCTAATGCTGCAACGGTTGCTACTAAAACAGTGCAAAGTATATTTTTCATCTTTTACCTCTAATTTTTTTTTAAATTGGTATGTCTAAATAAGACATTGTAAAGTATAATATTTATTTTTATGCAAACATAAATTTATAAATTAATAAAACTTCACTGCTTTCTCAAAAATTAGCCGTATAGGGATGAGACACTCTAATTGAAATAAGTATAAACACTTAAAATTTTATGAAAAAGCGTTACCATCTGTCATTATCAGAACGATGATTGAAATTAGAAATATGAGTACCCACTGAAACTTTTAAGTAATGCTGGAAGAACAACGTCAACGGGCAATTACAGCGTTTCAAGAGTTTCTTTTCGCGCCGCTTGAGACGCGACTAGCAAGGCATGAGAATATTTCTCCAGAATCAAATGCGATCGCCTTATTTGAATTTATCGCCGCTACAGTTCCGGCATATCAAGCTTTTCTCACGGAACACGGCATAAATCCCCCCTCCGTCCAAACTTATCAGGATTTTCAAAAACTTCCTTTCATAACCAAAGAAAATTACCTGCGGCGTCACCCATTGGCCGACTTGTGCCGTAATGGACAGCTGGAAATGTGCGACACGATCGCCGTTTCTTCAGGTTCAACGGGTAAGCCCACTTTTTGGCCGCGTTTCCTAGCGGATGAACTCCAAATTGCCACACGCTTTGAGCAAATATTCCACGACAGCTTTTATGCGGACACCCGGCGCACGCTAGCTGTGATTTGTTTTACATTAGGCAGCTGGGTGGGCGGGATGTACACAACAAATTGCTGCCGCTACCTTGCCAGCAAGGGCTATCCGATCACCGTTATCAGTCCTGGCAATAACAAAGAAGAAATTTTTCGAGTTGTACAGGAACTAGGCCCCTCTTTTGAACAAGTTGTGCTACTGGGCTATCCCCCATTTATTAAGGATGTCATTGATAGCGGCATTGCTCGCGGTGTTCAGTGGCCGCAGTATCAAATCAAAATGGTGTTTGCAGGAGAAGTCTTCAGCGAGGAATGGCGTAGTTTAGTTGGGGAAAGAGTTGGATCGAACAATCCCTGCTACGACTCAGCATCGCTTTATGGGACAGCAGACGCGGGTGTATTGGGAAATGAGACACCGCTGAGCATCTGTATCCGTCGTTTCTTAGCAGACCATCCAGAGGCCGCTCGTGCTCTGTTTGGAGAGTCGCGCCTACCCACGTTAGTACAATATGACCCTCTGAGCCGCTTCTTTGAAACTCATGAGGGCACGTTACTTTTCTCAGGAGACAACGGCATCCCCTTATTGCGTTATCACATCTCCGATACTGGGGGTTTAATTGCTTACGATGCCATGCTCAAGTTTTTGGCTCAATGGGGGTTCGATCCAGTGACAGCGTTGCCACAAGAGAATTCAATAATTCATCTGGGGTTAAAGGAACAAAGTCCACCGCAGCAGGCTACAGAAAGAGGTATTCATCCTCTACCTTTTGTCTATGTCTTTGGACGCTCCCACTTTACGGTTTCCTATTTCGGCGCCAATATTTACCCAGAGAATGTGACAGTAGGGTTAGAGCAGCCAGTTATTAGAGAGTGGGTGACAGGCAAGTTCGTACTGCAAGTTAAGGAAGATGCGGATCAGAATCGGTTTTTGTCTGTGGTTGTGGAGTTAGCACCAGGAGTGGAAGGTAGTAAGGAGAAACAAGAAGCGATCGCATCCTCCATTCTTTCCCAACTGCTACGGCTCAATAGCGAGTTTGCCAATTACGTTCCGCCCGAATACCAGATGCCGCAGGTGGCGCTAGCTTCAACCAGTGACCCAGAGTATTTTCCTCTTGGAGTTAAGCACCGTTATACGCGCTCCTAGATAGCGAACAATTAATAAAGCGGGTCGAGGATCGACCCGCTCTATAGGTAGTATTGAATTGTTAATCAGAATGCCTCCTGGGTCTTTGCCTATGGGTTGGCTTAATACCAAAACGCCCAATCGCTCTGCCATATTTTCCGGCTCCTGGCAGACTCTTTAGGCGCTAAGCTGTTTCCAGCCAGTCATATATTCGATCTAGCTGTTCCAGCGTTACTAAACCATATTGCCAAAGAATCATCGGCAGAGGGCCTGGATCTTGTTCCAAATGCCGTAGGGCGATCGCTATTGAAGATGAGGAAATAGCCAAATCATCTTGTAGAAAGCGAATGAATCGAGAGTACCTTGCAGGTGCCATAACGGCTTTGACCTCCTTTTGTAAAAACCATTTTGTTATCAAAAACTTGCCTTTTTGAGGCATCAGTAGCCAATATTATAGCTGTCCACTGTTCCCCGCCTCTTACCCTTGATTTTGAGAGCAGGAACCATTACTGCCAGTGCCTGAATTGGCAAGTGTAGCAAATATCTGCAATCCGTCTGGTTATGCCTTTCACTTGTAGCCGCACGCGGATTAAGTGGGTGTTTAAGGCATCGCCCTGGACTTGCCGAGACGAGAGGACTAAAAGCAGAGACTTTGGGTTTGAAACCTTAGCCGACCGTCTCCAGGAAACCTTGCTTAATTTCTTCTACTCCAGCGCTTTAATGAAAACCATCTGTAAGCGGAAAGATTTACACTTCGGCATAGGCTTGGAGTTTCATGCTCCCTCACACAGTGATAAAGCTGTGCCTACGCAATCGTCCGTCCTGGAGTGGTCATCGTGCCTAGAGCAAGAATGGATATAAGCATCAAGAATAAATTAACTCATGCGCTTGTAACTCTGTCTTCCGAAAGAGTACTGTAATTTTGCCACAGCTTTATCAAAAATCTCAGTAAAATTGATGATTGCTCTTATAAAATCTTCATAATTAGAGCCTAATTTCTTTTACTCCTTTCCCGTCATAATCATATTTCTTTTACTTCCATCGCTCTCTGCCTTGTCGCTCCCCTACTGTCTCATAGCTTTTGTTTGAGGATAAGGAGTAAGAAAATAAAAGATGGGGACTATCAAAATAACTATAGACGAGATGGAGTAGGAGATTTGGAATTGGTATCTAGGAAGTGGATATTTACGCGATCGCCCGCCTTCAGACCGAGTTCAGCTGCTCGTCCTCCCCGGAGTTCCATTACCCGATCAATAGTTGTTCCTGGTCCGTAGACGGGACATGGATCGCTGGTGCAGGGAGGAACGTTAGCAGCGATCGCACTCACCACCCCATTCCGTAGGAATATCATATCCAGAGGAATTAACGTATTCTTCATCCAGAAGCTCACAGGTTGCGGCGGATCGAAAGGAAAGAGCATCCCGCGATCGTCTGCCAAAGAAGTTCTATTCATTAATCCGATCTGCTGCTGCTGGGGAGTTTGAGCCACTTCCAGCTGAATCACTTTACCTGCCACGGTTGCTTTGGCAGAAATTGGTAATGTCTGCTCCTGTTTTGCCGATGTCGGTGCCACTACTGAAGGCGATTCCAGTGGTTTATCCGGTGTCTTAGCTGTCTCAGATGGCTGTGGTGTAGAACAGCCTAGTAGCAGAATACCCAGTATCATTAGTAAACTTAGCCGACCTCTCACGCCGTCCTCCTTTTCCCCATTGTGATAGGCGATAAGGAAACTCCTTAACCCCTAGCTTTTAGTTTCTATAACATCGGTACATTAGTTGCCAACAGTTCTTCATCAAGCTTGAAGCGTGATTATATCCTTCGTAGTTAGGAGTAGTATTTATTTTTACTAACTACTAAAAGCCTATCCGAAAAATTTGTTTCAGTGACCCAATAGGTACTGATATCTGTGTTCATCTGTGTTTATCTGTGGTTAAAAATATCTTCAAACCACTTTTCGGATAGGTTCTAACAGCCTGCACCCAAATCTTGATTACTGAACTAGTCTTCTAGTACCTACCCTTCCCGCAAAACGTACCCAACACCTCGCACAGTTTGAATCAAGCGCTTCTCACCCACATCTTCAATTTTTAGACGCAAATAGCGAATATACACTTCAATCACATTCGACTCTCCCATAAAGTCGTAACCCCAAACATTTTCTAGAATTTGTTCGCGGGTCAATACTTCACGGGGATGTAACATTAAGAACCTTAACAATTCAAACTCCTTCATCGTCAGGTCAATCACCCGCCCGTTACGCATTGCTCTGCGAGTGGTCAGATCTAAAACAAGTTCAGCAAAACGTAACTGTTCAGTGACCCCGGCTTCTGGCTTCAGGTAGAGGCGCACTAGCTGCAAAAATGAATCTGGGCGATAGGGTTTTAGGAAATAATCATCAGCACCAGCCTCCAGACAAGCCACCCGATCATCAACAGTATCGCGTGCCATTAACAGCAACACTGGTACCCTAAATCCTGAACTTCTGATCTGGCTGCACAATTTCAGCCCTGATTCTCCTGTCAGCGCTCTATCTACAACCACCATAGCCGGCTGGAGTTCGCAGGCTTGAAGGAAACCGCTGGTGGCATCAGATGCCACTACAGGGGTATAACCGGCTTCTGTTAGGTCAATACTTGCTCGTTGAGCAAGGGATTCGTCAGCTTCCACAAGCAGAACACAGGGATTGCGTTCAAGAACAACGGTACTCATAGGATATAAAGACCTCTATATTGAAGTTGACTGATGCCTAAAGGACTCCTTCCTATCTGTTATAGCTGACTTGTTACAATCACTCGATCTCCCCATCAATCCACAGCTGGTTAAAAACTTCTGCCCGTATGCACTAGCCTTTAGCTCCTGGGAATAGTGCGGCTAAGGCAATTCAACAGAGGTAGGTTTAGCAATATGGGGAAGACCCCAACCTAATTTTTCTCGTAAAATCTTGAAGAACTCAGGTGATTGCAAACGGATGAAACTAGCAGAGTAGGGCGATCGCTCTAGATGCACCTGATCCTCTGGCAGCACATAACACCCAGCATTCCCATCAACCACCATCACTAGGGGGTTGGTATTGACTGGGTATATAGTAACAGGCTCACTATCAGAAAACACCAAAGCGCGAGATGCCAAGGAATGCGGACAAATTGGCACCAATTGTAAAGCTGGGACTCCAGGTGCCACCACCGGCCCACCAGCACTGAGAGAATAAGCTGTCGAGCCAGTTGGAGTAGATACAATAATGCCGTCTGCCGCAATATCCACCCGTGCGTGACGCCCCACCTCCACCTCAAAATGGCACATACTAGTTAGCGGTTCCCGGTGGATAACCATTTCATTGAGGCAAAGCGCTTCCCACAAGAAAGCGTCATCGCGAAAAAGCTGAACCGACAGCATAGCCCGCTCTTCTATTTCATACTCACCAGCCATTAACATTTCTAGAGCTTTTGGCAACTGGTTGACATATGTTTCCGTCAGAAAACCCATGTGACCAGTATTAACTGTGAGCAGCGGAATTCCCCAAGGTGCCACTTGACGAAAAGCCGCCAGCACCGTGCCATCTCCCCCCAGCACCACAGCAAAGGTCATATCACTATCGAAACCGGGGGGGGCTAGAGAGTTTATAGGGGTATGACAAACCGGGCGATGGGGGTGAGAATAGCCTAGAATCCCCCCTGCCGCAGTCGCCATACAAACGTCCCAACCAGAGGCTGTCAGCTTGTCTTGCAACTCCGTAGCAATACGACAAGCCACTGGTTTGATTTCATTGTAAATAATGCCTGCTTTGGGCACGCTCAGAGTCCGACTTAAGGTTTAAACGTCCAGATAAGGCGTTGCTTGTGCTTACGGTGATATTTGCACATTTTAACTGTGCTTGGTATTGAATACCTACTACCTACCAGAGTTTTTATCCGTAAGGTAGAGACGTTCTACTAGAATGACCCTACGCCTCACACAACTTGGCAAGCATACCACGCTTTGATTTGGCAAACACTTTTGTTAAAAAGTCATCTTTTTAGATTTCTTCTTGGCTTTTGCTTTCTGGTAATCCAATTCCTTGAGCTTCTTCAAAATCCGACTAAAGTATTCTTGTAGGTAAGCTTCTAAGGTGTTGATTTCCTTAGGGTCGATCCCAAAGACACTATAGACATCATCCATAGGGGCGTCTAGAGGTTTGCCTGTCGCCAATACCTCAGCAAAAGCTAGTCGGTCAGCAGCATTCCAGCCCCACTCAAAAAAGCGAACCATCCTACGTACTGCACGCAGTAAGTTGAACGGCAGGCGAGTTACTTTTGCCTCTCGCCCAGACTGGCGCTCGCACAAGCGAATAATTTCATAGGCACCCCAAGCACGACGCCCCACCACGGGAAAGGTGTTATTTTCTGTCTCTGGAACTGAGAGGGCGCGGACTGCGAACTTAGCTATGTCCTGAGTATCCATATAAGCAACAGGAGACATATCGCCAGTGACCCAAACCGATTGCCCATCCAAAATTGGAATTGCATATTGACCAATCAATCCTTGCAAAAAGCCGCAAGGCCGGAGGATGGTGTAATTCAATCCCGATTCCGCCAGGAAAAGTTCAGTACACCGCTTGATTTCCATCAGCGGTACGTGGGGGTATTTCTCAGCGTCGAGAATCGAAAAGAATATAAACCGCTCAATACCAGCAGCGGAGGCAGCTTGAATCAGCGCCACTTTTCCTTCCCAGTCCACCTGTTTGATGCTCAGGGAGTCTGTAGACCGCGCCGTTGCAGCATCAATTACAGCTGTGACGCCCTCAAGTGCTGGTGGCAGGGTTTCTGGTTCGCAAATGTCACCCCTGACTAGCTCCGCACCCCATTCTTTCAAAAAGGCAGCTTTCTTGGGACTGCGTACCAAACAGCGGACTTGATACCCCTCATCCAGCGCCCGACGAGCCACCTGTCTTCCTAAAGTGCCGGTGGCACCGACAATTAATAAACTCATCAAGTAAAAAGTAATGAATCTTAAACTTTCTCTAAGATTTTATCAGAAATTTCTCAGATATCTATAAGAAAGTTAACAAAACCCGGAGCGGGATGGGGAAATGAGAAAAATTTTTCCCATTTCCCCACCTCCCTATCTGCTTGAGGAAGATTTGCGTAAGTCCTAAGACTAGCGGCCAGTATGGACTAGAGTGACTATTCTTCTTCCACTCCTTGGATTTTAAGTAACAAAAAGCCCAAGCCCAAGCCCACTAAAATCAGAGTGGAGGACAAAATCGCTGCATTAAAAATCTCACCGCTCATTGATTAAACGCTCCTTTGCGATCGCTAATAAAGATGCATCTGGCACCCCAACAGTATGCCTTTTGCCCAGAGTCGTGGAAATTCCCGTCCTAGCTGGGGATAGACTACCAGTAAGGGTGGTGACAGTCGCAAGGTGTATTTTAGAACAGCTAGGTTGTCGCTCCCCAAGTAATCCCAATTCTCTAGGAGGAAATGAGGGGGACGGGGAGACACGGAGATTGAGGTGCAGCAGTTGCCATAAAGGCTCTTGACAATTGACAAGAGCCTTTATGAACCCAGATCTGCTGCTATAACTGAAGGATTGCTAATTGCTATAAAAGGCGTTACTGATGCTTGTACAGCCTCGGAATTAGAGTGGGAGGAGAAATGAACGCGGGGAAAACTTTCTTTACACAAACAGGTGTTAAACTCGCTGGCAAGCATCGGCGTCCCCGGTTAGCTGTGACATTGGGTGACCCCGCAGGAATTGGGCCAGAGGTAGTGCTGAAGGCGTTGGCAGACCCGGAGGTAACACAAGATTGCGATCTCACGGTAATTGGCAGTCGCTCGCTGTTGCAAGAAACCTATCGCCAGATGCAGGGGCAAATGCCTGAGAATGGAAACGCCTTGGCTGACCCAGCGCAGTTATCAATTCTAGAAGTAACTCTGGATAGCTCAAAGTCGGGGCAAATCACGACAGGCATCGGCAATGCTGTGAGTGGGGCGGCGAGTTTTGCCTATGTAGAAACGGCGATCACACAGACTCTCTCTGGTGATTTCCAGGGCGTTGTAACGGGTCCCATTGCCAAATCTGCTTGGAAAGCGGCTGGCTACAATTATCCTGGTCAAACGGAACTTCTAGCCCACAAGTCGGGTACGGAAAGATTTGGGATGTTATTTGTGGCTCAATCGCCCTACACGGGTTGGACGCTTCGTACTTTGCTTGCCACAACCCACATTCCCCTGCGTCAGGTTGCGGACACGCTCACACCAGCACTGATGACCGCGAAGCTGGATTTGTTGGTGTCGTGCTTACGCTGCGATTTTGGTCTAGAGACGCCGAAAATTGCGATCGCAGGCTTAAACCCCCACAGCGGCGAACAAGGACAGTTAGGCAGTGAAGAACAAGACTGGTTAATTCCCTGGCTAGAGCAACAGCGCCGTTCTCGCCCTCACTTGCAGCTAGATGGTCCCATACCACCAGATACTCTTTGGGTGAAACCAGGTCAAGCGTGGTTTGGAACAGGAGCAGGGGGAGCAATCCCAAATCCAGCTGATGCTTATCTCGCTCTCTACCACGACCAAGGCTTAATTCCAGTCAAACTTATGGCTTTTGACCAAGCAATCAATACTTCTATCGGTTTGCCTTTTATTCGCACATCTCCAGATCACGGGACTGCTTTTGATATTGCAGGTCAAGGCATCGCTAATGCTGCCAGCATGAAAGCTGCCATCAAACTAGCAGCCCAGCTAGCCCAGCAAAGAGCTTTAACCTAGCGGAGAATCGGTATAGTGTGCCAATAAATCGGCAGGGTCGTCGTAGATGGCGATCGCATCCTTGAGTTGGCTATCATCAAAACCACCACAGCGGACTGCGATCGCACCAACCCCACATTTGCGCGCTGCTTCGACGTCGTAGGGCGTATCTCCAATCATCACAACTTGGTTTGGCTGCATCTTTAACTGGTTTAATGCACCTTCCACAATGTCGGGTGCAGGTTTAGAGGCGTCAGCATCAACGGACATGGTATCCGCATTCAGCAAGTCATCAACTTGTGCCGCTTTGAACAAAAGTGAAAGTTCTTCACTTGTAGCAGAACTAGCAACGATAGTTTTTAATCCAGCCTGCTTGATCTGCAAAAGTAATTGTCGCGCACCAGGGGTGGGGCTTAGCGTCGGTACAAAGCTGTTAATCATCAGTTCTTTTCGCTTGTGGGAAATTGCTTTTCCATCCCCTTCGTACTTATTGAGTTCTGGCACCATCATGGGTATGATTTTATCGCCACCCATGCCGATGAGGGGTCTAATTTTCTCAAATGGCACTTCATAGCCATAAGTTGCAAATGCTTCCACCCAAGCCTGGGCGTGGGCATCATTGCTTAAGACAAGCGTGCCATCTATATCTAGAATCACTCCTTGCAATCCCATCTTCAAATCTCCAGTTGAAAGTAGCAAGGATACCGATTATTATTTGTCGATTGCCTCTCTCCTAGAGAAGAGTCGGGTAGCGCTGCCGGAACATCCTTTAGAAATAAAAGCAATTAAATTAGGCGTGTCTGGTATTGCCTCAATGTAACTACAGCCCTCTGCATTGACTTTTTGCACAGCGCTTTGAGGATGCAATACCTCAAAAGAGTTAGTATGCGATCGCTAATTGTCTAGGCATAACCTCGATATGCTAAGTTTCTATTGGATCGCAGCGAATTTCAATGAGGAATCCATCTGGATCGTAGAAGTAGATGCCTCGTCCAGTGGGGCGACTGACTGGGCCACTATCGATTAACACTTGATTTTGTCTTAGCACCTCAACTGCCCCGTCAAACAATTGCGGATCGATGTCAAAAGCTAGGTGATTGGCGCGGGTAAAGGCGCGATGAGGGTCTATATCTGGTGGTGGCAGATTTGGTTCCCAAAATAAATCGAGGACGGTGCCATCCGGGGTAACAAAGTTGGCTACTTTTCCAGCAGCTACAAGCGATTTCAACGTGCTGGGAACCTCTTCCCCGGTTAATTCATGCAGACCGAGGATATTTCCGTAAAAGTGGCGCGAAGCTTGTAGATTGCTAACGTTTAAGGCAATATGATGTACTCGACGCAGATTACCTGGGACAAGGGCTGTACTTAGGGTGGTTGGGCTAGAAATCATGGCAGGGACTACTCAATTTTTTTACTACTATGTAACTTAGGCTTTTTTCTTATAGTCTACTATTTCTCATTTAAACTAATGATGCCGTTTGATTACTCTTTAGATTTTAAAACTATTGATTTTCGCTCCTCTCCTGAACTGTATCGAGTTGGTAAAGGTGAGCAGGGTGTGCTTTTGGTAGAACCCTATAAATCAGAAATTCTTCCTTACTGGCGGTTTAAGACTCCTGATATTGCTAGACAGTCTAGTGAAAAGATATACGAAATGTTTCTAGATTACCTTGAGCAGGATGATTTTGTCGGCGCAGATATGGCTAGGAAGTTTTTACAAATGGGTTATACGCGATCGCGCAGATACGCTAATCATAAAAGTGGTAGGAAGTACAAGATCAATCCGCAAAAAGAAGCTTCTAAGTTAGACCAGCTTAAGGCAAGAAAGGATATTTTACCCAATCAAGAAGATCCCGTTAAAGCTGAGTCAGCGGTAATCTTCAAAGATACATGGCTGCAAGCCAAGACAAATGAGAAGTATTTACAGCTTTTAAAAAAGCATAAAGAAATGTACGAGCAAGAATAAATAGGGTGACAAAATGCGATCACATCCCGTATCCAAACCTTTTAACTACAAAAGGTTTCATTACTATTCCAGAAAATAATCAACTAATTTAGTTTTTAAATTTGGGGAACTTGCACCTATTAATGCCAGTCTTGAACCTCATCATGCATAAAACTAATGACAAGGAGTTGAATAAAGCTTATGGATAATAGCCGTCAACCTACCAAGTTGTTCTTTAGCCTATTATTCGTAATTTTAGGTATTAGTGCCTCTGGAAAGCCAGTCATAGATGTAGCACTATCTCAAGACTCAACACAACGCCAAAGCGTACAGCCTAGTTTAATATCTTCTGAATGTTCTTTAGATGAAAGAAAGACGGTAGGGAGTTTAAAAGAACAACAAGGAAAAATTGAGCGTATGGGAGATAGCTATAGAATTATTAGTAAAGATACTATTTTAGTACCTTGCAATCTTCCAGACGCTTTTAAACAAGATGGGAAAATCATCCTATTCAGTGGTGACTTAAAAGAAGTTTACCCAAATGAGCGTTGGGCAGGATTACCATTTAAGATTACAGATGTCAAGAATTTTACTAACACGGGGGCAACGCCACAACCAGTTAAGTCTTCTCTTCAACGCTTAGCGAACGGTAACTATAAAGTTTGTAGTGAGCCACCATCAACGAGTATAGACAAAGATAAGGATTTAATTACAGGCTATTGCTTTGCATTCCGTAAAAGTGGAAATCGTGTAGTCGGCAACTATTACGATACAAAGACTCTTGGGGAAGAAGGTGTATGTATGAGTGGCACACTCAGCAATAGCACTATTCGCGGTGAGGCGATAGAAGCAATCGGAAGTATCGGTCGGCAGAATACACCACAAAACTCTTCAGGAAGGCAATTTGTTAATTGGGATACAGAAGGTTACTTAAAAGTTGCTAGAGCTAGTGTCATTCGCACATATGGAGCGCCTCTTTATTATAAAACCGTTCGCTATCGCAGCGCTTTGCTCAACTTAGATAGCTTTTATCGCTATAACGCAGGCACACAGTCGCCACCCAGAAACTGTTTGAAACAATAATAAGGGTTGCTAATGGTGCGATCGCCTAAAACACGGATTCAGACCCCTCCCTGCAATTGGGTTTTAAAGAGAAAGCGATCGCTACTATCCCCTCAAAACCTAATTAGGGGCAACCCCCAGGCCGCCCCTAAAAAACTCTTACTTACCCGTGCCATAAAGTTTCGGATGTGGCGGCCCTGGTTCCGGTTCCGGGCCTAGCGGTTGAGGATTCGCCACATACTCAAACTCGCCTTTACCGTCCATCGATTTACCCTTAGCCCAGCGACCTTCGGCACTTTGCTCGCCCTCTGAGTGATTCCAGAACTGGTAGGAATGCTCGGACTTCTCCAAGTTCTGTGGGAAGGCACCTGGAACAGGCGTTGTTTCCAGTCCGGAGTCTTCCAGATCCTCGATTGCCGCTAGCCATAGGTTTTGGTGCATTGTGTCGCGGGCAATTAAGAAGCTGAGCGTATCTTTGACACCTGGATCGTCTGACATCTCATACAGACGCACCGCCTGTAATCGACCTTGTGATTCTGCATGCAGATTAGACCGGAAATCTGCCAACAAATTGCCACTAGAGACCATGAAGCGACCGTTCCACGGATAACCAACGCTGTCACTTGGGGTAGCACCCAAACCTGACATAATTGCGTGCTGTGGGTTCATGGTTCCCATAATCACATCCCGTGGGTTTTGACCTCCCATGACCGCACCCACGATCGCATCTTGGACACCTTCCTCTTGCGCCGATACAGGAGCCTTGTCCAGCAGATGGGCAATCATTGTTGCCAAAATCTCGATATGTCCAATTTCCTCTGTACCGACATCAAGCAGCATATCTCGGTACTTGGCAGGCCCTCGGCAGTTCCAGCCCTGAAATAGGTACTGCATCATGACGGTCATCTCCCCAAACACGCCGCCTATAAGTTCCTGGACATTCTTGGCGTAAATTGGATCGGGTCGTTCAGGTCGAGTGTAATACTGGAGGTGCTTTTTGTGATAAAACATTGTTTTTATTCCTAAATTGCTTCTTACTTTTGGAGAACATCAGCGTGTTGATAAACACTTTTCTGACAAATCTTAGCAACACTTTAAACTTGATGATTGTGTCGCTTCTTTCTTCTAGGTAACTATTTAAATCTTTGCTGTTCGTCAGCCTGTGGGAATACAAAACTTTTATCAATATATATACGTGTTTTTTACTAAGATGTGAGGCTTATCACTATAGTTACTACTTAAGGCTAACCATAAGCAATTGATGTAAAAATATCGTGCAATGATTAGATTTATTAAACACAAACGGTAATTATATACGACTCTTAAATGATTCATGAATTTCTACCCTTCGGTTGTGGTCGTCCCCCTTATGAAGGTAAACTCCATAGGGGTATACTTACGTTTCATAAATCATTTAGGATTGCTATATAAACTTCATTTAACTAAAGCTACTTAATTATTCGTTTGATGCGTAGAGTGTAAGCGTTACCCATCAAACCTTTGCAACTGTTGGGTTTTGTACCAAGGACTCAACCTACTAGTGCTTATTTAGAAGAGAACATCGCGGCGGCGGCAGTGACGCTGACTCACTGCTGGGAATTGAAAGCATTACAAGTTGAATCGCTTCGTTCCCGTTGAGGAAGTTAGCCAAGGGAAATGGGCTGCTGATCTTGTTGGTTGGGTTAACCTCTTTTTGACACTCCCACGGCCTCCCGTCATTCTCTGTAACCCAACATCTTCATTCAAAATCTTAGTTGCTTCTAAAAGAATAATCTGATGCTCACTGTCCACCACTTGAACAACTCCCGTTCCCAGCGCATACTCTGGTTGCTGGAAGAACTCGGACTAGAATACGAAATCAAGCGCTACGAGCGCGACCCGAAAACCATGCTGGCACCAGCATCATTGCGCGAGGTGCATCCGCTCGGTAAGTCGCCTGTAATTACCGACGGCACTCTCACCATCGCAGAATCCGGAGCCATCGTTGAGTATCTAGTCGAACACTACGGCGGCGGACGGCTGCTTCCGGCTCCGGGCACACAAGAGCGGCTGCGCTACACCTACTGGCTGCATTACGCAGAAGGCTCTGCCATGCCTCCGTTGCTGCTGAAGCTCGTTTTTGATCAAATTGAGAAAGGTTCAATGCCCTTTTTCATGCGCCCGATTGCCAAGGCAATTACAGGTCGCGTCAAAACCTCGTTTATTGAACCTCAAATCGCGCAGCACCTAGATTATATGGAGGCGGAACTCGCAAAGAGTACGTGGTTTGCTGGCAACGAATTCACCGCAGCCGATATCCAGATGAGCTTCCCATTGGAGGCGGCGGCTGCGCGGGCAGGACTGAATGCGAACCGTCCCAAGCTCATGGCATTCCTTAAGCGCATCCACACACGCCCAACTTACCAGCAGGCACTAGAGCGCGGCGGTGCTTATGACTTTGTGCAGTTAGCTTAACCGTCAAAATCCCCACGCCGTCCCCTCTTAGGTGCGGCAGTGGGAGTATGTCATATCAAGTCTGCTTGATTAGCGATCGCATAATTCTCTTTGCGTTAGCTTTGTAAATGTTGGGTTTCGCAACATGAAATTTGGTTTAAGCCTGGTTCCCTTGTGGACGAGGTGAATTTAAAATCTAAAATCGTGTGGTCTACTTATCGAAAATTTTGGGTCTAAAACCCCGTCCTTCTAGGACGGCTTTTATTTGTCTTTCACTTGGTTAACTATCGTCCACACGTTCGATAACTATTTGCTATACTAGAGGCAGGAGGTGAGAGCAAGTGTTTAACCTGACATATGAGTTCCGACTAAAGCCGACAAAGGCACAGGCTGAGAAGTTCGACTTCTGGCTTGAGCAATGCCGACGCATATACAACTATGCATTGGCTGAACGCAAGGATTGGTACAAGTCGCGCTCATGTCGAGTTAACGCTTGCTCTCTCCGATCCGAGTACATCATCCCCGCCGATGCCCTGCGTCCAACGTATTACACCCAAGC
>JAHHGU010000056.1 GCA_019359765.1 Aphanothece sp. CMT-3BRIN-NPC111
GAGCCACATTAGTTTTCTTGCGGATATCCTGAATATTCCACCCGGTAAGCTGGGCTAGAGTCTGAGCTTCCTTTTCCAATCGTGCAGGCAAAGAGCGTTTATATTGTTGACCCGCTTCACACTTAATATCTCCTGTAAACGGATGGCGGAGAATATAGCGACCTTGAAACGATTCACGGTTTGATGTTTCTTGGAACATCAAATCTTCTGGAAACTTATCGCGGGTATAGCGGACATGCAGGCGAGTGATAAACACGTTTGAGGACTGGTCTGAGTTGAGCCAAAACACACCAGCTTTCTTAAGTTCTTCTGGAGTCAGTGGTTCAGCAGAGCAGGGATCGCAGCTACCCATATCCCAGGCATACTCTAAAAATGTTGCTTTCTTGCCTTCACGACCATAAGCCGTTTGGAACATTGACTTATAGAAATCGCCAAACTCGTTTTTCACGAATACTGGTATTTCTGCATCGGAAGGCACTTTTACTGTGCGATAGTTTGTGACCTCAGCTTGACCTTTAGGAGATAGCACATAGACAATTAAATCCTGCTCGCTGGTGGAGTTAATCATGCCCAAACGAATTGGGAGCATGAATTTGCTCGATTCATAAGCCATCATCAAGGGTCGTAGGAATTGATAGCCGGATTTTTCAAATTCTTCTAAGTTAACTTTGGCAACGAAGAATTTCATGTTTTGCCGGATGTAGGGCTTTAATAGCTGATTAGCACCCTGTGGAATTTTGTAGCCGTTGCGTTTCAGCCATGTTTCTAGACCGTTGGATTCTTTGGCGCTGAGAACCACAATGTCATATTCCCCTACTGTAAATTTGGCTTCTACAGTTACGCCCAAGGCACTATCCTGAGAGCTACCCCTACCCGCACCTGCTGCTGGTGCGGTTACTGGTGCAGAGTTACTGCTCTCGTACATCATGATTCTGCATGGATCGGAGTCAAAATATTCCACCAGCCGAGGGGCACTAAAGCTATCTAGCCGTTCAATAATCTTGGGATCTCCAACGTGAACCTGCTCTTGCTGAAGAACCACAGGCACCGGGACAACGATCGCAAAATCTTTGACATCCCCTTGAAAATCATTCGCCATTGTTAAGACAGTACGGCTACCATCACGGGCGATCACCACTTGAGAAGCTTTGTTGTAAAGCTTCGTATCGGCTTTGGCGACATAAAACCCACAAAAGCCCCAGGCATTAGGGGCAAAACAAACAATAGCTATAACAGCTACTAGCAACGTTTTTAGGATACGAAACATCTTCATAGCGACCTCCTCTAAGTCAGTGAAAATTTAAGCTTGGGTTAACTGGGCATTCTTGTCGCACTATTAGCCTGTGGTTTATAGATGCGATCGCAAATTATGGGATAAATGGAGATTAAGGCCAAATATTTCTCCAAAAGAAAGCTTCCTGAGTTTGAGCCACATTAGTTTTCTTGCGGATATCCTGAATATTCCACCCGGTAAGCTGGGCTAGAGTCTGAGCTTCCTTTTCCAATCGTGCAGGCAAAGAGCGTTTATATTGTTGACCCGCTTCACACTTAATCTCCCCTGTAAACGGATGACGGAGAATATAGCGACCTTGAAACGATTCCCGGTTTGATGTTTCTTGGAACATCAAATCTTCTGGAAACTTATCACGGGTATAGCGGACATGCAGGCGAGTGATAAACACGTTTGAGGACTGGTCTGAGTTGAGCCAAAACACGCCAGCTTTCTTAAGTTCTTCTGGAGTCAGTGGTTCAGCAGAACAAGGGTCACAGCTACCCATATCCCAGGCATACTCGAGAAATGTTGCCTTTTTGCCTTCACGACCATAAGCCGTTTGGAACATTGACTTATAGAAATCGCCAAACTCGTTTTTCACGAATACTGGTATTTCCGCATCGGAAGGAACTTTGACTGTGCGATAGTTTGTGACCTCAGTTTGACCTTTAGGAGATAGCACGTAGACAATTAAATCCTGCTCGCTGGTAGAGTTAATCATGCCCAAACGAATTGGGAGCATGAATTTGCTCGATTCATAAGCCATCATCAAGGGTCGCAGGAATTGATAGCCAGCTTTTTCAAATTCTTCTAAGTTAACTTTGGCAACGAAGAATTTCATATTTTGCCGGATGTAGGGCTTTAATAGCTGATTAGCACCCTGTGGAATTCGGTAGCCGTTGAGTTTCAGCCATGTTTCTAGACCGTTAGATTCTTTGGCACTGAGAATCAAAATGTCATATTCCCCTACTGTGAAGCGCTCTTCTACGGTTACGCCTAAGGCACTTTCTTCAGCTCTATCTCCTAACGCCTGAGCCGCCCTCGGCGATGCTTGCATCAAAAGGCGGGGTCTGGCGACCTCACAGGGATTGGAGTCAAAATATTCCACCAAGCGAGGGGCGCTAAAGCCATCTAGCCGTTCAATAATCTTAGGGTCGCCAACGTGAACTTGCTCTTGCTGAAGAACCACAGGCACCGGAACAACGATCGCAAAATCTTTGATATCCCCTTGAAAATCATTCGCCATTGTTAAGACAGTACGGCTGCCATCACGGGCGATAACAACTTGAGAAGCTTTGTTGTAAAGCTTAGTATCGGCTTTGGCGACATAAAATCCACAAAAGCCCCAGGCATTAGGAGCAAAACAAACAATAGCTATAAAAGCTATCAGCAACGTCTTCAATATCCGAAACAGCTTCATTGCCACCTCCTATAGTTAGAATTCATGCTTGGGAATATTGACCGGGTTAGCATCAGAAAGTTCATTCTCTCCTGAAGTGCTGAAGACATTTGGGAGCGTTTCCAACCAAGAAAATCTGGGCGCTGACCAGATGAAATCCAAAAGGATACTCAAGGGTGCCAAGGCAAATAAAGCCCAGAATACTGCTGTAGAAACGAAGAATTGATTACGCAGGATAAAGGTTAATACAGCAATACACGTAGCCCACACTATGCGACTGCTGCGGGCATTGGGGATTGAGCGAGGGTCTGTAATCATAAATAGGGCGAACAGCAACAATGACCCGCTCATCAAGCGATGCCAATAAACGTCCCATGTCCAGCCCAACCAGATATTCCGTATCGCTTCTAGCAGGGCGTAGGAACCTAAAAAAGCAGCGGTTGTGTCCCAGCGGCCTACCCGTTTCAACACCATGCCGCCAGTACCTGCAAATAAAAGTGCATACAACCAATCATCCCCCCACTGTCCAGGCGAAACCCACGCATCTGGCGTCAGAATGAGCGCGGAAATAATGCCAAAATTAGCGGGATTAAAAAAATGTTTGTGGCTCGCTTGAAACAAAAATTTACTCAAGATTGCCAGAGAGCCTGCTATTACCATCGTGGTGTAACTATCAGCCCGTAGGAGCAGGCTCAGGCTTAAAGCCGTGATCATTGCACTGCGAAGTGAAAGCGATCTACTAAGAGGGTTTGCCAAACAGGAATCGGATTCCCGTAAGCGATTCTCTTGTAGGGGTAGCAGATTGAATAGGTTTTGTTTGAAGTTAGGCCATATAGATACCGCTATCCACTGAGTCACCAGGCAGGTCAACATCACAACTAAAATCAAGTCAGGTCGTAACGTCCAGTCTCTTGTCCCGATGCCTAAAATTAGGAAAAGGGATAGAAATAAAATTTGATAGTCCCGTGCATCTTGTAGAATCATTTCTGGTCTTCTGGAAACTTTACCTTGTAATACTCTGCTGGGCTAAAGTCACAGCAGCTTCTTAAAGAATCTTTAAGCGCATTCGTGCATAGTCGTAGCCGCCAAGCTTGGAACAATGAGCTAAGCATACCCAGTACTAAGCCCCCACTAGATACTCGGCGATCTATCATAATTACGAAAATAGAAATAGAAAAACTGGGTGCTTATTGCACTCACGGGGGGAGAAGCTAGTTGAACCACCCTCTAATAAAAGGGCAATTGTTGTTAGTATGCCTGTACGTGAAACTAAGAATTAGGCTGTTACATTTTCTGTAACAGAGTAGGCAATGCATAGCGGCACCTTTCTGACGCTATGCTGCTCTTTGTTAAGAAGCTGTGGCAGAGGGGGATACTAATTAGGTTGCTGAAAGTTTTCCCTTGCCGAAGCAATCAAAATTGATATTAAGCACCATTCAGGAGCCAAAATCGCGCCTATTGCCGCGAAAAACCAATTTAAACCTTGAAAATAGTAATTCTAATTAGCTGGGTGCATAATCTTATTATCTGGCACCCAGCAAGATTTCACCCGCCCGGAAATAGATTTCCGGGCTAATAGCGAAAGTCTAATAAAGCGGACTGGGGAGCAATACGGCTATTACTTATCGGTAATACGAATGAGGTAAGGATTATTGTTGTTTTTTTGATAAGACCCAACCCAAATTCCGTAGGAACCAGAAAGCCACTGACCTCCAATGGCGGGATTTTTACCCTGATAGTCATCATTGCACCAACTGCCCCCAGGACCCTTGATCGTTAGGGTGGTGTCTGCTGGACTTTCTACTTGGATGCTGAGATTTTTAAAAAAAGAAGTTAGAACTAGCGTGTGATCGGGCTTTTGATCCACAAAACCAACACACGGCCCTGTTGCCGTTTCTGTGCGACCGGCAACTTGGCTTGCAGGAACTGAACCGCCACTGATGCCCCGAAGAGTTCGTGGATCTGGGGAAAAGTTAGGGCCAATAGTGGCATTCTGAAATATAGGCAAAGATTTCGCTTGCTGGGCTGAGGCGGGGGCGTTGAGTAAGAGGACGCCAGCAACTAGGGGACTCCCTATAAAGAGCGCCCAGCGGCATTTATCCAGGAATTTTGATCCTTGCTTCGGCACTGGGTTATGCATTGTGACTGATAGGAACGGTGCGTTTGATATCAAAAGTTAACTGCTCTTGTTCTACCAGTGACGATGGGGTATTAAACGAAGTTCCACAGAAGAAGGCAAGGAAAGTGGACATTGTCTTGACGTTCCGCTGGAATTCTGAAAGATTGATCCCCCCTAACCCCCCTTAAAAAGGGGGGAACGTTCACGCGCCCCCCTTTTTAACTTTGATTTAGGGGGATCTCTACTTAAGCCCTGAAGATATGAAAGAGGCGCGGAAACGCGGGGAGCCAGAGCCGCGCACAATGAGAGCAGAGCTTGTACCGCTTGCTTCGATTGGGAGACGACTCTCCGTGTCCTCTTCGTCAACTAGCTTTTTTTTAAGGCTTGTTGCAAGCGGAGCCTATCTAACCCCCGCGCTCTGAGCAGTAGCCAGGATTCGATTAAATCGGGACCATGCACTTCGCCGGTGAGGGCGGCACGGAGCGATCGCATTACCAATCCTTTTTTGAGGTTTTTCTCTTTGGTCACCTGCTTAATGATGGTTTGGGCATCATCTGAAGTCAGAGATTCATGGCTTTCTAGGGCGGAGGCGATCGCACTTAAGGCATCACCGGCAGCGGCTTGCTGCATATGTGCCCCTGCCTCCTCGTTGAGTTCTACTGTCTGAGTAAAGAAAACCCGGCTCATTTCCACGGCATCTGGCAATCGAGTCAGGCTGGGGCCAATCAGATTAACAAGCTGCTCTAGCCAAGGGCGATCGCTCACCGGGTCAAATTCAAACCCAGCCGCCTGCCAGTAAGGAATTAGCCGATCTGTAAGTTCGGGTACTGGGAGAGCGTGTAGATACTGACCGTTGATCCAGTTCAGCTTGTCCCAGTCAAATTTTGCCCCCGCGTTATTGACACGCTCAAAGCTAAACTCTTGAGCAGCTTCATCCAGAGTAAAGATTTCCTTAGTCGAGTCAGGCGACGACCAACCCAGCAAAGTCATGTAATTTGCCAGGGCTTCGGCAGTATAGCCCATCTGTTGGAAGTCAGAAATTGAGGTGACGCCGTCGCGTTTCGATAGTTTTTTGCCCTCTTTATTCAAGATTAAGGGGGTGTGGGCAAACTCCGGCACTGCCGCACTCAAAGCTTCGTAAAGCAATATCTGTTTGGCAGTATTAGCAATATGGTCTTCTCC
Source organism: Aphanothece sp. CMT-3BRIN-NPC111 (assembly GCA_019359765.1). GTDB lineage: Bacteria > Cyanobacteriota > Cyanobacteriia > Cyanobacteriales > JAHHGU01 > JAHHGU01. Next base: position 5,974 of record JAHHGU010000056.1, read on the forward strand.
TCGGATGACATGGGTAATCTGCATATCAATGTCATCCACGACTACCGCCAAATTGTAGAGCGGTTGACCAATCGCATCTTCACCAGAAGCACGGGCAATTACCATATCGCCGCCCAAGTCACTGCCTCGCCAGCTAACTTTTCCCCGCACCATGTCGTTCCAGACGATCTCGCGGTTGTCGTCAATTTTGAAGCGAATCACCGGGCGGCGTCCTTCGGCTTCAAAAGCCGCCTGCTGTTCTGGCGTTAGGTTGCGGTGGCGATTGTCGTAACGGGGAGCCTCACGTCTCGCTTTCTGGGCGGATCTCATTTCCTCTAATTCTGCTTCTGTGGAGTAGCAGCGATAGGCAAAGCCTTTATCTAGCAAGGTTTGTGTTGCTTTGCGGTAGAGATCAAGGCGCTTGGATTGGAAGAGCGGCCCTTCATCCCAATTCAGTCCTAGCCAGGTGAGACCCTCAAGGATATTCTGGGTGTATTCCGGGCGCGATCGCTCCTTATCTGTATCTTCAACTCTGAGGATGAACTGTCCGCCATGACGACGGGCAAACAGCCAGTTAAATACCGCTGTTCTAGCCGTACCGATGTGTAAGTTTCCAGTAGGACTCGGCGCAATACGAACTCTGACACTCACTTTCAGATTCTCTCTAAACAAAGCCTGATGACTATTAGATTTTAGGTTCAATCCCAAATCTAAAATCCACAATCTAAAATTTTCTACGGGACTGACGGGGCTCGAACCCGCAACTTCCGCCGTGACAGGGCGGTGCTCTAACCAATTGAACTACAGTCCCAACTTTTCAAACGATCCTTATTGTGCAGGCTATTTAACAATTTGTCAAATATTTTTTTGATAAGCGCACTGCAAAAAGTCTACAAGCCAGTCTTTGAGGCGATGTGTGGCCTTGCAGTCGTCTTCGTTGTAACGCAGGATGGCGTTGAGTAAGGTGCGATCGCCCGTCTCTAACCACTTGTCATACCAACAAATCGATTGGGAACCGTTGGCTTGAGGATCGCGCCACTTAAAACCGAGCCAGTTGGCGATCATTTTGAGCGAATAACCTTCTAGCGGCAGCGTCACTGCATCTGTTACTTGCTTATGCAGATCCACAAACCGAGATAGCAAAGGTTTTACCTGTTCAGCTGGTGTAGGGTAAAGCTTTGCTAAACGTTTGACTGTATCAGCTTCATAAGGAGAGTAATGGAAAATGGGAGCGTCAGGGTAAGCCGAGACTAAATCTAAAAATTGCAGCCATATCGCTTCCTCATCTGCTGGTTTTTCTGCTACGAGGGGATAGAACGTCTCTGTATTAGCTTGCCTGTCAACAACCAAGACTCCCAGCAGATAGTCAAGATTGAGAGATGGCTCTGCCTCTATATCAAAGTAAAGTTCGATTGGTGCAGTGGGCAGGCCTGACGCTACTGTGAAGGATTCAGAGGGTGTTAAAATCACCCGATTTTCTAGTACAGATTGAGCTTGCTGCACCAGATGTTGTGCCACTTCGGTTTCTAACTCTGGCTCCAGATAAACAGGGTTGGCATCGGCGAGAGATTCTAAGGTAGTTAGCCTCAGTGTTTGTAAATGCTGGTAGCGGCTAGGGGTGACGCCTGGTAACAGGGAGAGATGCTGCTGAGATTTGGCGATCGCATAACACGGAGTCAACCAAGGGCACACACTACACTGTTGGCGGGAAATAAATACTTCAGGTTCTTGCTGTTCCAGAAGCATTTGCATACATTTCTCTAAGGTGATCTGCATTTCCGGTAGCCATCGCCACAGATCCACCTCATATTCTCCTTTTTTGCCGCGCAAATTTAACCAAGCTTTCTCCGGCCAAGCCCCCTGCACAGATGCCAGCAGCTGAGTGTGATATGCTGCAACAATTTGATATTCCTGTTTTGCACGCTTACCTAGATGAATATCGGTGGGAACGTAAAGCCAATCTCCAAAATCTGACTTTCCAGGCTGTTTGATCAATAGATCTGGATGACTTATCAGCGTGACTTTCTCCCCCTGCTCCCTTGCTCTTCCGCTTCCTATCGCCTCTCCTGTCGTCAGTAGCACGCCTTTATGAATGCGCTCAACACCCTGCTGCATTAAAGCCTTAGTAGCTTGAGCACCAGCCTTCCAATCTCCCTTCGGATAGTTTGGCTGATAATGTGGAGTAGCTCCCTGGCACACCTGTTCTGCCAGAATAAATTGCTGATGAGCCAATCGTTCTTGTAGCAGTTTTAGTTGGAAGTCGCTGGGAGGAGTTTTGAGGGTTCTATCTCCATAGACATCCAGAAAAGTCCGACGATGACAACGTTGGTAATGTAGCAGCCGTTCAGCAGTTAGCAGCATGACTTTAGCGTAACAGCAGTACGCCAGCAATTGCCCAAGGCAGCCTCACGGCTAAAGTTGCGGCTACGCGCTCTAACCATACAAAAATTTCTTTGAGCCTGGGTAGGCAAGATTAGTTTGTGTAGCTCCATGCTAGCCTAGCTTTCGGCAAGGGCTTCGCCCAACGGCAATGATAACCGTGTACAGCCTGTGAGAATATTGCCTAATACGCAGTCTCACGACTAAAGTTGCGGCTATACGGTCTAACCATACAAAAATTTCTTTGAGCCTGCCTAAGCAGGCTTGGTTTGTACAGCCGTAAGCTAAAGGCTGTGGGTAACAGGTTTTTTTTGATACTATGACAGGCATTTCCTCAGCACAAACGCTACTAAAGTCTCATAGACAGCAGTTTCCAGCTTTAGCTAATAAAGCTTATTTCAATTATGGGGGGCAAGGACCAATGCCCCAGGCATCTCTGGAGGCTATCCAGCAAGCCTATGAATACATCCAGCGTGGGGGGCCGTTTTCAGGGGAGGTAAATGCTTGGGTAGTGCAGGAGGCTAAGCAGACGCGAGAGGCGATCGCATCCTCCCTCAATGTCCCATCTGAAACCATTACCCTAACCGAGGATGTTACCGTAGGCTGCAATATTGCCCTATGGGGCATTGACTGGAAACCTGGCGATCACGTACTGCTTTCTGATTGCGAACACCCAGGAATAATCGCAGGGGTGCAGGAAATTCAGCGGCGATTTAACATCGAAGTCTCCTTCTGCCTGCTGATGGCGACCTTAAATGAGGGAGATCCGGTAACTGTAGTTACAGAGCATTTGCGACCTAATACCCGCTTGGTAATATTAAGCCATGTCCTCTGGAACACAGGTCAAGTCTTGCCACTCGCTGAGATTACTGACGCTGTACACAGCTATGCCAGCGCTAACCAGCCAGTGAGACTTTTGATAGATGCGGCTCAATCTGTAGGTCTGCTGCCGTTAAATTTAACTGAGATCGGGGTTGACTTTTATGCCTTCACTGGTCACAAGTGGTGGTGTGGGCCAGAAGGGGTGGGCGGTCTTTATGTGCGACCAAATGCCTTAGAAAGTTTGCATCCAACCTTTATTGGCTGGCGCGGCATTATTATTAATCCATCCGGTCAACCTGAAGGTTGGCAACCAGATGCACGAAGGTATGAAGTGGCGACATCTGCCTATCCTTTATATGCTGGACTTCGGGCAGCAATTTCCACTCACCAACAATGGGGAACCCAACAACAACGTTACCAGCAAATCCTAAATTTAAGTAAGTATTTGTGGCAACGGTTAGCAGAAATCCCTGAAGTAATTCGTCTGCGGAAAACTCCTCCTCAATCAGGTCTGGTTTCCTTCCAACTTACTAATCAATCTCACGCCAAGTTAGTACAATTTTTGGAGAATCAAGGAATATTAGTGCGAACCATCCGCGATCCTGATTGCGTCCGCGCCTCAATTCATTATTTCACCTTAGAATCTGAAATTGACCACCTGGTTAAAGCGATTCAAAAGTTTTGCTAAATCTAAGCTAAGAGCATAGCCAATCGACAACTATAAAGCTTTTACCCTGTGGCAATCATCCGGCAGCATTTAAATCACGCCTCTTCTAACGCAAGTCCAATCAAGGAGACTAACATCTGCTTTTAGAGCAATCCTGATCGCACCGCTTGGTATTTGCTGCCAAGTGCAAATGCCTACGGCGCGTTTTGCAAACCTAAACGCCGCTTGTTAAACCACCGCGATCGCAGCAACTCAAACTCTCTCTAGCACTAGCTTATTTTCAGTTGCTCTAGCTTTTGCCTAATCAAGGTTTCAACTTCCTCAACCTCAGCATTTGATTTAGGGATGTCAAAAGTCTCTGGAGACGCTTCAGAGGTAAAGCGGTCAACAAAGGCATGAAACGCTGCCTTATCGTTGGGGTGAGCAATGACGTAAGCTCTTAGCTCAATTTTAGCCATGCTACTAAAGTCAGGCTTGATCACAAAAACCTCCAAAGACCATTCTGGTAGATTTCTATCTCTAGGTTATCTCCCGCCAGAAGAAACAAGTTACCTGTTCGCTCGTCAAGACGGACAACGAAAATAGGGGTAAATGTATTGGTCAAGGATTGGCATAGTATGACACACCGGATACCTTGTTCAGCAGTTAGCAAAATCCATATACCTCGTGACCATATAGCTTTATTTCAGAGTAGCAGGTAAGAGAAAAAGACTCTCACCACCTCTCCTGAAATTAGGAATATTCCCCATAAGCGGCGAATTTTGAGACGGTAAAGTCAATAGGGGGTGAGATCGCGATGCGGAGGATTATTGAGCTTCTGTTGATGGAGTTTTGGTGGGGCGATCGCTATCCGTCCAATCATCGTATTGTCATCATATAAATGGAGAATATTGTAAGTGTAAATAGATGTTTTTTTCCTTGCTTCAACCCAACCTAGCCACCTGTAGTCAGGCAGTATCTCAAAGAATTTTCCAGATTTTAAAACTTTATCATCTGGCTACCATTCAAACTGCGGTGTTTGAATTTTGGCGCATCGCAATTATGCGGGTTTTCCCTGGGGGACGCTACGCGAACGACCATCGCGTTTCGAGCATGGCACAGCTTGGTATTTGCTCCCAGATGCGAATTCCTCCTCTTGCTTAATTAATCGAAGATAATGGTCTAGTCCTAAAAACAGCCGCCTTATACCAAATTTAATTATGCCTCGACCAGTTTTATATGTGGCAATCACCAGCCACGGTTTCGGCCATACAGTCCGCACCGCTGCTGTCGCCGCAGAAATTCAGCGCCTTAACCCAGACATTCTCCTCATTCTGGTGACAACCGCACCGCGCTGGTTATTAGAGTCTTACATTCCAGGCGACTTTATTCATCGCCCCCGCGCCTTTGATGTGGGTGTTATTCAGCCAGATAGTTTAAATATGGATAAAGATGCCACTTTGGAAAAGCTGCGGCAGATTCGTAAGCAACAAAACTCGATTGTTGCGGGTGAGGTTAACTTTATTCGTCAAAACAGAGTGGGATTAATTTTAGGAGATATTCCCTTTTTAGCTCCAGTTATTGCTAAAGCTGCCAATATTCCAGGGTGGATGATGAGTAACTTTGGCTGGGACTTTATCTACCGAGATTGGGGCGGGGAATTTATAGAAATGGCAGATTGGATCTTTGAGTGCTATGGAAAGTGCGATGGTCGAAGACCCGCCTTCGGCGATCGCCTATTTCGCTTGCCCTTCCACGAATCTATGAGTGCCTTTCCAAATATTACCGATGTCGGTTTAACCGGGGGCAACCCGCGATACTCCGACACCCAACTACGGCAGGATTTTAGTCTCTCAACGCCCCCTGAACGCACCGTCTTGCTCACCTTTGGGGGATTGGGACTACAGCAAATTCCCTATGAGAATTTACGACAATTTCCAGATTGGCAATTTATCACCTTTGACAGCCAAGCACCGGATTTATCCAACTTGCTCAAAGTTACCAATCGCCAATATCGCCCAGTGGATTTTATGCCTGTGTGCGATCGCGTGATGTCCAAACCGGGCTACAGCACCTTTGCGGAAGCCTTACGGTTAAACGTTCCCATTGTTTCGATAACCCGCGAAGATTTTGCAGAATCTCGCTTATTGATAGAAGGCATCCAAAATCATGCTGACCATCAAATTCTCACACCAGCAGAATTTTTTCAGGGAAACTGGGAGTTTTTACATCAACCTATGCAGCCGCCGCGTCAATCCCAGCCTCTGGCTAAAGATGGGACAGAAGCGATCGCTCACGCCGTTGTCAGCTATTTTCAAAATAATTAGTACCTAACAACCAACCGATTCCAAAGGCGATCGCTCCAAAATCTAAAATCCCAAATCCAAAATTGGTATGACCCACTATCAACATCGGCTCGAAGTTAAAACTAGCGGCAAGTCATTTTGCAAAATTACCCCCAAGGTTCAAGCAGTAGTCGCTGAGTCAGGAGTAGAGACAGGGCTTTGTACCCTCTTTTTGCGCCATACTTCTGCCAGCTTAGTCATTCAAGAAAATGCCGATCCAGACGTCCTCAAGGATTTAGCCAATTTTCTCGCCAAACTGGTTCCAGAGCATGACAATTACTTGCATAGCACCGAGGGCCCGGACGATATGCCAGCCCACATCCGTACCGCTCTCACCCACACCTCAGAGCAAATTCCTATCGCTAACGGTAAATTGCTGCTAGGAACATGGCAGGGAATCTACCTATGGGAACATCGGCAGCGCGGTCATATCCGTGAAGTTGTGATTCACATTAGCGGCAGCTGAGGCAGCTATAGCAGTGAGATTCCCCAATTATCTACGTAAAGAAAGCCTCCATCTGCATTCATCTGCGGTAAAAACTTAGGAGCGGCTTGTGTGCCTGAAAATTTGCCACCACCTGAATTCTAGAGAGCTAACCTGGAGATAGGAAGGGTGTAGGAACAATTGTTCGCGCATTGCTTCTACCCACTTAACCGCCCCCTCTCGACTAGAACCTTATTGTAATTAAATCATGAAGTTAAAGCTTGACTGGTTTCGGGGCAAAACGTTTCAACGTCTGGCTTTGAAAAAACAGGCAGCATCAAGATTGCCACAGCACACGCCGTTATTAAAAGGCTCTCTGGGCATCTACGGGAAGGCTAGCGGTGTCCGGTATATCGCCCAAAGCTTACTTTGGAGTGGAGTTATCGCCCTCTCTTGGGGCGCTGCTACGCCGGTATTAGCGGCAGAACGGCTAACATTGCGCCTCGGACCGTTTGAGCAGTCGGTGGATATTGAAGATTTAGAGGAATTTGCCAAAACAGGCAAATTGTCTACATCTCTGAAACCTTACGCCCCCTTGCTAACGCCACAGGTGCAGGAAATGTTGAGCAGGCGTCTGCAAATAGATCCCAACTTGGCAGATAAATTTATTGATGACTTGCTCCGTTCACCAAATGGAGAACAGTTAATCAAGCAAATTCGCGTTGCTGTGCCTAATAGTAGCGTTGAGCAAGTACGGGTGGGCTTAGCGTTGGCAATGCGGCAAGCTAACGGCATGAGTGCGATCAGTTTCTTGCGGGCTTATCCAGATGAGAATATTACAGTGGATGCAAGTTCCGCGATCGCGATCGCCCTCCAGATCAACGCCCCCTATTTGCAGAGCCAAGCCGTTACTTCCTTGTTGGAGCGCGAACTAAGTGCCCCTAATAGTTCATTCAAGCCCAGTTTTGACCCAGCAGCGGCGGGATCAAAAATGGTACACAAGCAGACACTTGCCCTGCAAGACCAGCGACGGAACCGCACCATCCCGGCGGATATATACTGGAACGACACTACAACTGGACCCTTAGTTGTCATCTCCCACGGCTTTGGTGCCAACCGGGAATTTTTGGGATACTTAGCTCGTCATCTGGCTTCCCACGGTCTCACCGTTGCGGCTATAGATCATGCAGACAGCAATATTCGCGGGCTTAGCGTTGCCTCAATTGGTAGTAATCCCAGCAATTTATTACCGGCCTCGGAGTTTGTTGAGCGACCTAAGGATATCAGCTTTTTGCTTGACCAGTTGACTCAACTAAACCAGCAACCAGGTCCTCTCCAGGGCAGGCTCAACACCCAACAAGTGACGGCTATCGGTCACTCATTGGGGGGCTATACCGTTTTGGCTTTAGCTGGGGCAGAACTAAATTTAGACGAGTTGCGGCAGTTCTGCAAAGAGCGCAGCGTACTCTCTAAGGCTGGGGGAGATTGGTTGCAGTGTGCTGCCAGTGAGTTATCAGAGCGGCGTGTGACTCTGCGGGATCAGCGTGTAGTGCAGGCGATCGCGCTCAATCCCGTATCTGGAAACATATTTGGTAAAAATGGTTTGGCTAAGGTTACTATCCCAACCTTAATCTGGACTAGCACCGCCGATGCCCTGACACCAGCACTAACCCATCAGCTGCGTCCCTTTGCTAAACTGAGCGGTTCCAAGTATCTCGTCACTGCTATTGGTGGCACTCACTTGAGTGTGGGTGACCCAGGAAATCTCAATCCTGAGTTGGCTAAAAACACCCTGGTGCCAGAGATTACTGGTGAAAAGGCCTACCCAGTGCGGCAGCTAGTTCGCGGTGTTAGTTTGGCATTTATCAAACAGCTAACGCCGGAGGCAAAAACTTACGAACCCTTTTTGACATCTGCCTATGCCCAGTCACTATCAGCACCGGGGCTGAATCTGCGTCTGAATACGCAACTACCACCAAGCATTAGCGCCTTTGTGGAGCTTCCTTAGCGATCGCGACTAACTGTAGAGACGTTCCGCCGGAACGTCTCTACTAACCGGCGGCGGCGATTCTCACCCCAGTTAAATCTATACAAAGATAGGAAAAGAGTTGTCTGCTAAAAGCTAGCAGTGTTTGCTCCAACTTGAGGAGGTTGTATGGAACCAGAAGAAATTCTCGCTCAGTTGGCTCCCTGGCGGGATGCCCATCATCGTTCGACATGGAAACCAATTGTAGAAGAGGGGGATGGGGGAGCCGATGCCTCCAAGTTTTCTGGAATGCCTTGGCTCGCTGAAAATGAACCCTACCCTCGCTGTGGTACTTGTCAGGCATTGATGCCGCTATTTTTGCAACTCAATCTCAATCAACTGCCAGAAGAACTATCAGGTCGATTTGGTAGCGGACTACTGCAAATGTTCTACTGTACTGACGGCGACAGCTATATGCCGTTGGAAAATACCAAGCTGGTTCGCCTTGTGCAGCCGACGGGGAATCCCCAATCATTGCCATCTGAAGGCTATCCTTCCTTTCCAGCCAAGACAATTGTGGGATGGACGCAACTAAATGACTACCCTAGCCCTGAAGAGCAGGAAGAACTGGGGTTAATTTTCAATTACAACTTTTCAGCTAAGACAGTACGAATTGAGTGTCCGTTAGTAGGATTAGCCACTGAAGATTTACCAATAGATTCTGCACCTGAAGCTGAAGAGGTATCTACTGCCCTGCCAGGTGATAAGCTAGCTGGCTATCCATACTGGATTCAAGGTATAGAGTATCCTGAGTGTCCTCAATGCAACCGCAGGATGCAGCTTGTCTTCCAGATTGACTCTGAGGACAACCTGCCCTATATGTTTGGAGATATGGGCTGTGGGCACGTTACCCAATGCCCGGAACACAAAGAAATATTAACTTTTGGTTGGGCTTGTTGCTAAAACTCGACAATCACTGGGGTATGGTCGCTGGGTTTCGGTAGCTTTCTTGGCGCTGAATCAATTTTGCAGCTGATTGCCCGCTCGTAAAGGTCAGGTGTCAGGTAGTGATGGTCAATCCGCCAACCTCGATTGCCTCGAAATGCCCCAGTACGATAATCCCACCAGCTATAGTGTCCGCCTTCCGCTGTAAATTTCCGAAACGCATCTGCCAAACCCAACTCTAGAACCAAGCGCAAGGCTTGGCGCTCTGCCTCAGAAGCCATGATCCGACCTTTAAAGGCGGCTGGGTCGTGAATATCTCGGTCTTCTAGGGCAATATTAAAGTCACCGCAGACACAGAGCGATTTTGGATTTTGGATAGCGCTTTGCACCGCTGCGCTAGAGGCTTTTGGATTAAGGGCTACTTCGGCTGGCTGCTGGAGGAGAGTTTGCAGGTAGTCGCGCAAGACTTTGAGCCAGCGGAGTTTGTAATAGTATTTCTCACTATCTACAGCAGCACCATTGGGGACGTAGAGGTTGACAATGCGGATGCCATCTAAAACGCCGGTAATTACCCGCTTTTGCTCGTCTAGCTCTCCGATGTTATTGTCGCCTAGCACTGGTGCAAACCCGGTGCTGACATCCGCCAAGGGTGAGCGACTGATTATGGCGACACCGTTGTAGGATTTCTGTCCAGAAATGTAGAGGTGATAACCCAATTGCTCAAAAAGCGATCGCGGGAAGTCAGCATCTACAACTTTGGTTTCCTGCAAACACAGAACATCTACAGAATTTTCCTGCAACCACTGCACCACTTGCTCTAGGCGGCTACGAATCGAATTAACATTCCAAGTAGCAATTTTCATCATAATTAGCAGTTAGCAGGAGTGCTGTTAGCCTGGTATATGCCCCGCCTTCAAGAGTGGGCGGCTTGGTTTTTAGCTAATCGCTAATTGCTAATCGCTAATAGCTAAATAGCACAACTCAACTCACCAGCTTTTTGGGTGAAACGCAGGTTCTCCCGGTAGTCTACTCGGCAGTCAATTACCGAGGGTACTGGTTGAGCTAGAGCCGTTTTCAGGATAGGAATAAATTCAGCCGTGGATTCTACTCGGTATCCTTTTAAACCCATACTTTCGGCAAATTTGACAAAATCCGGATTGCCAAACTTGACATAAGCTGACTCGCCCAATTGATTCTGTTGCTTCCACTCAATCAAGCCATAGCCCCCATCATTAAAAATGATGGTAACAAAGGCAGTGCCGACACGAAGGGCTGTTTCCAATTCTTGGCAATTCATCATAAATCCCCCGTCTCCTGTCACGGCGACTACCTGCTGTTGGGGAGAAACTAACTTAGCCGCGATCGCACCTGGAATAGCAATCCCCATTGCCGCAAACCCATTGGATATAATACAAGTATTCGGGCGATCGCAGTGATAATGCCGTGCCATCCACATCTTGTGAGCGCCCACATCACAGATGACAATATCCTCCGGTCGCATCACTTGCCGCAGGTCATAAAGTAGTTTTTGCGGCTTAATTGGGAAACCATCGTCGTTGGCATACTGTTCGTAGTCTGACCGGATATCATCTCTTAATTGCAAAGCATAAGGTTCTGGTTTGCCCGTTCTATCCGCCCGTTTTAAAATTTCTGAGAGCGAATCGGAAATATCCCCCACGACTTCGACTATCGGAATATAGCTGCTATCAATCTCAGCAGAAACAGCCCCTATATGGATAATCGGAATCTTGCCATCGCTATTCCACCGCTTGGGAGAATATTCAATTAAGTCATAACCAATGGCAATTACTAAATCAGTTTGATCAAAGCCACAGCTGATGTAATCTCGCTGCTGCAAACCCACGCTCCACAGCGCCAGAGGATGAGTATATGCAATTGCTCCCTTGCCCATGAAGGTATTAGCCACAGGAATATTCATTCGGGTGGCAAATTCCGCCAAAGCTTGACTAGCATTAGCCCTGATAGCTCCATTCCCCACTAATATTAGGGGATTCGTAGCTTGGGAGATAATTTGGGCTGCCTGCTCAATACTGCGGAAGGAGGCATAAGTTTTTTCCAAGTCGCCTTTGCTAAGTGGTTCACCAGAGGCAGACATGGCGGCAATATTTTCCGGCACATCAATATGAACCGCGCCTGGTTTTTCTGCCTGTGCCCGTTTAAACGCTTTACGGACAATTTCCGGTGTAATGCTGGGTCTGACGATCTGGGCGTTCCATTTGGTTACTGGTGAGAACATTGCCACCAAATCTAGATATTGGTGAGATTCAATGTGCATCCGGTCTGTTCCCACCTGCCCTGTAATCGCCACTAGAGGGGCACCGTCTAGATTGGCATCAGCTACCCCAGTCATCAGGTTAGTTGCCCCTGGACCGAGCGTAGAAAGGCAAACCCCAGCTTGTCCGGTTAAGCGACCGTAGACATCGGCCATGAAGGCTGCACCCTGCTCATGACGTGTCGTAATAAATTGAATTGAAGAATGCTTGATTGCCTCAAGTACGTGCAGATTTTCTTCGCCAGGAAGCCCAAAAATGTAGCGTACTCCTTCGTTTTCCAGGCAGCGTACTAATAATTCAGCAGTGTTCATTCCTTATCCTTTGTCCTGAGTTGGTTGACTCTTGACCAAAATAATTCGTAATCCCCGGTTTCAAGCCCCTAAATTTATTTAGGGAAAACTCATAAATGCTCCCGTATCAATGTTCAAGCCCCTAAATTTATTTATGGGGTATTAATTACGAATTACGAATTACGAATTGGAGCGCAGCGACATGACCAATCACCAATTACCAAATCATTTATTTCACCCAAACAGTTTTGATATTCACAAACTCATGAATACCTTGGCTGCCAAGTTCACGCCCATATCCAGAACGCTTGATGCCGCCAAAAGGTAGACGTGGATCTGATTTGACTAAGCCGTTGATAAATACTGCACCTGCTTCTAATTCGTTAATTAAGCGATCGCGTTCTTCCTCATCCGTTGTCCAAGCACTCGCTCCCAGCCCGAAAGGAATCGCATTAGCCCGTTGAATCGCTTCATCAATACTTGCCACCCTAAATAGCAACGCTACTGGACCAAAAAATTCCTCATTGTCAGCGGGTGTTCCCGCTGGAAAGTCTGTGAGAATAGTAGCTGGATAAAAATTACCTGGGCGATCGCCCAAAGGTTTTCCCCCAGCTAGAACTCGCGCCCCTTTGGTAATGCACTCTTGCACTTGTTGGTCTAAATCTTGGAGGATAGATGGGGTTGCCAAGGGTCCGAGATCTGTTTCTGGATTCATCGGATCTCCTACTTTCAGGGCTTGGAATTTCTCTGCGAGGCGTTTCTCAAATTCATCCGCGATCGCATCCACGACAATAAACCGTTTGGCGGCAATGCAAGATTGACCATTATTTAACATCCGCGCCGTGACAGCTGTTTCCATAGCTGCTTCCATGTCCGCACTTTCTAAAACAATAAACGGATCGCTCCCTCCTAACTCCAAGACAGTTTTTTTTATGTGCTTACCAGCTACTGCTGCCAGACTTGCCCCAGCAGACTCACTCCCGGTTAAGGTAGCAGCCTTAACCCGCTCATCCGCAATAATAGCGGCAACTTTATCTGCACCTACCAGCAAGGTTTGAAACACCCCAGATGGAAAACCTGCCTGCTGAAAAATTTCTTCTATTGCCAAGGCACACTGGGGCACATTGGAGGCGTGTTTAAGTAAGCCCACATTACCCGCCATCAGTGCTGGTGCTGCAAAGCGGAATACTTGCCAGAAAGGAAAATTCCAGGGCATCACCGCCAAAATTGGCCCTAATGGTTGGTAGCGGATAAAGCTATGGCTGGCATCGGTGGATGCTGGGACATCTGCGAGAAATTTAGGTGCGTTTTCCGCATAATAACGACAGCCTAAGGCACTTTTTTCCACTTCTGCGATCGCCGCCTTCAATGGCTTACCCATTTCTAGGGTCATGATTTTGCCAAATCTCTCGCGATCGCGAACTAAAATATCAGCGGCTTTGTTTATCCACTCCGCCCTTTGAGCTAAGGGCGTCCAGCGGTATTGCTCAAACGCTTGTTGTGCCTGCTCTAGCTTTGCCTCTATCAACTTATCCGTCAGTGGCTCAAATGTGCGTAGCGTTTCCCCAGTTGTTGGGTTAATCGTTGCGATCGCCATGACTGCGCCCTCCAATCCCAAAGTATATGGGGTAGCCTTTTCGTTTCCTCTTCTGTTGCCTTGCTACTCCCCATGATGAGATTTCTATTTTAGTGCGCCAATTGCAGCAAGGTGCTCTACAGCAAGGCATGCTAACAATAGTTCTAGGTTCTTCACAAAATCTTTAGTTTTTTGATTATTTTATGTAATATTGAGAAGAATAGAATATGCCCATTAGCTTGGCGGGTCTTTTCCTCAATCAAAGCAACGACTTCGCCACCTAGTGGTTAAGCTACGAGCCAGTCCATTGCAAGCGCCGCCTAGCCGCTTGGGGAGTGCCTCCTTACCTCTTCTGGTGAGATTGACATGACAGTCGCACTACTTCCCAGGAATACAGCATGGATGCATTGAAACTTTCCCACGCTAGCGACGATAAATATATTTTTAGCAGCGGTCAAGCATGCACAGCCAAAATGCCTTTAATTTTGGTAGTCGATGATGATGAAGATAACTTAGTGCTCATGGCTTATACCCTAGAGTCGCTTAATTGCAGCGTAATTACAGCAATGGACGGTGAGACAGCTCTCTTGGCAGCACGAAGCAAACAGCCCGATTTGATTCTGCTGGATATAATGTTGTATCCCGTAGATGGTCTTCAGATTCTCTCTCAACTCAAGCAAGATTCAAGAACCATGGCAATTCCAGTCGTAGCCGTGACCGCTTTGGCAAGAGAAGAAGACAAAGAGCGCATTCTTCAAGCGGGCTGCAATGACTATATCAGCAAGCCATATATCCTCGAAGAGATGGAAGCGCTGATTCGTCGCTACCTGGGTTGAACATTATCTGGCGAGCGACCTTTGGATATAGAAGAGGGATTACGAACTTGAGGTACAGCAGCCAAGACAGCGATAGTGCCAGCACGACCTGTTTCTAAGGTAGCATCGCTAAGCAGGTCTATCACAGGCACATTCATCACCTCTTCAATCAGTTCCTTTAACTGAGGTTGAATGGCTTTATCTAAATCTGACCGCACTTGTTGAGCCAACTGCATCTGACCATTGTTCAGCAGAATTTGTTCAGATGGGGTAATAGAATCTTCGATAACAATTGCCAGATTGTCATCAAATACTTCACAACTCACTTTACTTGGTCGATGCCCCAGCTGAGTTAGGTACAGAGCCTGGATACGCTGCGATAGGACTTGTTCGAGCTGTCCACGTGTTAATTTTGAGAGCAATCTATCCATAGCCATAAACCGTAAGCTCTAGCAACAGTGGATGCATAGTTATTTAGAAGCTAACAGTCGGCAAAACTGAAAATCACCAATCTAAGGGCATAGCTGCTGTTCTAACCCAGTATAGTAGTCGGGGTTAGATAAGTAGTATATGAATCAGGAGCGGTCATTTGAGAGATTTTAAGTTGAGTATTGCTCCTGATTTCACATTGAACCCTGTATCTAAGGAACCACTGTTATGTTTTTAGTCACTGGAGCCACTGGAGGATTAGGCAATCGAATCGTTCGGCTGCTACGAGAGCGGGAGATGCCAGCGCGAGCTTTTGTCCGCCTCATGTCTCGCTACGGGGAACTAGAACATCAAGGTGCCCAGATATTTATTGGTGATTTGCTACAAGACAAAGATATTCAGAAAGCCTGTAAAGACGTCCGCTACATCATCAGCGCTCATGGCTCCGATAGTAATGCTCAGGCACTAGATTACCGCGCCAATATTGAATTGATTGACCAGGCAAAGGAGACAGGCGTCGAGCATTTCGTTTTCATCTCCGTACTGGGAGCTGAACGGGGGTATCAGGATGCACCAGTGTTTAAGGCAAAGCGGGCAGTGGAACAATATCTGCAAGAAAGTGGATTAAATTACACCATCTTGCGCCCTTCGGGTTTTTCCTCAAATCTTCTGCCGCTAGCCCAACAGTTTCGGCAGACGGGGATTTACCTGCTAATTGGCGACCCTAAAAGCCGTACTTCGATTGTCAGTACTGACGACTTAGCACAGATTGCCGTGGACTCTGTTACGGTTGAAGGTGCGCGGAATCAAATTTTTCCTGTAGGAGGGCCAGATATCTTACAGCGTCAGGATATTCCCCGCATCTTTGGTCGCATCTTCAACCGGGAACCGATTGTAATTAACGCACCCCTGTTTATGCTTGATGGGTTGCGAAGTGCGATTGGGCTGTTGAATCCCAAGGCTCAAAAAGCCCTCGGCACCTTCCGGACGTTGCTAGATAATGAATTTTTCTGCACGCCGGATGATATTCAAAACCTAGAGTCGATTTTTAACCTCAAGCTGGAATCGTTGGAGAGTTTCTTGCAGCGCTATTTAGGAAATTAAAAGAGTTGGGTGCTAATCGATAGCAGATTAAGGCTAGCAGTGTCATTGTTTAACTTTTATATCAGAGGCGTTGCAGATCGACGCAATAATTCAGCAACGCCTTTTGATTAAAAGTAGCGATCGCGCTTTTTGGGTAAGCCAGATATTTTATATTTTTAATCACAGCTCTCAGAAAGTATTCAGCCACTGAAACGGATTTTTCCAATAGGTTCTTAGGGCAATGCTTTTACATAGCCAATCTGGGGAGCAGAATAGATAGAAACAAATACAGCATTCTCGGTACCCTCATTCACAGCTCCGTGAATAAATGTTTTGTCTGCCAAAGCAATTTGACCAACGCCCAAAGTTTGGCTCTGACCGTTTCCCAGAGAATAAGTTAAAGTACCCCGCAGCATCACCCATGTATCTTGCCCATCCGGGTGATAGTGAGCTTGAACCATTTGCCCAGGTTGGACTCCCCAAACAGCAATGCTAGAGTTTTCAGTAATAACAATTTCAGTAACAGTAGCTTCTTGATTGGAGAAGCGAACATGAGCTTCGAGTGCAAAGATTCTTTCATTCATAGTTGTCGGGGCTATCAGAGATAAAAATGTCACGTGTGAAACTCAAACGACTAACTCAGCCGTCCGAGTTGGTGCTGTTATTGCTACTGTCCTTTATGATCTCTATTCTTCTGAATCTCGATTGGCATGGGTTTGAGTAGTTGTCGCCTCACTTGATTGAGAAGAATACGCGATCGCCTTCTTTAATTCTCCAAACTCACATTCCTCACCTATCAGTGACCAGAAAGACTTTAAGTAGGTTGCGGTGCCGCCCACTGTAAGAAAACAGCGCTTCTACGATATCTGATCAAGCGGTGCAAGTTTGTTCGCTATGAGCAAAGGTCGAGGCTGCGATCGCGCTAGTCGTTTGTGTCCGCTACTTCCTCGTTTATGACACAGCCGATATTTCGGCAAGTGCATAAACCAGGAAAGTCCACACTACAGAGTCAGTGTAGACACAAAGATACTAGAAGGAAGATTCAGAATGCATCACATAAACACGACAATCATTGGTTTTTCATTGCTGATAAGTGCCCTGCTCTCTCCCGGTGCTATGGCACAGCAGCAGTTGCTAACCACACCGAGCGGTGGTGAAGTGCAGCAAAGAGTTCCGTGCCATGATCCTCTTGGTAGACCCGTCAAGTGCCCATGGGAGAAAATTAAAAACCCTACGTTGCCAAGCAATAGCTCGGAAGCTGAGGCAGAGAAAAAGAAGAATCCCTGCAATCCTAAGGGTGGGCAATCTGTCGATACCAAAGCCTGCCGCGATTACACCCTTGGCAATCCCAAGCCACCTATCAACCCGAAATAATTATTTTGTTCACTGTGGCAGCAGTAGCGGATGTGCTACGCACGTTTTATACTGGTCGGCATTCCCCTCCCGTTATAGGCACTAGCCTTAATAGGAGGGGAATGCCGACATTTAGTATGCAGCGAGAGCGATTTCCTGCGGCGCTAGCTCTTTGTCTCCTTGCTGTTTCGCTATTGATGCAACTGGACACGAGATTACGTCCCCTGCCCCTCGATCCCTAAAAATGAAACGTGTAATTGGTTTAATGAGCGGCACGTCAGCCGATGGCATTGATGCCGCCTTGGTAGAGGTTGGCGGTACAGATATAGATTTGAAAGTAAAGCTTCTAGCTGGAACCACTTACCCTTACCCAGCAACACTAAGAGAGCAAATTTTGGAGGTCTGCGCTGGTGCATCTCTGTCTATGGCAGAGTTTGCCCAATTAGATGATGCGATCGCAATTCAATTTGCCCAAGCTGCCCTGGCTATTCAAAACGGAAATACTCCCGCCCAACTGATTGGTTCTCACGGACAAACCGTTTACCACCGCCCCCCCCATACTCAGAATGAATTGGGTTTTCAAATGGGATACAGCCTTCAGTTGGGTCGAGGCGCTTTAATTGCTCAGCTGACCAACATCCAAACTGTGGATAACTTCCGGGCGGCCGATCTTGCCGCTGGTGGACATGCTGCCCCACTTGTGCCAAAAATTGACGCTTATACGTTGGGAGATGCGACACGGCACCGATGTATTCAAAATATCGGTGGTATTGGTAATGTGGCATATCTACCGGCTCGCAGTGTTAATAACTGGGAAGCAGGTGTATGCGGCTGGGATACTGGCCCTGGCAATAGTCTGTTGGATTTAGCAGTACAAGACTTATCTGGCGGCACCCAAACCTACGACAAAGACGGAGCTTGGGCAGCTACTGGTACTCCCTGTCATGTTCTCGTAGAACAATGGCTTCAGCAAGACTTTTTTCTGCAACCGCCCCCTAAATCTACAGGTAGAGAGCTATTTGGTGCTGATTATCTACAGCAGTGTTTGGCAGATGCTGAGACTTATGCTCTCAGTCCGGCTGATCTACTAGCTACCCTCACGGAACTCACGGCGGCCTCAATTGTTCACAGCTACCGCACCTTCCTCCCCCAGATGCCGGACGAGGTGCTATTGTGTGGCGGTGGTAGTCGCAATCTCTACTTAAAACAACGCCTGCAAGCACTACTAGAAAAGGTGCCGGTGTTAATTACTGATGAGGTTGGTATGAGTGCAGATTTTAAAGAAGCGATCGCCTTTGCCGTTCTCGCCTATTGGCGTGATTTGGGCATAGCTGGCAATCTGCCTCAAGTCACGGGTGCTAGGCAGGCAGTGCTGCTTGGTGACGTCCACCTGCCAGTGCTGTAAGCAATTTCTTAACAGCGATAGATTTAACCCTGCTTCTGGTGACGCACTTCTATAACGGTGTGGACATTACCTCGCGGGGAAAAATCGCCTTTGATAGTCGCTTCTAATGGGTCGCAAGCAGCCACAAAGTCATCTAGGATTTGATTAATAGATTCTTCGTGAGAAATATAGCGATCGCGGTAGCTGTTGATATAAAGCTTCAACGCCTTTAACTCCACCACTCGCTCATCAGGGACGTATGTAACATGGATGGTGGCAAAATCTGGATAGCCAGAAAAAGGACACTTACAGGTGAATTCCGGCAAAGTGATATTTATATCGTAGCGACGTCCTATGCGCGGGTTTGGGAAAGTTATTAGCTGTCCCTCAGCAATATTACGTTCGCCGTATTTCATTTCTGGCGTTTGGGCCTCAGACGATAACTGTGGCTGAGTTGGGGAATTAGTCATAAAAATTTTAGATTTTAGATTGTCAAACGCCAGCATTTAGGCTTTTTTAGCAAGCACAAGCTGCGGATGTGATAACTAAGCCAACTTAACTAAACTCCATACCCATGTAAGTTAGGCTGAGGTAAATTGCACCCAACACTAGGAAGGATTTGATGGGTAACGCTGGCGCTCTACTCATCGTACAAATAATTAGGTGCCTTTACATACAAGTAGTTAACTTGTCTAAGGTGTCAAACAAGTTTACAGGTTTAACCTTTCACTTCCAACCTCAATAACTATTGAAGTTGGGAGTTTGAAGCTACAATTTTAGTTTGATTCCCAGTCCGGGCAATTTTTATCGTCCCAGCCATAGGGGTGCATAGCGCAAACTAACAAACTTCCCCCATATACTTGACCGTGGTAGTGAAGGCAACCAATACACGCGGCATTTTTCTCTACAGTCGGTTCCTCTGTATAGGTGTAACCCATATACTGATCAGTCTCGCCGACAACATCTTCTAGCTCTGAATAAATATCAGCAATGGGTTCAAATAGCTCATGCAAATATTGGTCTATTTCTGTTCCCAACGTGCTTTGCATTTCCTCAGCAACAGCCTCGACTGCTTCAGCAACCCCAAGGAAGAATTCATCAACCACTAAGGCGACTGTATCCAACATCTCAATAAAATCTTTAGGCCAGTCTTCCATTTTTGGCACTCAGTTATACAACCATCCCTTTTGCAGGGCTACTGAACTATTCTAAGAGAATCACTCAGCGAGCGTAGTCTTGACCAAGCGGTTTTGCATAGGCTGTGTAGCACGTATCGCGCTTCTACATTCTAGCTACTGCTTTAAGAATCGCGATGCAGCCGACGTAATTCTTCCTGTAAAGCTTCCACCTGCTGGCGCATCGCATCTACATCTTTAGCCTGGGTCGAATCTGGTTCATCCTCAGAGATAATTTCAATACGGCGTGGCTCTTCTGGGGTTTTGGTAGGTTGCTCAACGCTTGGCTGCTGAGCCTGTTTCATCATATCATCGACAAACTTACGGGCTTCTTCTGTTGTCATCTCGCCCTTGGCTACCATTTCATCTGCCAATTTTTGAGCCTGGGTACGCAATTCAGTTAATTTTTCCCCAGCTTTTGTGCCCGCAGAGGCAGCTAAGCCAACACCCAGATAAAACGCTTTTTGGACGATATCGCCGAAACCAGCCATAGTAAATATGATTCTTTATATCTTTGCTGAATCCAGGATAATCATGAAATTAGGAAATTGCCCACCCAGTCAAGATAAACCGCTGGCGTTGCTACTATTTCCCAGCGGTTGAAATCAATACGATGTCACGAGTTGATAAAAACTTAATAGCTCTTTTAAATAGAGTGACCCGGATACCACGCCTATCACAAGCATCCTGTATTGCTGCTGCGGTCAAGCTCTGACAAGGTTTAGGCGTTGCGATCGCATGGGTCCGGATCAATTAAAGCATAACATTATCCAGCGGGAATTGGCTAGGCTACAGGTGAAATTCTGCAAAATTTTTGTTTAGAGGAGAGTCCGGTTACAGTTGGATGACGAACTAAGAATCCCCCGAATGCCAGCAACGCGGAGTCGTGGGAGTGTCAATCCGCTACTATGCACCACTCGTAGAGCTTATAGTTGACACAGCCGTTTTTCACCAGCGGATCATCGGCTACGATTGCTTGCGCCTCCTCCATTGAAGCCGCCACAAACAGCATCATCCCACCTCGCCGCTGTTTCCAGTAGCCGGTGCGGGCTTGGTGTCCCTTGGCAATCAAATCTTGGACGTATGCTTTGTGTGCTGGTACGTGTTGGTCAAAGACGGGTTTTTCAACGATGCCTTCTTCTATTTTGACAAACCAGGGCATTGCCTTTTTTCCTGATACATTGAATACAAAAGGCTATCCTACTGCTTGTCAAACCCCTTGGATAAAACAAAACGCCGCTTCTTTATAGCTTTGTTGCCACCCCAAGAGATTCAAGACTACGTTAATGGCATTAAGCAGCACTTCGCTGACTACTATGGAAGTCGGGCTGCTCAGAAATCTCCTCCACATATTACCCTACAACCGCCGTTTGAATGGGAAATAGAGGCAGTGCCGGTTCTAGAACAATGCCTGAGTAAGTTTGCTGGCGCACGCTCCCCGTGCGCGGAGCGCGATCGCCCTCCGGTGCCGATAACACTATCTGGGTATGGTGCCTTTGCACCCCGTGTCATCTATATAAACGTCTTGAAGACACCGGAACTGCTAATTTTACAAAAAGATTTAATGGCTGAGGTTGAAGCGTCGCTGGGGATTGTAGAACCCGTTTCTAAGCGACGCCCGTTTGCCCCTCACATGACGGTTGCCTTTAGAGACTTGACAAAGCAGAACTTTCGCGCTGCATGGCCAGAGTTTCAACAGCGCGAGTTGCACTTTGATTTCACCGCTACCCTGGTGACACTGCTAATTCACGACGGTAAGCGCTGGAATGTTCACTCCGAGTTTCCCCTGGCAACTGTTCCTCCTTTGTCATTCAATGAGAGGATTTTGGATTAACCTCATAACTAAAGTTAGGGGCTTGGACATTGATGCGGGAGCATTTATTTGTTTTCCATAAATAAATTTAGGGACTTGAAACCGGGAGTTATGAATTACGAATTATTTTGGTCACTCTCATCAGACTAAGTTCTAAAAATATCTCGCACCAACAAAAGCATAGCAATCTAATTTTCTATACAGGTGAACGAAATCTTTATTAGCCCTAACGAATCTCTCAGTTTAATTTTCCGACTTGTCATAGCCGTGCTTGTAGGCGCAATGATTGGATGGAATCGCCAGCTTAGCGGCAAGCCAGCTGGATTAAGAACTCATATGCTAGTCAGCTTAGGTGCAGCATTGATTGTACTGATTCCCTTACAAACTTCTGGTTCTCACTCTCCTGATGCAGTCAGCCGAGCCATTCAAGGGGTTGCTACAGGGGTAGGTTTCTTGGGGGCTGGGGAGATATTGCATGAATCTGTTCAGGGAACTAATAAGCCACAAATTAAAGGGTTGACTTCTGCAGCTGCTCTCTGGACAACAGCAGCTTTAGGGATGGTAACTGGTTGTGGTTTATGGCTAACGAGTCTTACTGGTACTTTGCTGGTATTACTGATTCTGACTGTGGTTAAGAGACTAGAACGCTTAGGTTTAGTTGATAGGGAGAATAATTCCCATCCCAAATAAAAGCTTATAGCAACATAAAAAAAGTAGGGCTTACTATCTGAGCCACCCTACTTGCAACTTATACACGCCACGATCTCTTTTGAGAAATTAGCTCTTGGGTCGTTGGACAATTTTTTCGACAACGCGCCGCTTAACTTTGGGGTCGATGCCAATTAAGCGCACATACTCTCCGCTATGCTCAGCCAAGCAACTTTCTATAGCTGCAACAGCTTCCGACTTCTGATTAGTCGGAATCGAAGCACAGCTTTTCCAACCATTAGTGCGGAAGCGACGCTCATCGGCGTACTCTAGAGCAATGCGGTAGCCGCCACTGAGAATATCTTGTACCTGCTGCAACACCTCTGGACTTAATTGAGTATTCTTTACCTGACCGTTGCCGCTACCAGAAGCTTTGCCTTGGTTAGAGAAATTAGATTCGGGTGCCTCGTTCGCCAGCTCGTTACGGACAACTGACTTTCTATTTTCCTGGGGTATATATGTTGTATTAGGAGCATCCCCATTTACTTGAGAAGGGGAGCGGCGACCTGTATTGTACTCTTCTACTAACCGCGAATTTTGTACTCGCTGCTGTTCTTGAACCATGATGTTTCCATACTCAATTAAGCGAGACAGCCGGAAATCAGGCTTTTTAAATTCTGGCGGTTTATCAGCACTATTCACGACACGAGAGGATACTCGTTCAAATCCAACCTGGTGGATGAATTGGCGGATTTGTTCATCATAGAGCCGCGATCGCAATGCGCCAAAGAAATCAACCGCTTGATTTATGAATGTATCTACAAGCTGTTCGAGATCGCCACGAGAAAGTCCATCCTGCTCAAAAATACCGCCGACGATGCCTATTTTGTCTTCTCGGTCGGGTTCCCAGTAGAACTTATCCATCCGACCATCCCGAATTAAGGGAGCATACAGCGTGGACAAGTCATTGCCGGTGACGATAATTGGCACGCGGTGTAGAGGTGTTGAGTCGTAGCTACCAGGGAGTTGCACATCTGTTGGCTTATCGGCAATATTCATGAGGGTGCCATTCACCAACTGTGTATTCACAGTGTATTGAGTGCCTTGATCGAACCGCCCTGCTCCAGCATCCAAGTCGTTGATCATCAGGGCGCACTCGGTTCAATTCCGCAGCTTCCCGATAGCGCAGGCGAACCAAGCGACCTGGATCTCCAGCATCTGGGCTTTCCAGTTCTCCTGCCGACATATGGATGACCTCGACGCCCATCCGCTCGAAAACTAACTCACATTGAAAAGATTTTCCCTCTCCTTTACGCCCATGAATGCCGAGAATTAGGGGTACCCTGACCCCAGGAAGATCTAAAAAATTTTTGGTGAGGTGAACGGCGACTTTGTCCAGAAAGCGGGGAGAAATATAATAGCTCATCAGTGTGTTAGTAGCGATTGCTCAGATTACCCTGTTGTTAAGATCTTATGACAAAGCCAGCCTCAGATATTAATTTAGCTGAGCGTTAGGTTGGCGCTTCGTGCATTAGCCTACCCTTCCGGTAAGAGCAACTCGCTCTCTTATCCTACGTGCGTCCTATCGTTAGCGCCAGCTAGTTGTTCACTGACCAATAGTAGATAATAGCTTTCATCTTACTCGAAACGAAAATGAATCCTTTGAGGCAAGCCCTTTAACAGGTAAAAACATCCTGGCATTTATCTAAAATCAAAAGAAGTCGTTAAAATTATAAATAATAGCTATATTGTCGAATATCTTTAGGCATATAATTTTTACTTTAAAGCCTTTCCCGTTCAAGTATATTGCTGCACTGAACTGTTCGGTCTGATATCGCAGAAACTCAAGTGCGTAATTAGGAGCATTCACGGAAGTGAGACTACCTTGACCGACCGTTACTTTCAACCAGCTACCCCTCCAGAGCAGCAAGTGTACGATCATCTGCTCTCATGCGTCCAAGTGGAGCCACCCAGTCAAGTGATTGAACGCTTTCGCCGCCTGTTCATTGAGGGTACCGGATACTATGACCAGGAAATCTGGTTAGCTCTAGAAAAGATAATCCTCTCCAGACAGGTGGAGCAGGAATTCCCGTTTTTCTTCAATCGGTGCTGCCACATTCTCATCAACCACTGGCAGATGCAACGCCAACAGCAAGGAGCAATCTCGCAGTTGGTGGCACTGTTGGAGAATCAGCGCACGCCGGGACTCGTCTATTCACGAGTAGCAAGGCGCTTGCGGCAGCTTTTGAAGCTTTTTACGGAGACAGAGCAATACCTGACGCTGCGGCGTAGGGTTCAAGTCATAAGTCAAGGGGCTGATACCAGCAGCCATCAATCCAAGCCGTTAGGAACCTTAATTCGCCGCTATCCCTATTTGTACGAACATTGTCTCCTGAGTGAAGGCAGTAGTGATTATGACAAGCATGCCGTCTGGCTTATGAAAGTGGAGAGGCAGCGTCAGTTTGAGTTCAATTTATCTCAATATGTAAATTATCAGGTGCAGCAAGCCTTGTTGCGCCATCAGGCATCTGTACCGCCATCGGTAAGGCGAATACAGCCGGTGCAGAATCCAACGCTTTTGGGCGATCGCGAACTGGGTTTTGCCCTTAAACAATTTGTGGGGAAAGTAGAAGGTTCCTATACTTACCGAGATTTAGCCCACCGTTTTGTGACCCACATTGACCTAACGCCTTCATATAAAGTTTTTAAAGAAGACTTCTACGAATACCTGACCTATTCAATTAACCCAGCCTACGGAAAAGGCCAGTTTAACGAGCGACTGTATACCCATCTAAAAAATATTTTCCCGTCTAGCGATTCTCAGAAGCCCGATGAACTATTGATCATCCGAACCTGTAGTCAGACGCTGAGTTACTTAGTAGTGGAAAGTCCACAGCGACCCAACCACTTTGTGTTTGTTGACCTGATTACCAACCTGGGGCCAACTTCCACCACTGGTCTGCTACTAAAAATCCTCCTGATCTGCTACAAAGTCAAGCCTTTCTTAGAAAAGAGATTTTCCATACTGTTTAATCACTACGAGTCAGTTACCGGAGACGGTGTCCCGTGGTTAGTTGCATCGCTAGAAAATGTGAATCTGGCTTTCGGCATTCACTTTGGGAATGCAGATGTCTCTGACCTACAGCAACTTATGTAGGCGTCTTTAAGAGTCGCGAGTGTCTCCCTTGCCCCCCTGCCCCCAGGGCTGATTCATTCTCATGGTAGAAAATTTATCACTCTTTGAAAATCAGACTTGGGGGGTCTCCCCCCAAACCCCCTGTTGGGGGACGGCCGCGTCCCCCAAGCAGAGTCCGGAAGGTTTGATCAGTTTGATGATTATTTTTCTTTCTAGACAATGAAGTAGCCCTGCCCCTACCCCCGTGTCTCTTTGCTCTCACAATAATTTCCAATTCCCACCGTGCTAAGCCTGCGACTATAAGTAACGACAAATTATAGTTTTATCGGAAAAACAGGGAGCATTGAACACCCAAACGCATCCTGTAATTGATCATCGCTCACAAAGGGATGAGGCTTTCTGGCGGATTATTAGTAGAATTAAGCTGATAAATAACCTAAATCAACTACAGATGCGAATACTGGCCCTTGTCCCTGGCGGGATTGGCGACCAAATTCTATTTTTCCCGACCCTCGATGACCTAAAGCGGAATTACCCAGAGGCTGACATTGATGTCATTGTGGAACCTAGAGCCAAGGGTGCTTACCGGGTTTGCAAGTCTGTGCATGAAGTCATCGCATTTGATTTTAGAGACCGTAACGGGCTAGCAGATTGGGGCAACTTACTGGGTGTGATTCGCGATCGCGAATATGCCATTGCCTTGTCTCTGGGGCGCAGCTGGGGCGTAGGACTACTACTCTGGCTAACTGGGGTTCCTGCCCGCATCGGTTACGGCGGCAGCTTAGGTTCCCGGTTTCTCTCTAACCCAGTGCCGCTAAAAACTGAGCAGTATGCTGCTGATATGTACCATGACCTACTCAAAGGTTTAGAGATTAACTCGCCTTGTCCGCCTCTGGCAGTGAATGTCCCTAAACAAGATATTCAGTGGGCAGAAAGCGAACAGAAAAAACTGGGCATCCAAGAAACCGGCTACATTCTGATTCATGGAGGCTCTAGCCGGATGGCTCAGTCTAAAGGTATTGACAAAATCTACCCCGTCAAGAAATGGCAGCAAATCGTTGAAAATATTCAGCAGCGACAGCCAAATCTGCCGGTTGTGGTTGTCAAAGGGCCAGAAGACGAGGCGTTGGTCAGCGCCCTGATGCAGTCAAGTCCTGACGTTAAGGTAACATCACCGCCGGATATCGGGAAGTTAGCGGCGATGATTGCAGGTGCGAATTTGATGCTATGTACCGATAGTGCGCCGATGCATCTAACTGTCGCGGTTGGAACTTATACAATTGCCCTGTTTGGACCTACAGATGCGAAAAAATTGTTGCCGATAAGCGATCGCTGCATTGCCCTTCAATCTCCAACTGGAAAGATCGCAGATATCCCACCCGCAGAAGTTCTGGAGCAAATTTGGCGTGGCTAGAGCGGCAGTATTCCTCGACCGGGATGGCGTGCTAAATGTTGAAGCTGGTTATATTCACCGTGTTGAGGATTTACACCTGATCCCAGGTGTAGCTAAAGCAGTGCGGCAGCTCAACGATCTACAGATGTTCTGCTGTTTAGTTTCTAACCAATCTGGGCCGGCGCGGGGATACTATCCAGCAGAGCATGTGGAAGCGCTTCACCAGCGTCTTACAAATCTGCTGCAAGCGGAAGCGGGAGCGCGGCTAGATGCGCTCTATTACTGCCCTTATCTCAGCCCCCCAGAAGGAGGCACAAATCCCGAATTTAGTCGCTGGAGTAGTTGGCGCAAGCCAAATACAGGCATGCTGGTGGCAGCTGCTTGGGAGCACGATCTAGATTTGAGCCAAAGTTTTATGGTGGGTGATAAGGCGACAGATGTAGATATGGCGCACAATGCTGGCTGCTGGGGAATTTTGGTGCAAACGGGATTTGGCGATCGCGTCCTGAGTGGGGAG
>JAHHGU010000057.1 GCA_019359765.1 Aphanothece sp. CMT-3BRIN-NPC111
ATAAAGACTAGCAGAGGCAAACAATTAGTTAAGAAGAGCCTCGTAAATACTTTTACTGCTGCCAAGTTTCAGAGCGTAGAGATCTACCCATGTTAGAAGCTAAACTGACAACCTGCGCGAACCTTCTGTATCAATGGATTCTGCCGCGAGCCGCTACTGGAACAAACCTTAAAGTGGACTTGCAGGACTTTCAAGCATGGACAGGTGAGTATCGAGAAAAGCCTTTTAGCGATCGCGAAATTTTAGACGCTCTTAGGCAGTTAAAGGCATTTCAGTTAATCAACGTTAGCAAAACAGAAGTAACGCTGGAAGTCAACCCCCTGGAGGAATCTAGTCTCAACACGCAATCGCCAGCTCAGTTGTTGCTGGTGGAGGCGGATACATCAATAGGGAACAAGCATCAACAGCCCCCGAATCGGTTTAAGCTATTTTTGCGGGTTATTTCAGGCTCTTTAATATTGGGGTTGACTTCTGTTGTTATTGGTTTAGCCTTGGTACAGTTACAACCTGAAGTTTTAACGACACCTGACCCTTGGAGCGTGTTGGGTGAAAAGAACATTGGCTCAGGTGATTGAGCCAGCTGGGAAAGGTGCTGAGGAGATTAAATAGTTTTAAGTTTTGAGTTTTGAGTTTTGAGTTTTGAGTTTTGAGTTTTGAGTTTTGAGTTGTAGGGGCGGGTTTTGCTAAGGATTGTTCTGTTTCAGTCCCAGATTCATCTGTTCAACCCGCCCGTACAGAGTGCGTGAGTTAATCTTGAGTGGCACGCTCGTTAATAGTTAAAATTAAGGTAGACAGGGGTAATCTCGAACTCAGCGTTTTGCTACGTCTCTCTATCTCCACAAATAAACCTTATCTTCGTGCCATTAAGTTTTTTATTTTTTAGCCTCTGGTACTAGGCGAAACCGTAAAATGATAAAGAAAGATCTCGCTTCCGGGAGATGGATGGTTACACATTTTATCATCAGCGACTATTTAGATACAGCGATCGCACAGGCGGTCTACGAAAAACTAGAAGATGACACATTTGCAGGTAGGATTCCTGGTTTTAAGGGAGTGCTATCTTTTGGCTCGACATTGCAAGACTGTGAGGATGAATTACGCTCAACACTGGAAGACTGGATGTTGCTTGGGTTTAAGCTTGGGCATTTCCTACCAGTGATAGATAGCCTTGACCTAAATCAGGAGCCAATCCTTGAGCCGATGGACGCCCTGTAAGCGTCGGGATTTTGTCCAGAAATTACGGCAACTTGGTTTTAAGGGG
Organism: Aphanothece sp. CMT-3BRIN-NPC111; assembly: GCA_019359765.1. Classification (GTDB taxonomy): domain Bacteria; phylum Cyanobacteriota; class Cyanobacteriia; order Cyanobacteriales; family JAHHGU01; genus JAHHGU01. The sequence continues at coordinate 1,262 of JAHHGU010000057.1, forward strand.
CTTTTTTCTGGAACAAAGCATCAGTTCATGCTTTACGATCACTGCCGTCTAGCTATTCCATCTAACGATGAGTATTCTGTTTGTCAACTACGAATGATGATTCGGGAGGTTGAGTGTATTCTAGAGCGACACATCACGCTAGAAGAATGGAATAACTTGTGAACTACTCACCGCTAAATCGGTACTCCGATTTAGCGGGAGCTTCTGTAATCAATGGCGAATGCCTCAGCTTAGACTTTCGCCCGAGCTTTGGTCTTACTTCCCCTCCTACAGCAGAGACGGCTGCACCATCCGCCTTTAATATTCTGATACCTTCTGCCCGAATATTGTTTGCAGCATTGCCATCTCTATCATGGTGAGTGCTGCAGTGGGGACAAGTCCACTCCCTTACATCTAACGGCATCTCACTAATCTGGTAGAAACAATTCGAGCAGAGTTTGGAACTGGGGAACCATCTATCTACCTCAATCAACTTTGCGCCTTTACGTTCTAACTTATAGGCTAAGAAGTTGGTAAACATTCCCCATCCACAATCAGATATTGATGAAGCCAAATTATGATTGCGTACCATGCCCTTGACATGAAGATTCTCTACTATGACAGCTTGACTATCGCTGACCAACTTGTAACTAAGTTTATGCAGAAAATCTTGCCGTGAGTTACTAACCCTCTCGTACACTTTGGCAACAGCTTTTCTATATTTGTATCGTGAATTACTCCCTTTTTGTTTACGTGCTAATTTTTGCTGCTTGCGCTTCAGATTCTTCTCATGCTTGGCAAGATGCTTAGGATTATTGTATTTGGAAACTTTCTCGCCATCGGTTACGACAGCAAAGTGTTTTATCCCTAAATCAATACCGTAAATCTTTCCTTCTGTCCTAGTCGGGATGCCACCTTCTACTTCAGTTAGGATAGATGCGAAGTATTTACCTGATGGGGTTTTGCTGACGGTAACAGTCTTTATCTTTCCCCCAATCGGTTGGTGTATCTTGGCTTTGACTATCCCGATATTACCCGGTAGTTTGACATTGCCATCTACAATCTTAACGTTTTGAGGATACTGAATTGACTGCTTACCATGCTTAGATTTGAACCGAGGGAACCTCGCCCTACCTTCAAAAAAGTTTTTGTAAGCTGTGGTTAGATTAAGTGTTGTAGCTTGCAATACTTGGCTATAACACTCAGCTAACCACTTCGTATCTTCTGCTTTTTTGAGTGCGGGTAAAAGTGCATTGAGTGCTGAACGTCCAAGCCCCTTACCCGTCTCTTCATAGGTTTCAATTGACTTATTTAAAGCATGATTCCACCACCAGCGAGAGCATCCAAATGTCTGCGACAGTAGTGTTTGCTGCTCAATAGATGGGTATAGACGGACTTGTAGGGCTTTGTGTAGCACTCAATACCACCTCATTGATATGGGTATCATATCACAATATACATTTAGTGATAAAGCTAGTTCGAAAATATCTGGCAATTCAGAGATCGACCAACAACCGACATTGCCCGCCAGAGCAATCCCACCACTAAACGGAGTACCGTTATAGTGGGGGACTTACGGCGAAATAGTTAATATTCGGCAATACTAAACCAAGAGCGATACGTGCTACGCACGCGCTATGCGATCGCGAAGCGTGTTCCGAAGGAACGTATCGCACCTTCCCCAACAACAGGGTAAAAGATGCGATCGTTTTTTAGTATGCGATCGACTTTTTCTCCTCGTTCCCAATCCCTAAAGCCTGCGTAGGCAGGCTTTGTTCGTGTAGCCGCGCCTTTAGGCGTTAGGCTACTATAGCTCTAACCTCTGACAGATGCCCAGTTATGATCTGTTGCCTTAATCCCCAATGTCACAATCCCCCCAACCCTGATGGGACAAGATTTTGCTCTAACTGCGGCATCGGATTGGTAATGCTGCGGCGCTATCGCCCTATTAAGGCATTGGGTGGCGGCGGATTTGGTAAAACTTATCTGGCTGAAGACGTTGAAAAGTTTGATGAGATATGTGTAATTAAGCAATTTGCGCCAAGTATACAGGGAACTGCGGGACTCCAGGTAGCTACTCGTTTATTTGAACAAGAAGCAAGGCGATTGCAACAACTAGGGGAACATCAACAGATTCCGACGCTGTTGGCATATTTTGACCAAGATCAGCGCTTGTATTTAGTACAGCAGTATATTGAAGGACAGAATTTATTAGATGAGTTGGAACAGCAGGGGACTTTTAACGAGCAAAAGATTCGGGAATTATTGCTCGATTTATTAAATATCCTCAAAGTTGTCCATCAACAGAAAGTTATTCACCGAGATATTAAACCAGAGAATATTATTCGCCGTCGTAGTGATGGCAAATTGGTACTGATTGATTTTGGCGCGTCTAAGCAGTTGACAGCGACGGCGACGGCAACACCTGGAACGATGATCGGTTCTTTTGGGTATGTGCCGATGGAACAAATGCAGGGGGGGGAAGCGTATCCAAGTAGTGATTTATATAGTTTGGGTGCAACTTGCTTTCATCTGCTGGCGGGAATTGCTCCTTGGGAACTTTGGAAGACACAAGCTTATGGTTGGGTGGAAAGCTGGCGGCAGCATTTGCCGCAACCCGTGAGTCAGAAATTGGGCCGTATTCTGGATAAGTTGTTGCAGCAAGACTACGAACGACGTTATCAGTCTGCATCAGAAGTTTTAGCAGATTTGAATCGTCAACCACCAGCGCCGCCAAAGGTATCTACTAAAGTGGTTTCGCCGCCTCAACCATCGCCGCCACAGCCGAGTGTACCCCCAACAATTCCTGTACCACCAACGCCAGCACTGAGTGTACCTGCCGCAATTCCTACACCGCAGTCAGTAAAACCTGTACCGCCAAGCAAACATCATAAGCTCAAGCGTAAGTGGGTTGTAAGTAGCGCAATTTTATTAACAATCTTGGGAGGAGGATGGATATACTCTGAAATTCAATTCCATGGTAATCCAATTTCTGTACTAACTTTCCTATTCTTTCCGTTCAAAACCACCTTCATTGGACATTCCAACTCGGTTCTTTCTGTCGCCATAAGCCCGGATGGGCAGACTTTAGCTAGTGGCAGTGACGACAAGACGATCAAAATCTGGAATCTCTCCACCGGGCAAGAGATACGCACCCTCACGGGACATTCCAACTCGGTTCAGTCCGTCGCCATAAGCCCGGATGGGCAGACTTTAGCTAGTGGCAGTGGGGAGAATACCAAAATCTGGAATCTCTCCACCGGGCAAGAGATACGCACCCTCTCGGAATATTACGGCTACTCGGCTGCGCCCGTCGCCATAAGCCCGGATGGGCAGACTTTAGCTAGTGGCAGTGACGACAAGACGATCAAAATCTGGAATCTCTCCACTGGGCAAAAGATACGCACCCTCACGGGACATTCCGACTCGGTTGGTTCCGTCGCCATTAGCCCGGATGGGCAGATTTTAGCTAGTGGCAGTGACGACAAGACGATCAAAATCTGGAATCTCTCCACTGGGCAAGAGATACGCACCCTCACAGGACATTCCGACGCTGTTGCGTCCGTCGCCATAAGCCCGGATGGGCAGACTTTAGCTAGTGGCAGTGACGACAAGACGATCAAAATCTGGAATCTCTCCACTGGGCAAGAGATAGGCACCCTCACGGGACATTCCAACTCGGTTCAGTCCGTCGCCATAAGCCCGGATGGGCAGACTTTAGCTAGTGGCAGTAGAGACAAGACGATCAAAATCTGGAATCTCTTCACCGGGCAAAAGATAGGCACCCTCACGGAACATTACGACTCGGTTCAGTCCGTCGCCATAAGCCCGGATGGGCAGACTTTAGCTAGTGGCAGTTACGAAAGTACTATCAAAATCTGGCGGTTGCCGAAGTAGGTTTGTCAGGGTTGTTTGATTCTCGGCAAAGCCGACATCCTAAAGGGTGCGGCTACACGAACAAAGGCTGCCTACGCAGCCTTCAGCTATTATTTGAGAGTAGAAGAGATGGTATTCAAAGATTCGGTACAGAAGTCGCTTCGAGGTACAACCACGTTGCTTCTTTCAAATTAGCGATCGCTTCTTCAATGGTTTCTCCTTAATCGACCGTCCCGATTTCCGGGCATTCTGGCACATACATATCTTCTTTTTTATGAACAATAGCTGTTAGTAACTTCGTCTTCATTTTTAATTAATCCCATTGAGCATTCTTATAATTTGCCAAAATATTTTTATCCTTAGTCAACAAAATATTTCCATTGACTAGGGCATTCCCGACAATCAAACGATCAAAAGGGTCACGAGTCCAATTAATTCCCAAAGCCTGACCAATAATCAAATTAAAATCTTTTTCACATACCCTCAAACCAATTTGATTAAATAAATCTGCTTGAATCACATCCGACTTATCAGCAACCCGTCAATCTCATATAAATATTGCAACTCTAGCCGCACTATCGGCGAAATATAAAGCTCATGTTTATTAATTAACAACTTCGCCAAATCACTCAACTTAGCCGTTAAACCTGCATAAAGCCACACCACCACATGAGTATCAAGGTAAATCAAGCTTGACCTCCTGCTCCCAATTTATCCCCACCAACTCATCTGGCTCACCTAAAATTACATCAGGACGAGAAACCAGACTTTGTAACTTATCCACCCCCTCCACCGGAACAATCCTTAAACGCCTTCCTCCGCGCTCAATCTCTATAGGAATACCAGTATTTAGAACTTCATCCAAAAGATTGTAAAGATTCCCTCTTAATTCTGTCGGCGTAACACTTTTCATCATTATTTACCTAAACGTACATATTAATATAATTATACGTACATTCATTATAGCTTTAATCTTCTTTTCCTCTCCAATCATGTCAGGAATGGGCAGCAAATCCCTCTCTTTATGGAGTCAAGGTAGGATCGCCCTTTCCCCTACCCAACTGGCGGTAACACCCCCTTCCCCCCACAGGGAGGAAGGGGAGTAAAAATTCCCTATGTTTTCCCCCTCTCCTCCCAGGAGAGGGGGTTAGGGGGTGAGGTCGCGCATTAGCTTTTAACCAACAACTCCTGCAAAAAACCGCGCTTACCCAGACGTGCGATCGCAGATGCAACTTGCAGTCTCGGACAACCCAAGGCATCAGCTATGGCGCTGGCATCAAAATGTCCCAATTGCTGTAAAGTTTCCAACACTTGGCGATCGAATTCCAAGTTACGGAACTCATTCGTCAGCACAGCTACTATTTGACTAATAACATCGTTGGCGTTGTTAGCTGCTGCACATTGACCACCTGTGCCAATTGCGATCGCAGTAAATGACCGCACAGTGATGTTATTATTGCCCATGCACAACGCATGAACTGTTACCCGCTGTTCTTCTACCGTTGCCGTTACCGACTGAACAGTTAAATTATTGGGATACTGGGCTGGGTCGGTATGAGTAAAGCCGCTACTGTTACCATCCACCTGGAAACCATGGGGTGGAGCATCACCAACCAGCAAAATAAAACGGCAGCTGTGAGGACGCCATTTCATTTTAAGAGCTGCATCAACAACCCCATCATAGACCGCTTCCGGAAAATCTCCACCACCGTCAGCCTTTAGCTTGTTAATGTGCTTCTGCATCTGCTGCAAATCAGCAGTTAGTGGATAGACACGAGTTACAAAGCTGGTGTCTTGTGGAGGGTGATCGCGGTATTCCACCAAACCAACTTGCAAATCGATGTCATTGTCAGCCGACAGTCGGCGCATTGTATCCAGCAACTGCTGTTTTGCTGCTTCGATAAAGCCACCCATACTGCCTGTTGTGTCAATTACAAAACACAAGTCAACGTGATTAAGCGCTTTTGTCATAATCAACCTCACCTACCTTAATAATTAGATAATCCTTAAATGTTTAGATGCGATCGCTTTCTTCCTTGCCATGAGGCAGCGTGCGTCTGGTAGTATCGCTTTACAATAAGTTCCTTAAATTAAGGCTAAAAATCACTCCCCCTACTTTCCCTGCCCTGCATTTGTAGCAAATTTAAAGTGAAATGGTAAGGTGGGAATTGCCTGCCCACCCTACCATTGAATTAGCCTAGGGTCTGTTTTCAAACCTGGAGATCCCCCTAAATCAGATTTAAAAAGGGGGACTTTGGCTGAATTCTCCCTCCTTTTTAACCCTGGCTGGGGGGGATCTGAATCTGGTGGGGAAGTTTGAAAACACGCCCTAGTTATCATCGCGCACTGGCAACGGTGTCTCCAGAATTTCCATCAGCAACTCTAGCCGCGATGGACGAGACAGCAACGGCACCAAATTGGGCAGCGAGTAGTAGTCACCCGCGAAAGTAACTGTCTCAAAAGATACTTGAGATTCTTGCAACTGCCGTTCTAAATAGTTGCTGTGCTGCCCGACTTTGACGATAACCACATTCGGTATTACCTTCAATTCTTCGCAGTAGCGGGTATAAACCTCTTGGAAATAAGGACGAGTGTTTTCACCCTCGTCAGTAACGATGATGATTTGCTCCACACTTTGCTGCTTTTGCCGCATGGCTTCCAGCGCTACACCGATACTGGTGCCGCCTGCTGGGAAGAGGTGTGCAAATGCCTTTTCCCAATCTGACAACGCCTGACCTTTGGCAATTACTGGATACGGCTTGGAATCGAAGGCGTAAACGAATAAATCCCCGTCTGAAATACCAGAAATCAAAGCTGCAATCTGCTTACCGACTTCCAGGGCCTCAGTCATGCTAGGGCTTTTGTCTACAAACAAAGCAGTCGGTTTGGTAATTTTACCGCGCTGCTTAACTTGTTCATCAACAACCTTTTCTAACTGGGCAACTGTTGCTTCATCAACGTTAGCGACTTCTGCGGCTTTCATTGCCTTGTATGCAGAAACGCGATCGCTTTTCGCCGCCGCTGCCAGTTTTTCCTCAACCAGCGCCTTAACTTCCGAGTGTTCCATCGCACCCCGTTTTTTCAGCGACTGGAGATTGTTAATTACCTCTTGCGGTGACATGGAATTAATCAGCGCCACTAGCACCGGAGAGGTTAACTCGCGTACCGCACCCACCGCCACAGTGTAGGGGATCTTGTGTTCCCCAATTAACTGCGCTTGTTCTGCGGGAGTTTGCGCCTTAGCCAGTTGCTTAAGCATAAAAGCGAGGCTATCTTCAGGGGGCGTATCTTTGAAGAGAACAGCGTTAGCGCGATCGCTTGGCTTAATATGCAAACTAGCATACAGGTGCTTCATCGCCTTACGTCCCCGCAATGCCGCCCTATCAAAGAACATCGGGTTCTTTTCCCGTTCCTTCAGATAGCGCCGCACCGCAGTACGCGCCGAACGCGGCAGCTTCTGCTGATGCTGCTTCATAAAGTCTACAATTCTCGCCACCTCGTAAGGCGGGAACTCTTGCAGCAACATAAAACCAGCGCTGCGGTGTTCGTTCAACTGGCTGGTAAGTAAATTGCCAGTAAAAACTTCCTTGTGGTCGCGGACATCACCATGCCGCTGATACCATGCAGCTAAGTGTCCGTAGAAGATGGGGTCAAGTTCCACCATCAGCTTGTGCAATTCTGCTACCTTGCCCAATTCTCGGTGCGGCGTAGTGAGCAGACTGTTGAGCAATTCTAAACGCAAGTCGCGTTCTGCTGTATTCATAATACTACCTCCGTTCAATCTTTGAGGGTTGAGGAGGCAGGTGTCGCACACTTTTAGAAAGAGAAAAATTATGCCGCGCAAGTCAGGAGAGCTTTTTATGCCTGCTATAGGTCTCAGGCTTGCAGCGTACTAACCCGTGTACGCACCTTTGCTTTTTTGGTGGAGTATGTAAGCTCTCCCGGTTGGGGCGCAGCGACAACTGCCATTGTAAACTACTTCACAGAAACCTTCGCGCCTGCTACTTCTAGCTGTTGCTTGATGTCGTTAGCAGCATCGAGTGCGATCGCTTCCTTAACAGTCTTTGGTGCTGATTCCACAAAATCTTTCGCTTCCTTCAACCCCAAACCTGTCAAGGTTCTTACCACCTTAAGAATTTCAATTTTCTTATTAGCGGGGACTTCCTCCAGCACAACATCAAATTCAGTTTGTACTGGTGGCGTGTCAATATCCGGTTTTTGTGGTTCAGGGGTAAAAGTCCATTGACGAGCCGAAGCATCAACCCCGAAGGTATCTTCTATCTGCTTAACCAAGGCAGCAGTTTCAATTAGCGTTAAAGATTTCAGTTGTTCCAAAATTTCCATAGTTTTACCGGACATATATACCTCCTAAAAAAATAGTTATTAGTAACTACTGCACTGTAAAAACAGCACCGCGATAGCTAACGTGCAAGTTAAGAAAGCTGTTGGTTTATACACGGGAGTTGAACCCGTTACCCATCGATTCTGAGTCGATTGCTCTACCAAATGAGCTAGTATGTAAGCTTTCTAAGTCAGGGCACGTTAGCGCAGCGGTACGAAGTGCCGTCAAAACTTTTTCTGTCTGTCGATTATGATTACTGGTATAAGAGGCGATCGCGCAAGTCAAAAAAGCTTTGTGTTTTACCACTGAGCTACTCCCCCAAACAGTGGGGGAGAAAGGAGTCGAACCTTTGACCATTCAATTAAAAATCGAATGCTCTGACCGTATGTAAGCTTCTCTAGTTAGGGCGCGTGCCGCTAATACCTACGCACAAATTAAACATTTAATCTTAATTTCAAACCTCCGTTACAGAGCGTGAAAATCTAATCCAAAAGCCGCAATAAAATTGCCCCGCGCAAGTCAGCAAAGCTGTTCACGTTTGGCGCTCTATCCATTGAGCTACAGCTGCATTTAGAGCAGCTGGTGGGAATCGTACGCGAAGCGTTGCCGAAGGCTACCCACAACCTCCCCGTTAGTAGCGGGAATGTGTGTATGCTTCACCCGTTAGGGCGCGGGGTGAAAGGTTGTAATAGTTGCCCCATGCAAGTCGAAAAAGCTTTATTACAACCTTACGACCGTTCTTACTAAGCAATGCCTAGCAGTGGACACGCAAACCGCATCTAACTTGAGATTTGGGATGCTTCGCTAGTCGGTCGCCCGAACATCGCTACCTTAGGATCGTTATCAACAGTGTGTATGCTTTTTCGGTAAGGACACGGGGTGAAGAATCTCATAACTGCTCCGCACAAGTTGGAAAAGCCTTTTTTGCACAACTTCTAGTGTGTCTACCATTCCACCATGAAGACCGTAGCCTTCAGTGGGATTTGTTGGCGTAGCCTGCGCGTTAGCGCATACCCACAATCCTTTTCAGGAGCCAGATCTAAACGTGTGTAGGCTTCTCATGTCAGGGCGCGGAACAAAACTTGAATTTTACCCGTAGACTGCCTCTGGGCGTATAATCACATCCCCGCTGGGACGCCGATCAACTACGTAAGACTGGAGGCGATCGCGACCTACATCTAAATGTTGTGCAAGGCGTTCTTTAACAGCCGTATCGTTCATCCCAGCCGTGACACCCAGCTGATTTTCTGTAATGTCGTAGGAACGACCTTCAAATCGAACGTGAACCATTTTGAACACCTCCTAGAAGCCTTTTTCTTTGCTTCTTTTTTATACTACTTGTATACTACAAGTGTGTCAAGAGCCTGACCAAACTTTTTTCAGGTCAATCGCTCGTGTTGCGATAATGTGGGTGGTATAGGAATTGAACCTATCTGGTGCTAGTTAAAAGCTAGCTGCACAGCCACTATGCCAACCACCCGCACATTAAACTCCTCGGTCTGGATTTGAACCAGAAACCCTTCCGTTAACAGCGGAACGCTCTGCCGTTGAGCTACCGAGGAATAACCCCTTACCCAAGAGTCGAACTTGGCACACCGTTTTTAGGAAAAACAGGTCTGCATCCGGCAGGCAAGGGAAACCCCTCTAGATGGAGTCGAACCACCGCACTCGCCGTTAGAAGCGGCAATGCCAGATCCTCTGGTAGAGGGAAATCCACCGGGGAGGTACTGCCCCTCCTACAACTGCGTTATCGGCACAGCGCGTCACTATTTCCGCCTCCGGTGGATCAAGGAAGATGGAGGGATCGAACCCCTACAGTTGCCTGTACCCTAGGTTTCAAGTCTAGTTGCCATCCATTCAGCGGCATCTTCCATTTAGGGATGTCTGACGGGGCTTGAACCCGCTATTACTGGTTCCACAAACCAGCGCCGCGACCGCTTTGGCTTCAGACACCAATAGTGGATCTGATCGGACTCGAACCGACAACCTCCTGATTGCAAAACAGGCGTTCTCCCATTGGAACTACAGACCCATTTAAGCGGGAATGGTAGGAATTGAACCCACAACCTCGGAGGTCGAAACTCCGTACTCTATCCTATTGAGCTACACTCCCGTATAGTTCTGGTGGGGCTCGAACCCACGACTACCCGCTTATGAGACGGACGCTCTACCTCTGAGCTACAGAACCTTAATCGGATGGTAGGACTTGAACCCACACACAAAGTTTGGCGAACTTTGATGCTACCAACTACATCACAACCGCATTTTTAAAAGAGCGGATAACGAGGGTTGAACTCGTGCCTAGAGTTTGGAAGACTCAGATGCTGCCACTACACCATATCCGCATGACTGAGAGCAGGAGGCGAGATTTGAACTCGCATAGGCAGTTTACAAGACTGCTGTGTTGCCATTGACACCACACCTGCATTTTGGTGGCAGGGGCAAGATTTGAACTTGCTGATTTGCAGATTATGAAACTGCCGAGCCTGACAATTGTTCCATCCCTGCATCGCCACCAATACCCCTGACTGGACTTGAACCAGTATCACTCTCGTTCTAAGCAAGAGATGTCTACCAATTGCATCACAGGGGCATAATCCGAGTGGTAGGATTTGAACCTACGACCTGTTGACCCCCAGTCAACCGCGCTCGGCCCAACTGCGCCACACCCGGATAGTTGGTACTCCCGACAGGATTTGAACCTGTAAAAACCTAGAATCTCGGTCTAGGGCGTATCCCAGTTCCGCCACGGGAGCGTAGTACCCCTGACAGGAGTCGAACCTGCAAAAAACACCGAGTCTGAGTCGGCGACGGTTTCCAATTACGTCACAGGGGCTGGATCGGGATGGCAGGATTTGAACCTGCGACTCCATGCTCCCAAAGCATGGCTTCTAGCCGCTGAATTACATCCCGTTAGTACTCCTGGTGGGGGTCGAACCCACAAAAATAAAGCACAGATTTTAAGTCTGCCGCGTCTGCCAATTCCGCCACAGGAGCGAGTTTTGATGCTCCCGGCGAGACTCGAACTCGCACAAAACGCTATTTTTGAGATAGCGGCCTACTTCCAATTGGGCTACAGGAGCATAAATTGGCTGCCCCGCCAGGGTTTGAACCTGGACTCTTCCCGTTCAAAGCGGGAGATGTTGCCAGTTACACCACAGGGCAATGAGTGGATGCCGGGGTAGGGCTTGAACCTACATAAACTCCTATTTCAGAGATAGGGGACTTTACCAATTCGTCTACCCGGCAATGAATGGCTGCCCCAGTAGGACTTGAACCTACAACCCCCGCGTTAACAGCGCGTTGCTCTGCCATTGAGCTATGAGGCAATGCCAACCCCCCAGGTCAGTATTGAACTGACGACCTCCTGTTCTAAGCCTGCGGCAGGCTTCGCCAACAGACAGGCGCTACTACCAACTGAGCTACCGGGGGAAATTGAGCAGCGAGAGCGGAGGGACTTGAACCCCCACGTCTTCAGTTTCGTAGACTGATGTTTTATCCAGTTAAACTACGCTCTCATTGGCGCGGAGACTGAGATTTGAACTCAGAATGCCAGTTTTGGAGACTGGAGTGTTGCCAGTTACACTATCCCCACATTTGAATCTTGAATCCAAAATCTAAAATCTAAAATCCAAAATTCAATGGGTCGGGCAGGATTTGCACCTGCAACGCGAATCGCGGCTCTTTTACAGAGAGTTGCCCTACTCTAATAGGCGAGCCGACCCAAGAACGGAGAGGAAGGGATTTGAACCCTCGATGGTTTGACCCATTCTCCTTTAGCAGAAGAGCGCCTTAAGCCACTCGGCCACCTCTCCAATTTGAAAGGTCGAGGTGGGATTTGAACCCACGAATAAGAACTTTGCAGGTTCCCTCCTTAAACCACTCGGACACTCGACCTTGTAATTCATCCAGCAATTTTTTCTCTAAAAGATAGAGGTACACAATTGCACAGTAGTCCTCTTGCAAAAAGCATAAATTTTTCATGCTTAGAGGGGGAAAAACCAAGGGAGAAAGAAATTATTTGACTCTTTGACCTTTTCCCAACTTCTGCAAGAAGTTTAGTAGACCCAACGGGAGTCGAACCCGTGTCTTCTGATTGAAATTCAGAGATCCTTGGCCTCTAGACGATGGGTCTATTTATAGCGATCGCAATCCTAAATGGTTGCTGAACGAGGCTGACGGGAGTTGAACCCGCGACCTTCGGCGTGACAAGCCGATGCTCTAGCCAACTGAGCTACAACCTCATGATTTCAGCAGTCATTCTGTAATCACGTTCGCTACAGATTTACATCTCATGATTGCGGGGACAATAACTTGTTGAGCTATGCCCCCACTTGAGATGCCTGTGCCTAACTTACATCAGCACAGATTGACGATCAAATAGGTAATTTATTATTCAGTTTTCAAGGTTCAGTAAAAGGTTGAAAATGTTTACACAAACAACCGACGCTCTAGGTAATAAACCCGTTGGCTATTACGAATAGATGCTGTGTTTTAAAGGTTGAATGAGGTTTGTAGTATCCGCTTGTTCAGTTTCTACTTCAGAGTTTTTGCTGATTAGGCTGGTGCGGCACCTCAGAATACTCTGGCGGATGCCAGAGTCGATCGACTAATCGAGTGTAAAGTGAAATCATGACTGTTTGGGTTAGAGGTTTTTGTCTCTTTCCCTCGTTCGCTATATTTACATACTACATACATACTACAAAAAGTGTCAAGGGGTTGGGAAAAAATTTTTTGATACCGAGTTGCATTCATAGATCGTATTGGGTTGGGGAAGTATGCAGGCAGTTTGAAATCTAATTGAAGTACTAGACGAGGAAGACTCTAGTAGGTGGTGATATTGGCTTTTCTACTTCTGCCACTGCCGGTGCTTATTGCACACAAGAAGCGTTAGCCTTCGCTAACGCTTCTTAACACATAGCCTCCGCAACCAGTAAAAGGGCGTATAGTTGGACGCCCCTAGAGTTCGCTTTATTCCCTCACCGCAGAGGCGCTTGTTTTGGCTTCTTGCCACAGTTTGAAGAGAAAGAACTCAGTGCGATCGCCCAACGCCGTCACAAAAACACCCTCTTCATCCTCAGGATCTGCCGATAACCAAGCACCTTTCATGCTGACTTCCACATACTCCGCATCGCAGATAGACAGGGAGATTTCTTCCACCCCTTCTCCCTGCACAACCTTCTCTAAATCAGGTAAGTCCGGCATATCATCTGGGAGTAAAAACGAAGCCGTGCTGGGTTCGACACAGATGCTCGTGGCCACTCGCAGCGCCAGAACTACTCGTTGTGCTACCCAATCTTCTAGGGATTGAGCCAAAAGCTCTAAGAGAAAGCCGGTTTCGGTATAAGTGAGTTTTAGCATAACTGGGTGTCTCCCCCTAATCGGTGGTGTTCTGTATGTTCGCGCCAGAACTGTTCTGCAAAGGCAACAGCTGGGTGGGCAGGCGATGAAGGCTGAGTGCGTAGCAACATTCCTGCCTGTACGGGAGTGCGATCGCCTTTGCGGCTATTACACCGTTCGCAGGCAATAACTACGTTGTCCCAAGTATGTTTTCCGCCTTTTGAGCGCGGAATAACGTGGTCGAGGGTTAGCTGTTTTGTGCTGCCGCAGTATTGGCAAGTGTGGCGATCGCGCTTCAGTACTTCCCGCCGATTTACAGGCGGAATTTTCCAGATCCGCTCCTTGCCCATCATCGTCAGGCGGATATGTGCTGGGACATACAGAACCTGACTCGGTGATCGCACAGGAATGCCGATTGTACTTGTGAAATCCAAAGGTTCGGCTTTTCCGGTGACGAGCAACACAATTGCTCGCTTGATGTTAACTCGACTAACCGGCAGGTAGTTCTTAGAGAACACCACCACAGAATGCGCTAATACTTCGGTTGCACAAGTCATTTGCTGAACTCCTTATATTCGGCGGTTAGCTTTTAGCCAATTGCAGGCTTACTAATTGCTAAACAAGAACCCCCACTTCTTTTCTGGGAAGCGGGGGTTGAAAAAACTCGTATGCGTGTCTTCTCGTCTTATATCGGTACAGATAGTCTTAGCCTGTACCTCCCGCTTCCGTTGTCTAGTTGTATATCTGCATCTAGCAGACTGCTACGACAATGTCTATGATTTCCAATTTCTTTACCTTGCTCTTCTAAGCTATACCCACCTATAAAGAAAAACTCCACGCCCATAGGCAGCGATTCCCAACCGCTGATGCGATTGGCCGCAGGCCATAGGATGGAGAGTGTTGGTCTAAGGTTCACAGGAAGGCTCTTTGAGGAGATGAACTTAAAGCTGACTTTTTAATACTACACTTGTATTACTACTCTGTCCACTATTTTGAGGAAAAAAATCGTGCATACACTAACTAGGACTTCAACCACTGAGATGGATGTCACCAGCATTCGCCTAGAAAGAGAACTCAAAGAGAAACTCAAAGCGATCGCTGGAAATCAGGGATATCAAGCTTTGATTCGAGATGTTCTGTGGAACTATGTGCAGCAAAAATCTGGTGATTATCGACCCCAGTTCTCTCCGGCTGATATCCGAGCCAGTATAGAAGCAATAGCCCAGCAGGAACAACGCTGCGTACTCACTGGCAAGTTTATCCGGCCTGAGGAGCCGATGTTATTAGGACTCACAACCAATGGGGACATGGTACCCCTAAGTATGGATAGTTTGCCCAAGGCATAGACGCTTAAAACTCGGCTGGGCGTTTTTATATAAGTCAAGCTGGCTGAAGATAGCCCAGCCAGTTGCTGAGTCTGCTGGCAACAGCTTAAAATTTTTACAAGCCTTCTGATGCGATCGGCAAACCCAGTAAATCTAGGGCGCTTGGTACTAAGGTTGTACTTAACATGAACTACCCCAAGCGTAATGTAGTGAAGCTTGGGGTTTCTGATGTTTCTTCTGCTGAATTTGCTTGAATCCTCCAAAGCGGTGTGGGGATGCAAGTAGAGATTCGGCATCCAGTTGAGCATCACTCGTCCTGCCGCAACATCCCTATTGCAGTGGTGTTGACATTAACTGCAATTTGTATTACTTAATTCAACTTTAACTTTATCAATAAAGTAAAGTTTTTTATACTTCTTGTTACGAATAGTGAATAATATTAAATGTTTTTTACCCAAGCATTAATACTAAATACAGGGAAATTAAAGCAGTTTTGTATTTAGCAGCTTTTGGGCTTTTATATATGTTGATAATGAAGACTAAAGAGTCAATTCCACAAGTTTTTGCCTGGTGTGCAGATAGCAGACTTTCTGATAATGAAAAAAATTTGGCAGGAATCCGTCAATGGTGGGCTTGCTTAGATGGTAAAACTATCATCTGGGAAGTTTTTAGCGGTACTAGAGAAGATATGACTAAGCCTGTAACCAGAGAGCGGCTCATTGTTGAAAGCCCCTTGCTGGAGGGTATTGTCCTTCGCTGGCGTGAGCGAGGTGTGCAAAAGTGGAATAGTATTCCTGTGCAACATCTGGTACTAAATTATTCCCTCAAACAATTAGATATCATTCCCAGCATTCAAGACTGTTTTGGCTCTAAGCATCGAGTCAAAGTTTTAAATTAATCAGAACCTAGGCATTGAAATGCCAATTCCTCCGCAGTATCTGCCCCCATTATTTCTTGTTTTCCTTGGCACTTATTATTCATGCTACGGGAAAATAAGCCTAGATTATAGTCCCAGGGTTGGTGTAGGAGTAGATCACTATAATCCCCCTTTTCTTAAAGGCTTGTCATTATCCATATCTGCTGTAACCCATACAAGGTATAGCAACAGATGTAGACGACTAAGAAAGATAATTCTTGTCCGGGGGGTTTGGGAACAGAATCCCCAAATCTGGGTTTCGGTTTTCGGAAAGCTGAACCCCAGCTAAATGAATTTTTGCTGAGTAAGAACTGCACAAAGCTTAATTAAACCTGCATACTCATGTAGGTTGGGTTGAGGTAACGTAGGCGCAGCCTTTTCGCAGATTAACCCAAGAAGGTAAAGGATTTGATGGGTAACCCTCGCGCTCTACCCATCCTACAAATTACAAATAATTAGGACGATGTACTTAAAAATCGCTCTCCAGTTGCTTAATAGATGGAAATTAAGCAGCAGGTTTTCGGTGTTTTTGTACTCGAGCTTTGCCTTTTTTGCCGATAGGATAGCGAGTTCTTTGGGCACGAGGTTGACCAATAGGCATCCGGCTCTCGGCTAAATCCCAGTAATAGTTACAAAACTGTAATCCAGGCACGAGGCAAGTAGTCATGTTTGTCAGGCTTAATCAAATTAGAAGGATAACAAATATCTAAAAATTAGGGAGGACTGAGATGCCATAATTTAGTTCCCTGTCATGTGCCACTTTTTAAACCGATATAATTAGAACTTGGATAGAACTATTAGCTTGTTATTACTTAAATAATTGAAAAATCAAGCAATATTATATTCATGCACATAATGATGCAGGCTAAACGCATTTCAAATCGTTTGGCAACCCCTAAAATTTTGTCCGGATGTTAGTCTGAGCTAGATTTAGATATGTTTACCCTGCATTATGATGTTGATTGATACCTATCCTATGCCAGTTGTATTGCTTTTTTATTTCTGTCAATAACGTTAACTCACTTGAGATTTCAATCACTGATAAAAACGACTAGTAAACACTACTTGGATGTTGAGGAGGAGTGACAAGATGGATGAACTATTCGCTAAGGCTAACTTAGAGTGGGATTTAGAAGCTTTATACACTGATCTAGCCTCTCTTAAAGGTCCTAAGCTTACCAAATCGCAGAAGCCTATTTTACTTGGATTGTTATCTGGCTACAATCCAACAGCAATAGCAGCAAAAATTCATTGGACGCCTGCTGCTTTAAGAGTAGAGCTGACAAAAGTATATAAGCAGATTGCTGCCTTAGTTGGTGAAGAAAAGATAGTCTGGCATAGAGTTGCTGACTCCTTAGAAAGGGCAGGATATAAACGTCCGCGTTTGAAAGTTTTCAAAGAAGATCTGGTAGAATTAAAGCTTTTGTCAAGCCAAAGCTTTAATTCTAAGATTATTACAGCATCGAAAATCATTGCTGTGATAAAGCCAATTTTGAGCCATCCTCAGATGGCTGATAAATCCTCAGCAGAAATCTTAATTAAACAAGGAGATCGTAGTGCAAAGCAAGGTAATTTTAGTGAAGCTATTACTTTCTATAAAGATGGATTTATCAAAAGTCCCTCACTCAATGGTCTAATTAAAATAGCCAGGTGCTATGACAGGCTTTTGTCCTATCATAATTCATTGTTTATTTATGATTTTGCGCTTCAATTTGCTCAGAAAAATAGGCATAAAAAGCAAATTTATTACTTTATTGCCCGAATATTCTATGAACTATCTCTAAGTAACTATAACGATTTTTATGTAAAGTTATCGTATGATTTTTATCAACAATCTTTATACTACTCTCCTTTTGATGTCCTACTGAATTGGGATATTGTGAACCTGTTTATTTCTGTCTTTACGGCTTATCCGAACGCCTCAGAAGCACACAAAAATTATGTTGATAATGCAGAAAGAGCGTTATATCTTTTTAAGAGCATCGCTTCTAGACCTGAGTTCAATTTTAAATTGTACAAAGAAGCAATACTTCAGGATGTAGAAAGGCTTTCTCAAGGCCTTGATGAAAGGCTGAAAAAGCAGCTTAATGAGTTAAAAAGTTTTTAATTTTACCAATTAGAGGATGATTAAAATTTTGTATTCGCTTATCTTTGCCTGCAACCTGGAGATAAGTGCTAAGCTAATGTGCATCCAACTTGCATATTGTCAGTTTTTAAGAAAAGCTGTCAATTTTTCTTCCCTTTCCTCCGAAGCCCAACCTTGCAATTTAAATGTTTATCGGCTTATCGCAGGCGAGGAAGTGAATTTGACAATGCCATTGGCATTATCAAATTCATAGGCTTAATTTGTCTAACTGGCTGTAGATTAACTGGCTGTAGTAACCATTGAAGGCAAGTAACTGGTCATGGGAACCCTGCTCGACAATCTCTCCGTTATTGATGACCAAGATCATGTTTGCATTGCGTACAGTAGATAAGCGGTGAGCAATAATCACCTGTGTACAGTTCAAAGACGTTAAATTTTGCTCCACAGCTTGTTCAGTCACAACATCAAGGTGGCTGGTAGCCTCATCAAGAAGCAAGATGGCAGGCGAATGGGCTAGAGCACGAGCAATAGATAATCGCTGGCGCTGTCCCCCGGAAAGGGCACTCCCCCCCTCGGAAACAAAGGTTTCATACTTCATTGGCATTTGCTCAATATCATCATGGAGGGCAGCTGCCTGCGCCGCTGCTATCACTTGCTCCATTGGCATGGATGGATTGTTAAACGCGATGTTGTCTCGAATCGAGCCACTGAAAATGGTTGATTCCTGTAAGACTACGCCAAACTGATTTCGCACTTCTCGGTAGTTCAGGTGGCGTAGCGAGAATCCATCATAGAGAATCTCACCCTCACTAGGCAGGTACAAGCCCAGCAAGAGTTTGGCAAGCGTACTTTTCCCAGATCCCGTTCGACCAACGATCGCTACTTTTTGACCGGGTTTAATCAACAGGTTAATGTTGTGCAGTACTGGTAGACCATTTAAGTCATAGTTAAACCTGACGTTTCGCAACTCAATCTGACCGCTCAAAGCAGGAGGCGAGTGGACTTGCTGAATTTGTTGCTCTGGTGCAGCAGCTATGACATCGACGATCCGGTCAAAGTGAGCGCCGACTAGCTGCATCTTTTGCCAGTTACTTACCAAAGAAGCCAGCGGCGTAATAAATGCCAGCCCTAAAGCATTAAGCGCTAGCATTGTCCCTACAGTCATTGAGCCGTTTAAAACCTGGAGCGAGCCAAACCAAAGCAAAACTAGGGGGGACAATATGCGTAAACTGCCTAAAGCTGACTCAAGGATGGCCATGACAGAATCGCGTTGTAAGGAAACGTTTAGTTGATCGAAAAATAAATTTGACCAGTGACTTAGCGATCGCTGCTCAGCACCTGCTGCCTTAAGGGAAGCTATCCCAGAAATCGCCTCTATTAAGTAAGCAGACGACTTGCCGCGTTTGTCTAAGGTGCGACGTTCTAAGTCAAGAAGCAGGTAATTGGTACTGAGTAGCAGGACAACTTGCAGCAAGCCAATTGCTAGCACGAGGCATCCAAAAATCGGCGATCGCCAAGCTAGAACTCCTAAATAAACGATGACGAGACTGCCATCTAAAAACGTGCTCAGGATCTGGTTGCTTAATGTATCGCGAATAACGGTATTGCTGCCCAGCCGCTCCATGAGATCGCCACTGGAGCGCTGTTGGAAAAAGTGGTAAGGAAGGGCGAGCAAATGCTCGAAAAAATTGAGCATCATCTCGACATTAATGCGCGCCTGCAAGTAAATCAGCAGTAAGCTTCGCAAGAGTGAAATTACACCTTGAAGGGCAACTAAGAGCAACATTCCTAGCCCCACCAAAGTCATCACGTTCTGCATCCCGAACGGAATGATTTTATCGACCACCAGCCCGGTTAGTAGCGGTAGACCTAAACCCAGGATCTGGAGGAGCAGGGAAGCAGCAACAATCTGCATGATTGTCCCAGGACTTTGCACTACTTGCTTGAGGTAATCGCCCAGAGATATTTGACTCGTGCGATGACGACGTTCAAATTGGGTGCCCGGTTCGAGCATGATCACAACGCCAGTGAACCCGGCATCAAATTCCCTCGCGCTCAAGCGCCTGCGCCCACAAGCTGGGTCAACCACATCGACCTGGTTGGGCGACCACCGCTCGACAACCAAAAAGTGCTTAAATTCCCAATGGACGATCGCGGGTAGTTTGACAAATTTAAAATCATTGTCCTTAAAGGATATAGCTCTGGTTCGCAGACCAAAACTCCGAGCGGCTTCCACAATTGCCAGTGCCGTTAAACCATCTCGACCGACTCCACAGCGATCGCGGGTTTCTGAAAGGGTAGTCTTACGCCCGTAGTAATTCAGGATCATGGTGAGGCAAGCCGCACCACATTCGCTGGCATCCATTTGTATAAATTCTGGGACTCGCGAGCGATGGATTTGTGCGATCGTGGAGCGAATAAACTTCCAGCCAGTAAACTTTATTGCCCTAAATATCAAAGGTTTAGGCTGCTTGTGTGGCCAACTGCTCATCGGTTAATCTCCAATTACTTTTTCTAGTAGCGGCAATAGCGAGATTAAGCGGGTCGATCCCAATTCAATTTGCGCCGAGACAATGCTACCGGGGTAGGTTGTTGCTGAAATGCCAGAACCTGTCAGGTTAACGGTGACAATTGCTGATGGTTGGGTAACAGCTAACAGTGCGGCATCGTCCAGGCGGTACCGTTGACGTGCTTGAGTAGGACTCAGTACTTGTGGTTCAACACTTTCGATGGTGCGACTCAAGCGCTGGCCTGTGGTACCAATTTGTAATGCGACCCGTTGGCCGGGACGCAGCTTGGGCAACTGTTCAGCAGGCAAGAACACGATCGCAACGGCTTGTTTATCCCCCGGATGAGTTTGGCTGCTGGCAGCGATCGCACCTTTCCCTGTGCTGTAAATAGGTATGCGTCCCCACCAAGCTATGACCCCAGCCATACTAAGTAACCCAAAGATGAGCCATAAGAACTTAAAAATAGGTGGGGAGACAATGCGAGGCAAAACGTCTTTTTCTCTCCCCTCCATGTAGTGCTGTAAAGCACTGCTACGAAAGATTGACCGTTTTGAATTTGCCGCAGCTACTGAGTCTTCTTTGCCGTTCACGATAAGCGAGCGAGTATGGATGGGATAGTTGCGATCGAGCATCATGGCAATATAATTAATTGCCCTTACTAGCACTGTTCTGTTGCAGTTGTGCATTTGGGGAGGAGTTCCCAGAAGTTACTGGCGGTGGGTCTAGCAGGAGTACTGAAGGAACGATTTCAGGTGCTGCCAATCTCAGTAACTGATATCCGATTCCGGCTAATCCTGTCATTAGTCCGGGTGACTCTACCCCAGAAGGAATGCCGCCGATCCAGCCATGTTGTTGAATACTATCTAAAATCCCGGCAGTGATGCGATTGAACCGAGCCAACTCATCATGCTTAAGAATATGAATATGGCTAGCTTGGAGCAATAGTTCCAGGTTGCCTAAATCGCCGTGACACAATGAGTGGTTTTTACCAAACCCGTGGGCCAGAGTTGTGGCTAACGCTGCATTGATTTCTGCACGGATGCTAGGATTATCAACCCAGCGAAGCGATCGCAAGCGAGCCAATCCAATCCCAGGAGCACCGTGACACCAAGCTATTTGGAAAGCTGGGCGTCCTTCAATAACTGACTTGAATTCGCGTAGATCGGGCCAATTACCTTTTTTTTGAGAAAACAAGCTTTGTTCGTAAGCAATGGCAGCAAGCGCGGTTGTACGAAAGCGCTCCCGATTGGTTAACGCAGCTAACTCTAATAATGTCCATGCTATTCCAGCAGCTCCATGGGAGAAGCCTGTTAATGGCTGTTTGTCACCAAGGGATGAGAACCAAGCAAGTCCTTTGGTTTGAGGTTTGGCACACTGAACCAAGCGATCGCCACATTGTATTGCTACAGCCAGTATTTCTTTTGAAGGATTGCACCGATATAAGCTGATTAAGCTTGCCAAACAACCAGCTGCTCCCCCGATAATATCCAGATGTTCGTCATTTTCAATCAATGCTGGCAGAACTTTAACAATTGATTCTGCCTGACGCAGTAGTTCGGGTTGGTTCCAAAGTTTTGCCAGATGGGTCAGCAGATAAATAATCCCTCCCCACCCACTAAAAGCTCCGATGGAAGAGAGCAATGAGGGGTTGTGCTGCAAATAACGTTGTATTGTACTTAACGTGGTCTGTGCTAAAGCTGTGTAGCTCCGCTCTTGTGTGACAGCCCCCAAATAGGCAAGAAACAAGGTTATTCCTGGCAAACCATCGTAAAGATCTATTTTCAGAGGAGTGAGTGACCAACGACTGTTAGCTGCGAGCGTGAAACCGATCCAAGAAACTTCTCCTTCCTTGCCCAAGGCTAATGCTTGCAATCGCTGACCTACTGCACAGGCAGCATTCAACAGCCGCTCGTGCTCAGCAGCGCCCTGTTTGGCAAGTTCAGGCAGAGGAACTACGGTTCTTGATGATACTTGGTCTGCATCCACTGCCAGCTTACTTAGTGAAGCCCGAATAAACCAGAGCTGTTGCTGAAGGTCTTCCTCACTCAACTGTTGTATGCGACGTTGAACCAGAGCCAGACCTGATTCATCAAAAAAATTAGCAATCCGCTCACCGACACTGTTCCACAAATCGCGGGAATACGGACGAGTTGTAAAAATCGGAATGTCAAAGTTTTGGAGATCGTTCCGCTCAGAAGCAATCACCTTTGCCAAATACGGACGATGTTCAACATCAAGCCAAAGTCGATCGAACAAGCGTTCCCGATCGAGGGCATTGCGTAACACATCAGGATGAAAGCTTTCGTGCCGTAGTACAGTGTAGGTATGCGTTGAGCGAAGAATGACACGTACTTCGTCTTCTGTAAAAGATGCAAGAGGACTATTATCAGCTAGTAGCGCTTCTCGGTATTTGCAAAGCAACCGATACATCTGGATAAATCCAGCAATCAGAGAATCTGTATAGTCTAAAACGTTGACTTCAGTACCATGTAACTTGGGGCAATTATTTGCCCCCCGTATTGCTGTGCGCTTGCGGGTGAATCGCATCTCATCGGTGCCGATACCTTCCCAATGGGGAACTCCTATTGGCGTTAATTGACCCGTGACAGCACCTAAACCACTGAGATCAACTCCTTCCGACTCTGCATCTACCCAAAGAAATTGCGGTAGTAATCCAACCCGCAACACCGATTCAGCCATAATTTCCCTAGCTAGTTCATCAGCCTGTTGAGCTACAGTTGTGTTAAAACGTGGATGGAAAAGGGCTTCCAGATCCAGCAGAACAGGATGCTCACCAGCCGCAACTAAGTTTTCAAAGTGAAAATCGGTTGCAGACAACGCATGCAACAGTGCCAAGTAATTTCCCTGGCGTTTATAGAACCGCTCAATTTCTTCTACAGAATTGCAATTTTCAGGATCTACAAATTCAACCCATCCATAGGTTCCACGATTGAGAACCTTTAGTATGCGGAAGGAAGGATGCTCTCCCCGTTGGTTTAACCAAGATAAAAGTGCTTGAAAATGAACATCAACAGCTAAGGATTTGGGTTTATAGACAACCTGCAAACCCAATTCAAATTTAGCAATAATCACTGAGCGACCACCTCGATGACCATCGCTCAGACTGCTATCTAAGGCAACTAGCTTGCCTGGATCTTGGTTGGCGTTGAACGTCGTGCAGATGTTATGCCAATCTGCACATAAATGCTGCAAAAAATCTAGGCTAGATGCCACCCACTGCTCGATGCAAACTGTTATTTGGCGAGCTAAAACAGGATACTCATTTAATAGCTTAAGAGCCATATTATGCTGGCGCAAAAGTTGCACAAAGCTATGAAATCGCTCCTTTGGGGTTTCACCTAACAGAAGATTTTGTAGTCGAGCAACATTGAGTTCTAGTACCATTGTACCGCTCAAAATCCTCAGCAACTGATTGGGAACCTTTGCAAAAAGCATACCTTCAATTGTTTGAGGATTGAATGGAGGATTAGAATAATTTTGAATTAGGGTTTGTATACCTGCATGTAAACGATCAATTCCCCGCTGGACTAATGGTTCGATAGCATACAAAAATCCAGATAAGTCATGCTCATGCAGTCCGTTTAGACAAGAGATAGCATTAGAGTTAGCAGGAGAAGAAAATGCACAAGCTATTTCTTGTAACCATTGTGGAATGCTTGACTGACGGTTACGTACAGCTTCAATTGATTCGCCAAGAAGGTTGAAAAATTCGTCTTCATTGACTCCATCTATAACTAAACGTTGGGCAAACAGGGAGTTGGCTGTAAATGGAGGCTGTGATTGCCAACGTTGCATCCTTCGCTGAGCAAGATTAGTATTTACTTTAACCTGCAACATTTGAGATTGGTTAGCACGCAAGGAAGCGATACGTTCAGGCAAAGTTAGCGCTTGATACCAACTTACAGATTGGAACCATTGCTGATTCGGAAAACTGACCGGCTCCTGCCCAAGGTACACATTATCCAACGACATATCTTTCTTTTCTCCTAATTGAATTCTTGGGGGTGGGTTAAAACCACCCCCATTTTTAGTCGTTGCTGTACTGCTTAGAAGAAGTACAGCGTTCGCTTTGCCATTAAGCAATCATTAGAAGGAATACCTAGCTAAATGAACAACCTTCTAAAACGTGATTCTTAATGGCAATTAGCAACCGGGTGCACTTGTGTAGTCACACAATAAGTCAGTCGTGTGATTGGGATCACAAACAAAGCTTGTGCAGTAGTAATTCGTCGTTCCCTGACAAGCTGCGGGTGATGTGTATGGAGGAGCGGCACCAGTAACTGATTTCATTTCGGCATCTGTCAACTCAATCACGCCAGCAGGGTTCTCTGGCAGAGAAGCCAGTTCTTCAGCGCTGAGGCTATTACGAAACTCTGCATCTTTCCAGGCGCGGATAATATTTTCATGAGACATAAAATTCTCCTTTGTTTAGTAAGGGATTGAAAGGGTCAGGCATTAAGACAAGATGCGTTTATTTTCAGCAATTAAAGTTGAAAATATTGCCTCTTTTTAAAAGTAAGAGGAACTTATGAAGCCGATTTTATGTCTTCATAAGACTCTTTGGTTAATGCCTGTACAAGCTAACTGAGCTTGATGTAAACCACCTTAGCAATTCAGCAAAGCTATGCAATAAATCCATAAGAAATGTTAGGTATCGATTTGATATTTAAAATATGAAAAACTATAAATGACTAAGATGCCACCAATTAGTTCCCTGCTATGTGGCACTTTTAAGATCGTCTGCATAACCATAGAAATGTGCCAAAGAACGTGAAATTACTTTGAAACTAAAGTTTCCCGGTGGCAAAACATTGAAACTGATTTCCCAAACGACTTTCAGCCTTTTTTAATTCGCCTCTACATGGGCACATCAGTAGCAATCATAGTCAAGCCAAACCTTTATAGTTAGTTTTAATTGGTTGAAACTACACACAAATCGAAGATATTTGGCAACAATATCTGCGTCGATTTGCTATTGATTATTGTAGAGTTTAAATAAACAAACTCTACATTGAAAATTACCACAGACGAAGCCGTGCCGTAGCCATCTCGCACGTCAGGACTTATTGGGAATGAGTACAGCCGAAATACCTGCGTCTAGGCACATCACCATTGTGGCTGCTGTGCCATCAATGCCTCCACTCCTACGCTATCCAATGGCTTAGAGAAATAGTATCCTTGCCCCTGTCCACCTTGAGAGTCCATCTCCTTGAGGCGTTCTCGTTGTTGAACTGTTTCCACCCCTTCTGCCACCACATAAATGCCTAAACTATGGGCGAGGTTGATCATCGTCTGAACAAGTTCTGAACTCTCGCCTCCATTACACAGCCTAGTGATGAAAGAGCGATCAATCTTCAAGGCGTCAAGTGGAAATTGATGTAGATAACTCAAAGATGAATAGCCTGTACCAAAGTCATCAATGTAGATCTGCACACCCAGCTTTCTTAGTTGCACGAGCATTGCCTCTGTCGCTTTGGTATCCTCCATGATTGAGCTTTCGGTAATCTCTAGCTTCAAAGTAGAAGGATTGATCCCAGCATCAAGGATAATTTCTTGAATTTGCTCCAGCAAATCTGCTTCTCTAAACTGTTTGCCAGAGATATTTACACTCATTGTTAAGGGCGGGTTTATATTAAAACTTTGCTGCCATATCCACAATTGGCGGCAAGCTTCACGGAGTACCCAGTAGCCGATGGGAACAATTAGCCCTGTTTCTTCTGCCACCGGAATGAAATCGTCGGGAGTTACCACACTGCCAGAAGGGTGGTGCCAACGTATAAGTGCCTCGAAACCTGTAATTTGACCAGAGGAGAGCGCCACAATTGGCTGGTAGTGAATCACAAACTCCTGCCGCTCAATTGCTCGACGTAGATCGTTTTCTAACTGCAAGCGCGTCACGGCTTTAATATGCATTGATGGGTGGAATACCTCATAGCGTGCCTTGCCTTGCGCTTTGGCGGTATACATTGCTATGTCAGCATCCCTAAGCACATCTTCTGGTCTGTCATAACCTGTTGTACTAAGAGCAATACCGATGCTCCCACTGGTGAAGACTTCCTGATCGCTCAGAGGAAAAGGCAATGCTAATTGTTTTTTAATTTTCTCAGCAATATCTTTGGCATCCTGAATTTCCTGAATATCATCCAGCAGAATCGCGAACTCGTCTCCTCCAAGACGTGCAACGGTATCTCCAGAACGCACGCAGGGTAACAACCTTTTGGCTAATGTAATTAGCAGTTGGTCTCCTTTCAGGTGACCAAGGCTATCATTAATGACCTTGAAGCGATCGAGGTCTAGAAATAACACAGCAAATAAATAATCTTGCCGCCGTTTAGCAATCTCAACTGCATGTGCTAGTCGATCCATGAACAAGACTCGATTTGACAAGCCCGTCAGGGCATCGTGCAATGCATCATGAAGTAGTTGTGCCTCGGCTACCTTGCGACCAGTAACGTCAGTTTGAGATCCAGCCATGCGGTAAACATTGGCATCAGAGTTTTTAAGAGCAATCCCCTGGCTGAGCATCCAACGGTATGTTCCATCTTTATGCAGCATTCGATATTCACTTTTGAAGTGAGAAGTAATTCCTTCAGCAAGGACAGAAAGTTCCACTTTGACTCGCTCAACCTCCTGAGGATGCACCCGATTGAACCATTCGTCTGAGCTATTACCAATCTCGTTCTCCTCAAAGCCAAGCATTGATTTCCAGCGAGGGGAATAATAAATTTCATGGGTTTTCACATTCCAGTCCCATAACCCGTCATTAGCAGCACGAGCAGCCAGTGCATATCGCTCCTCGCTTTCACGTAGCGCCTCTACCAGTTGCTGCAAGTTTTCCCGGTGCTGTTGCAACTCTTTCTCTTCATGCTTGCGTTGGGTAATATCAACTAGGTAACTTCTAATTAAACTAAGTTCAGGAATGTAGTACACAGATTGTTCAAAAATAGCATTCCCCATTTCTATCTCTCGAACAAAAAATTGTTGCCTTTCATTCTGAACAGCATCGAGTACTCCTTCTAAGATTGAATGCTGTCGGTGAGCTTCTTGAAGATCTGGGAAGCTAATAATGGCTGCTGGATTAAGATAAGTGATTTTTCCCGTGAGATCGATTTCTATAATAGGGCTGGGTAACAGTTCAGGAAAAGAAGCAAGCCTCAGTAGGGCTGGATCATCTAATGGTTTAAATTCATTCTCCGATGAAACTAAGGTTTCAAATGGATCGAATATAGCCGCTGAGCTATCCAGTAAAGTACCAGTTTCGCAGTATTCAAAAAGAGCTGAATCTGATAATTCAAAATCTATTGCAAGATACCAAGCCTTAACCTTTCCCGCGAAGGAAATTAAATCTTTATGCTTTAAAGTTTTAGAAAAGCAAAATTGCCCATTAACCGTTACGCCATTAGTACTTCTATTTCCTTGAAGATCGCCATCAATAAGTTGAAATAAATAAGTATTTGTCTCAGTATCAAATATACGAAATAAAGTAGCGTGATGACGAGAAACATGCTGAGAATGAAGCACAATGGAAGTTTTAGAATCACGCCCTAGCGAATAAATATTTTTATCAAGATTAATACGGCGTTTTCCTTTAGTATCTTCTACCACCAAAACTATGCGTGTTTGTCGATCCTGGGAAGGCGTAGTTGACTGATTAGTAAGAGGCATAAAATTTAAGGAGCCTAATTTAACGACCATATTAACTATTAGTAGTGACAATATATGCTATTTGGAAGTACCAGATGATACAAAACCTCGCATGAGCGGCGTTTTAAGGGAAAAACCTCAACTACTTAGTACCAAGCTAGAGTGGTGAATCTTTCTGCCCTCAATCTCTAGAAGTTACTAAAACTCTCAGAGACACAGGTGAAGGAAGCACTCTAGAGGCACAGGAAATAGATGTTTCGATTGGCGGTCAGAATAGGGGCTTCCGCGTCAAGCTGGTGGGAAGCGATCGCCCGCTATCCTCATAATCATTATTGTGTATATAAGTTAATAGGCAAAGCAACCGTAAATCTACTGTCTTAATAAAATTTGGCTTGCACCGCGCCAGATTCATTAAGCCTCGCAACAATCGGATTGGGAGGTTTCGGCTTCGGATGCGGCAATCTCCTGAACTTCTCGCTGCAACTTATTTATAGCTTTACGCTGTCGCTGAGTAATTTGCCAGGAACGATGCACAATAGTTAAAGGGCTGTGCAACGTCACGGGTCATTCGATTTTGGATTTTGGATTTTGGATTTTGGATTGTCCCCCAGACGGTGAGTCGGGGGCTTGAGACCTATGCGTGTTTTTGGTCATGAATAAAAAATTGTTACTGTTGCCCCCAACCCTGTGACCAGCCAGATAACATAATGTCCCCTATTTGGGATAACCGTGAGCAAATCGGAACTTTTAGGACTTATGCAATTGGTTGCAGAGTTATCCGGTTTAAAAGATCAGGTGAAAGGGTAGAAGGGTAGGTTTTACTTTATCCTTACTGTTTACTGTGGCGGTGCGGAAGCCCTAGCTGAAAAATCTTTTTGTGTCTTAGTATGATTTGTGGCTGAAAAAATCTTCTGGTATAACGGCAGCTTGATTAAGACTGGGTTTCTAGAACTGGCTATTGACGATCCGGGGCTGCTTTATGGTGCCACAGTTTTTACAACCATGCGAGTTTACCAGTCGTTAGATAGCCAGCTGACCAACTGGAGGGAACACTGCGATCGCCTCCAAAGAAGTTTACAAACTTTTGGCTGGCAGATGCCAGACTGGGAAAGGTTGCGCCAGGGTGCATTGGCGTTGATTGCCTTCTTTCCCGTTCTCAGAATCACCATATTTCCGGATGGGCGAGAGTGGATTACCGGGCGTTTTATACCTGCGGATTTAACTGAACGCCAGAAAATGGGGATTGCGGCGAAGCTTACAGATGCCCCTGAATTTCGCCGATCGCTACCAAATTATAAAACGGGTAACTACTTGCCAGCTTGGATGGCATTGAGTCAAGCCCATTTAGCTGGGGCTAAAGAAGCGATTTTAGTCGATGCATTTGGTAACTGGCTAGAAACCAGTACTGGTAATATTTGGGGCTGGCAAGAGGGCCGGTGGTGGACGCCGCCAAAGGAAGCGGGAATTTTGGCTGGGGTAGTGCGATCGCAATTAATCAGCTGGCTGAGGTATCACTATCAACCAGTAGGGGAGGCTCCTTGGGATGCCAGTTTTGTAAAGCGCTTGGAAGCGATCGCTTATACTAACAGCGTCGTGGAAGTGATTCCTATACGTGCCGTTCTTAACCAGCAAAGCACCATTACCTACGATCCCTTTCACTACGGCTTAGAGCAATTGTCCAGCCTCTTCCGGCGCTAGTACTACAGCCAAACCCTGATTAGAGGAGATATTGCTAGGATCGGATGTAGTGGGGCTAGGGTTCCCTTCGACATATATTTAATGCTTCTTTGTGCCAACGACGTCAACCGATTCTGAGAAAGGTTAACATAATTTAATATAAGAAGCATTCAAAGCGTCATCACATTCCTAGAACCTTAGGAGGAAATCGAGAGTGAATAAGCGGTGGAGAAACGCAGGGTTATATGCACTTCTAGCAATAGTTGTCATCGCCTTAGCAACCCAATTTTTAGAGAAACCAGCCGAGACTCAGAAGGCATTGAAGTATAGTGACTTCATTCAGGAAGTTCAAAAAGGCCGAATCGAGAGAGTTGAGCTTAGTGCTGATAGGTCTAAGGCGCGAGTCACAGACCCAGACAGGCCGACCAGCAAGATTGTGGTCAATCTGCCCAATAATGACCCAGATTTGATCAACATCCTGACAAAGAACAATGTAGATATCGCGGTTTTGCGTCAGAACGAGGAAAGCTTTTGGGTTCGAGCCTTAAGCAGCTTGTTTTTCCCACTTTTGATTCTGGTGGCATTGTTCTTTTTCGTGCGACGCGCCCAGAACGGCCCCGGCTCTCAGGCAATGAACTTTGGCAAGTCTAAAGCCAGAGTGCAAATGGAGCCGCAAACGCAAGTAACATTTGGTGATGTCGCTGGTATTGACCAGGCAAAGCTGGAACTAAACGAAGTTGTTGACTTCCTCAAAAATGCCGACCGCTTCACCGCCGTTGGTGCCAAAATTCCTAAAGGTGTTCTGTTGGTAGGACCCCCAGGAACTGGGAAGACGCTGCTGGCTCGTGCTGTTGCTGGTGAGGCAGGTGTGCCCTTCTTCTCCATCTCTGGTTCCGAGTTTGTGGAAATGTTTGTCGGCGTTGGTGCCTCTCGCGTCCGGGACTTATTTGAACAAGCTAAATCCCATGCTCCCTGCATCGTCTTCATTGATGAAATTGACGCCGTAGGACGTCAGCGGGGTGCTGGTTTAGGCGGTGGCAACGATGAGCGGGAGCAAACCCTCAACCAGCTGCTGACTGAGATGGACGGCTTTGAAGGCAACACTGGTATCATCATCATTGCTGCCACGAACCGCCCAGATGTATTGGATGCGGCATTGCTGCGTCCAGGTCGATTTGACCGCCAAGTGGTGGTAGACCGCCCTGACTATGCTGGTCGTTTAGAGATTCTCAATGTCCATGCTCGTGGTAAGACCCTTGCTAAGGATGTGGATCTAGAAAAGATTGCCCGTCGTACTCCTGGTTTTACAGGTGCTGATCTATCCAATTTGCTCAACGAAGCGGCAATTTTGGCGGCGCGTCGTAATCTCACAGAAATCTCGATGGATGAGATCAATGATGCGATTGACCGGGTATTAGCTGGACCGGAGAAGAAAGACCGGGTGATGAGCGAGAAGCGCAAAACTCTGGTGGCTTATCACGAAGCTGGTCACGCCCTGGTTGGTGCTTTGATGCCCGATTATGACCCGGTGCAGAAGATCAGCATTATCCCTCGCGGTCGTGCTGGAGGTCTTACCTGGTTTACACCTAGTGAAGACCGGATGGATTCGGGTCTCTACAGCCGCTCTTATCTGCAAAATCAGATGGCAGTAGCTTTGGGCGGTCGCATTGCTGAAGAGATTATCTTTGGTGAAGAAGAGGTAACGACTGGTGCCTCGAATGACTTGCAACAGGTGGCTCGTGTGGCGCGTCAGATGGTGATGCGGTTTGGGATGAGCGATCGCCTTGGACAAGTAGCACTAGGACGTCAACAAGGCAATATGTTCTTAGGTCGGGATATTGCCGCTGAGCGGGATTTCTCAGAAGAAACCGCTGCCACAATTGATGATGAAGTTCGCGGCCTGGTGGATCAAGCTTACCACCGCGCTAAAGCTGTGCTGGTTGGTAACAAGCACGTGCTAGAGCAACTGGCGGCTATGCTGATTGAAAAGGAAACCGTGGATGCCGAGGAACTGCAAGAGTTGCTGGCGAATAACGATGTCAAGATGGCTGCGATCGCCTAAATAACACAAAAAGGCACTTAAGTAGGGTGAACCCTGCCCACCCTACTGACTCAAAGGGCAACGCATCAGTGCGTTGCTCTTTTTCATTAGACTTCCTGCGTGAATAGTAATTTTGAGTTTTTTTACCGCAGATGAATGCAGATGGACGCAGATTAACGCAGATAATTGGGGGATCTCATACCATTTCTCTTTAATCATGCTCTTTATTTATACCAAGTTGCGGTCAAAAGTAGTAGACTTGCAAGAGTTGAGAGCTATTGAGAGAAGTGAGCTTCAGCAGTCAGGCTTTCAATGGCGCGACGCAGA
>JAHHGU010000058.1 GCA_019359765.1 Aphanothece sp. CMT-3BRIN-NPC111
CTGGTAGGTAATACCAAAGACGCCTTGACCTAGTGTGGTGTGGAGGACGTATCTTCCGTCTTGCAGGACGGCTTCAGCCGTTAAGTTCATAAGTAGTTTTGCCACGCTGCCCTATTTTTAACACAGGTAGTCTAAACGAGGAAGGTAGGCAAGTAGGGGTGCAGGGGAGAATTAGAGACAAGAGAAATATCAAGATTAGGATTAGAGAAATTCAGGTGCAAGGATAATGTTCTGCCAAGAAAGCCTCCGCGTCAGCGTGATCGCTCACTACTCCATCCAGCGTTGCTCTTAAAAGGGCGTCCAGGATTTGCCGATATTGCGGTCCGGGTTTGTAGCCCAGCTTTTTCAGGTCATTGCCAGTAAGGGGTGCCTGAACATTAGCCCATCTGGTGAGATATTGCCAAATCTGGCGTCGTACTAATAGCTGACTTTTTACTGCAATCAAAACTAAAATGGGCAACTTGTACTCGCGCAACAGCCCAACGACTTCACTAGGGCATCTGCACATCGGCAAAGACCTCTGGAGGTCTCCCTGCGCTCTCTCCAGCTGCTGTAGCCGTTCGATACTATCCGCTGGTAATTGAAGATTTTTAGCTACCTTAGCGCGATTTTCCGGAGCCAGATGAGCAATTAAAACTTCCAGCCGCATCTGCCAATGAATCAGGGTTTGCTGGGGATCAAAGCGCCGCAGCCATCGGTCAACTAGACGTATCTGCCACCACAGCCTGTCATCCATATCTAGCGTGGGATGAAGACACTTGAGAGCGCCCAAAGACCCCAGCATCTGCAATGCTGGTGCCCAGTAAGGAGCTTGCAAAATGTACTTTAGTTCCCCTTTGAGCCGTGTTTGTAGGGCCGGTGCTTTGCTATTTTCGATCAGAGAGCGATCGTATATCCCGCTCTCGATCGCATACTGAATATACTTTTGTGTCTGGGATTCAATTTCAAATCCCAGCCGCACAGCAAACCGCACTGCTCGATAAATCCGCGTGGGATCTTCAATAAAGCTGTTGGCGTGTAAAACCCGGATTTGCCGCTGCTGTATATCAAGCACACCCCTGAAGAAATCGAGTAGCTCACCAGCACGGGGAGGAGTCAGCCGCACAGCTAAGGCGTTGATGGTGAAATCCCGTCGGTAAAGGTCTTGGCGAATTGAACTCGCTTCCACTTCTGGATTAGCCGCAGGGTAAGGATAAAATTCTGTCCGGGCCGTGGCAATATCTACCCACAGGGAACCCAAGACTGGATCTTTGTGCCACAGTAATGCTGCTGTTTGAAAAGAGCCGTGAACTTCCAAACGGGCTTCCGGGTAAATTTCCTGAAGTGCCGTAGCTAGTTCGACCCCAGCGCCTACATCTTCCTCTTGGCGGTGAAAACCGTCTACTACCAGGTCAATATCCTCAAGGCTTATGCGTTTCCTTTCATGCAGAGGAACCCAGGATGCTCCAGGAGCAGGAGAAAGTGTAGATTCAAAATTTCCCTCACTTTTCGATTGTTCGCCTACACGCGCGTAGGTCAGTAATAAGTCCCGTAACGCTCCCCCCACTAGATAGAGATGCCAACCCCTTTGTTGGGCTTGCTCGGACGCTTTAGTAAGGAATTCCCATAGTTCGGGCACCAAGCGATCGCTCAGTAGGTTGTGCAGAAAGAAAGATGAACTAGGAAAAGTTTCATCCTTCCGCCTCCTTTCTCCATCCTTATGTTGATGCAGCTGTCGCAAAACGTCTGTGCGGGTAACAATCCCGACAATAAGCCCGTTTGATAACACAGGCAGACGCCCGATGTCATAAGTCACCATCAGTGACTCAATTTCTGGGAGGGAAGTTTGTGGCGTAATCGTCTTGAGATTGGTTGTCATATACCCCTTGACTGGGGCATGACTAAAACCGTGGTGCAGGGCTAAATCGATATCCCGCCGGGAAATAATTCCCACTAGGGAAATTAGGCATTGAGTGTTCTCCTGTTCCCTGTTTTCTGACCGCTCTTGAGATACCACACATAGACCAGAATGACCATACCGCAAGAGGATTCTTTGGGCTTCGGCAATGGTGGTGTCGGGCTTAATTGTCCGCACTGGGGAGGACATCAACTCTTGCGCCACTAGCGGCTGGGGAATTTGGGTTTTAAGTTGGTCAACTAGCTGGTTTAAGGTTGCTGATGACTCCATGGCTCGGAGTGTCACAGATGCCGCTTGAGAATGCCCACCGCCACCCAGGGGCTTAAACAACTCATTGAGATTGGTGCCTTCAATTTGCGATCGCCCAATTACTGTTAGTCGGAGCGTGTCCTCGCCCTCGTGTACAGAATACTCACACGCCAACAGCAGAGCATCAGTTTCGGTTATTTCAATTAACTGGGACGCCAAGCTAGATAACCCTGGAACATAGGCATCAGTCTTAAGTAGCACCCAGGAAACTGTGTAGCCCCACACTGTTTCCCTTTGTAAATTTTCTAAGGCAGTAGTTAATAACTGCTGCAATTGCGGGGACAAGCCAGGGTCAATATAATCGGCGATCGCGCGCACATTCGCTCCCTGGCTCATCAACCAAGCTAAAGCGGCAGCATCACGAGGCGTCGTCTGGTCAAATGTGAGCGATCCCGTATCGACGTGGATGCCTAGAGCCATCACCGTTGCCTCTGCCCGTGTGAGGTTGATTGACCGTGCGGATAACTGCTCTACAATCAAGGTCGTGCAGGAACCTACAGGCTCAATCTGAGTGTGAGTGGCGGGAATATCCATCTGATCATTTGGGTGATGATCGTAGACATATATTGAGTTTAGATCTGGCAAATCTAACCACTCGGACGCTTTCCCCAAGCGATCGCGCTTTTGGGTATCCACCACAACCAGAGAGCGGATCTGCTTGGGATTAACAGAGCGGCGTTCAATCAAAGCATACTCATCCCTATGCAACGCCAGAAAATCCCGTACAGCGGGGTGAGAGCCACCAGTTAGCACCACCCTGGCACCTGTTTGGATGCGCGTTAACCCCACGGCTGCTCCCAAGGCGTCAAAATCTGCTGTTGTATGACACAAAATTAAGTCCATAAGCGATTTGAGATTTTCAATTGAAAGTGATTTCAGGAAGCCAGCGCTCTACCCGTTAAGGTGAGCGTCTGGAGGTGTCACGATTTTGGCTCAAATGGGCAATCTCAAATCTCAAATCCTAAATTGGAAATTAGGTGCTGAGAGAGGGTCAATTTTTGGTAGCGTACTACTCAGGGCTGATCGAAAAGCAGCCTTGCCTTAGGCTGAATTGTTTTTATAAAGTCCATTCATTGCTGTCTTGGGAGAATAAAAAATGTCAATCCTGTTTCAACTAGCACTAGCTGCTCTGGTGATCTTGTCGTTCATAATGGTTGTGGGTGTCCCTGTTGCCTATGCCTCTCCTCAAAACTGGGATCAATCTAAAAGGTTCATAATATTGGGTTCTGGCGTCTGGATTGCTCTTGTCCTTCTAGTGGGTGCCCTAAACTTTTTAGTTGTCTAGGCAAAGCTAGCCGTTTACATGAAAGCGATTAGCGATTAGCAATTAGTAATTAGCTATGTTATGTGCCGCCCACAAGGGGCAGGGTATCAACGGCTCCTTAGTTTTATTCGTCGCCCGCTCTTGAGCGAGGTTTGATCCCTAGCTAATAGCTAACAGCTAACAGCTAATAGCTAATAGCTTCATCAAAATACTCAATCTTAACCACATAAAAGACAGCCATGGCAGTTTTCGAGGGAACGTTTACTCAAGACACACCCCTACGGTTAGCAATTATCATCGGTCGCTTCAATGACCTTGTGACTAGCAAACTATTGGAGGGATGTCAAGATTGCCTGAAACGCCACGGCATTGATGTCAATCCCCACGGTACTCAAGTGGATTATGTTTGGGTTCCTGGTAGTTTTGAGGTACCCCTGGTAGCTCGCCAGATGGCGCTCACGCAGCGGTATGATGCCGTGATTTGCCTGGGCGCTGTCATCCGGGGACAAACGCCTCATTTTGATTATGTCGCCGCTGAGGTTGCCAAGGGAATTGCCGCAGTTGGCTTTCATACGGGCGTGCCAGTGATTTTTGGTATCTTGACGGTAGATACTATGCAACAAGCCCTAGAACGGGCAGGCATCAAAAGTAATAATGGCTGGGAATACGCCATGAACGCCCTGGAAATGGCTAGTTTAATGCGTAAAATTAATAGCACGATGCCAGCACCAACCTACCCTGCGTATGAAACGAGCGCAGGAGTTGCTCCATCACTCCCGGTTTCTGCTCAGCGGGCGATCGCCGCTCCCCCCTCCTTGGGTTATCCCCTACAAGAGGGGGAAGATCAGCAGCAACTTTGATTTACAGCAGGGAAGATCAGAAAAAACCTTTATTCACAGAAGCCCCAAGCAGAGCTTTGCTCGCCTTGAAATCAAATGAAGGGGTCTTTTACTCCCCCTGCTCCTCTTCTCCCCAGATCCTCCTGCTGCCTCAGCAGAAAATAGCTGGCTTCATAGTTGACAAATCCTAATTCTTTTGAGAAGCTAGATATTAGTCAAGATTTCGCGGGTATAGCTCAGTGGTAGAGCGTCACCTTGCCAAGGTGAATGTCGCGCGTTCGAATCGCGTTACCCGCTTTGAACAAAAATATCTAGTTAAGCACGATTTTAGCTATTTAGGAGCCTCAGAGCGTCTATGCAAAGCTTGGAAATGCTAAAATTCGCCTAGTGAGGCTGTGACTGATAGAACAGTCGGTAGCTCCTAGTCCAACGCCTTTCCTCAGTGGGTAGCTACTAAGAAAATATCATGTCCAAACCTTGTTAGCTCAAGGCTTCCATACTTTTTACTAAAACTAGTTTTGTTTTGAAGAGCGCTTGTGCCACCTCATAAAGCTCAGAAGATTGACTTAAATACTGAGTACCCATGTCCCTGCGGGCGTCGAGGGCGTCTGGTACCGATCGCGCTGACTGAAGCCTTTGGCTGCAATCGCTGTCAGCAAATATTTGTCGTACAAGACAACGGGTATGCGATTGAGCAACTTTCCACAACGTATCCTTACAAGCGCTCTTGGCGCTGGATGGGTAATAA
Organism: Aphanothece sp. CMT-3BRIN-NPC111; assembly: GCA_019359765.1. Lineage (GTDB taxonomy): Bacteria > Cyanobacteriota > Cyanobacteriia > Cyanobacteriales > JAHHGU01 > JAHHGU01. Next base: position 5,058 of record JAHHGU010000058.1, read on the forward strand.
ATGGAGTACTGCTAATACAGGTATCGGAGACAGTTACTTCCCCGTGGCTGTAGGAATTATCGTTGTATTGCTGATTGTGTGGTTGCCTCTGGCGCTTCGCTCTACAGCAAGTCCCAACATTATTTTATGGACTCTCTTAGCGGTACTGTTAGCAGTATTACCAGCACTCATGGTCTGGTTGGCTTACCGACGTTAGACATTGACGACGTGAAATTTGGTTCAAGCCTTGTCCCACAAGGCAGTGCGACAAACGACGAAAATATAGCATTAGACCAAGCCTCGTTCCTTGTGGGCGAGGTCAATCTAAAATCTAAAATCTAAAATCGTTTGACACTCTCACCCAAGACAGCTACGCATGTAGCGGGAGATTTTTAAGATCGAGTCTTAACGTTTGTGTCAAGCAACCACTAATAAGATGGAAATAAATGTTTCTCGCCTCCCACCGAATCCGATTATTGCTGTTGGCAATGGATATCGGGCTTCTCTGGAATTAGCAACTACCAAGGGTGTAGAGCGCAGTCGCGGCGTTCAGGCAATGGCGCAGGCGCTGCGTGATTCCTTCGACGCGATTCTGGAAGCGAACACTCTAGATCTGGAAGCCAGCCGGGAAATGGCGGTGCCAGAGCTGATTCTGGAATGGCTGAAACTAACACCAGAGCGGCTACATACGACGATTCAAATTTTGCAACGTATAGGGGAGTTATCCGATCCGATACGGCGGATGATGAATGCTTCCCATCAAATAGATCACGCTCAAACTTACAGCCAGCTGATGCCTCTGGGAGTCATAGCTTTAATTTATGAAGCCTTTCCGGATTTGGGAGCGATCGCTGCTGGTTTATGTCTGAAAACTGGCAACAGCTTAATTCTTAGAGGCGGTAGTGAGGCGAGCCACTCTAACACAGTCATTGCCCAAGCCCTACAATCTGCTCTTGATGAGACAGGTTTGCCAATAGAGTGCGTGCAGCTAATTCCTTCAGAGCAAGGTGCCTCGATTCGGGACTTAGTAACTCAAGACAAGTATCTGAATTTAGTCATACCTTACGGGCGTCCTAGTCTCGTGCAACAGGTGATGCAGCAGTCAACCGCACCAGTCTTAAAGTCGGCGATGGGCAACTGTTATCTCTATTGGTCCCCCACGGGCAGCTTAGAGATGGCTCGCTGGGTAATTTTAGACAGCCATGCTAGCGAACCCGACCCAGTTAACGCAGTTGAGAAGGTTTTAATTCATAGAAATCAAAAGCCCTCTTCCTTAGTAATGCTGTGGAACAGCTTAAAGGAAAAGGGCTTTGAAGTTCGGGGCGACGCAGTACTGGTATCTGATTTTCCGGATCAGTTAAAACTGGCGACAGAATCGGAGTGGAGTCAAGCGTACCTAAAGAAAATTGTGGCTTTCCAAGCGGTAGATAGCATCGAGTCTGGGATTGCCTTAATTAACCAGTACAGCAGCGGTCACGCCGATTGCTTGGTGACAGAGTCATACCAAGAACGCCGCCAGTTCGCCTTGGGCCTTGATAGCTCCTCTATATACATCAATTCTTCTCCCCGATTTTCCCGCAATCCGAAGCGAGGAGATGCCGTGTTTTTGGGTATGTCTAACCAAAAAGGGCATCGGCGGGGATTGATCAGTCTAGAGACACTAACAACGGTCAAGCAGATTGTTCAGGGAAATGGACAGTTTTAAGAGTTATGAGTGTTGAGTTAAAAGAGAGTTATTGAACTCAACACTCAACACTCAAAATTCAAAACTATTCTTTGGCGACCAGTTTCACGTTCTGGGCTAGACCGAGCATTTGCAGCAATTGAATTGTCATCCAGGTTTGGTCAATTTCCCACCATTGCATACCGTGACGGGCGGAATATTGATAAGCATGATGGTTGTTATGCCAGCCCTCACCGTAGGTTACTAAAGCTACCCACCAGCAGTTGGTTGAGCGATCGCCCGACTCATATGTGCGATAGCCAAATTTATGGGTAGCGCTGTTGACGAACCAGGTACAGTGAAATACTGCCACCAAGCGCACAAAAACTCCCCAAACTACAAACGGCCAACCTCCCAGTAGGTAAAGCACGCCCGCTAAAGCAACCTGTAGGGGAATAAAGTATTTATCAAAAAATTGATAAACTGGGTCGTCAGCAATATCTTTTGTAAAGCGACTAATGTCTTCTTTGGCTTTGATGTCATAGAGCATCCAGCCCATGTGGCTCCACCAAAAGCCCTGATTGGAATCATGCGGATCGCCCTGTTCATCAGAGTGTAAATGGTGTATCCTATGCAAGCCGATCCAGTCGATCGGCCCTCCCTGGCAGGTTAGCGTCCCACAGAAAACAAAAAAATATTCCAACCACTTGGGGGTTTGAAAACTGCGATGTGTCACTAGGCGATGCCAACCTAGGGTAATGCCTAAGCCACCCGTCACCCAGTGTAATAAGATAGCCACACCCACTGCCGCCCAGCTAAAGTTGCTGGGGAGTAAGGCAAAGAGGGCACCCATGTGGATTAGAGCCATAAATAATATGACAGTCCAATCAAGGCGAAGTTTAGTAGTGGTTGCAACAGTCATGCAGAAATCTCAATACGAATTGTGCAGCCCAATCTGCGCGATCGGGAAATTAACAAAGACCTACGGAAGACGAGGTCATAATGAACAGCTTTAAACAGCTGCCAGAGGCAGAAAAGGCACTTTCTCCGATCTTTTCTGGAATTGACGCTCAGGTCAAGCAAAATCTCAAAAAAGTCTTAGATGCTTTTCGGCTTCATCGTGTAGGAGTCCATCACTTTACCAGCGTCACCGGCTATGGTCACGATGATTTGGGGCGTGAAACGCTGGATCGCGTGTTTGCTGAGGTCGTGGGGGCGGAAACTGCCGCTGTACGGGTACAGTTTGTCTCTGGAACTCATGCAATCGCTTGTGCACTGTTTGGCGTCCTCCGTCCTGGGGATGAAATGTTAGCAGTCGCAGGCGCTCCCTACGACACACTCGAAGAAGTAATTGGTTTACGCGGTCAGTATCAAGGGTCACTTATTGAGTTTGGCATTAGTTACCGACAATTACCTCTGACTTGGGAAGGAAGCATAGACTGGGAAGCTCTTTCTCAAGCAGTGGGCGAACGTACTCGCTTAGTGTTCATTCAGCGCTCCTGTGGCTATTCCTGGCGTTCTAGCCTCTCAATTGCTGATATTGAAAAAATCGTCCAGCTAGTCAAAAAACAAAATCCTAACGTTATTTGTTTTGTTGATAATTGCTATGGCGAGTTTGTTGAAGACCGGGAACCACCAGCAGTCGGCGCTGACCTAATCGCCGGTTCCCTAATCAAAAATCCTGGTGGCACTATTGTTACTGCCGGTGGTTATGTCGCTGGTCGAGCTGACTTAGTAGAAGCTGCTGCCTGCCGCTTAACAGCGCCTGGAATTGGGAGTACAGGTGGCGCAACCTTCGATCAAAATCGCCTTTTGCTCCAAGGCTTGTTTTTAGCCCCTCAAATGGTGGGTGAGGCGATGAAAGGCAATCACCTTACAGGTTATGTATTTCAACAGCTGGGCTACCCAGTAAATCCCGCCCCAATGGCTCCCCGCCGAGATGTTATCCAAGCGATTCAGCTGGGTTCAAAAGAAAAACTGATTGCTTTTGCCTGTGCGATTCAGCAGCACTCGCCAGTAGGTTCCTATCTCAACCCAGTTCCAGCGGAGATGCCGGGATATGAGAGCCAGCTTGTGATGGCGGGGGGCACATTTATAGATGGCAGCACATCTGAGTTTTCGGCTGATGGTCCTTTGCGCTCACCTTATATCATTTTCTGTCAAGGTGGAACTCATTGGACTCATGTGGCGATCGCACTTGAAGCAGCAATTGTTGCCGTCGGGCCAGCATAGCTTATACCTGGAATTAAAAGAGGATTAAAATCAGCAGTAGTAATTAAATTTTGCTTGATAGGGTATCCGTCTACGAATAGAGCATTTATTTATCGGCGCATTCCAGCTTAAGGAATTTAGTCTATGCTCAAAGTAACTCGTTACCAACTGCAACGCTATGGTGTTGCTGTATTGACAGTCGCTCTAGCGTTACTGCTTAAATTGCTTCTGGGCGGCGTGCTGAACATCTACAATCCTTTTCTCCTATTTTTTAGTGCTGTCATGGTAAGTGCTTATTATGGCGGTATGGGAGCGGGACTGGTAGCTATCGCTTTAGCGGCTTTAGCAAACTACTACTTTTTTCCATCTCAGTACTATGCGTTTTCAACTAATAACTTACAGCTAGCAGTATTCGTAGTAGAAGCATTATTTATTAATTGGCTTATTGTTAGCTTAAACGCTGCCAAACGACGCTATGAACTCAAGGCGTTAGAATCTCAAAGCGCTCGAGAAGCTTTACATCAAAGCGAAGAACATTTCCGCTTATTAGTAGGAAGTGTCAGCGACTACGCGATTTTTCTCCTAGATACCAATGGGTACATTCTTAGCTGGAATGCAGGCGCAGAAAAAATCAAGGGTTATTTTGCTGAGGAAATCATCGGTCAGCATTTTTCCCGCTTTTATTCTGATGAAGACAGACAGCAAGGTAAGTGTGAACGTGAACTCGATATAGCTGCAAAGACAGGTCGATATGAAGAAGAAGGGTGGCGAATTCGCAAAGATGGTTCGCGTTTTTGGGCTAATGTTCTCATCACTGCATTACGAGATGAGACTGGAGAACTGCGTGGCTTCTCCAAAGTGACGCAAGATATCACTGAGCGCAAACAAACTCTTGAGGCACTTCAAGCAAGTGAAAATAGATTCAAAGCTTTTATGGATAATAGTCCTACTATTGCTTTCATAAAAGATAGTTTAGGTCGTTTTGTTTATATTAATCCCAAGTTAGAGCATTTCTTTAATGTCAAGCTAGGAAATTTTCGCGGAAAGACTGATTTTGATTGGCTACCAGAAGATATAGCACGTCAAGTGCGTGAAGATGACAGCAGGATTCTCTCTACTAATAAACCAATAGAGAATTTGGAAACTATTCCAGCACCCGATGGCTCTCCCCACAATTGGTTAGTTTTTAAATTCCCCATTAGCGATGCTTCAGGACAACAGTTCGTTGGAGGTGTAGCCGTTGATATCACCCCTCGAATGGAAGCCGAGTCAGCATTGGCTCAAAGAGCGGTAGAGTTAGAGCGATCGCAGGCAGCTTTACAGCATCAAACCAGCATCTTGCAATCCATTCTGGACAGCATGGCTGAGGGGGTAATTGTTGTTGATGAACAAGGTAATTTTTTAATTTTCAACCCCGCAGCTAGAAAAATGCACTGTCTTGAGCCTACAGAAGTAATTAACTCGGAATGGAAAACACAATTTAGTTTATTCAAGCCAGATAGAATAACACCCTATACATCAAGCGAACTTCCCCTATCGCAAGCCCTACGGGGCGAGGTTGTGGAGCAAGCGGAAGTGTTTATGTTATCTTCTCAAATACCACAGGGCATCTGGCTAAGCGTGACCGCCAGACCCCTAAGAAATGAAGCTGGAAGGATTGGGGGCGGAGTTCTTGTGCTACGCGATATCACTGAGCGCAAGCAAACTGAGGAAGTATTACAAAAAGATCAAGAATTCTTAAAAGCCGTTCTCAACAATGTCCAATCAGGAATCGTGGCTTGTGATGAAACAGGTGTTCTAACACTGTTTAATCAGTCTGCAAAAGATATTCATGGCTTACCTGAACAACCGATGCCTGTGGAGAAGTGGACAGAATACTACAATTTGTATTTACCAGATGGCAAAACTCGCATGAAAACAGAGGAGATTCCTCTGTTTCGAGCCTTAGAAGGGGAGCGTGTTCATAACGTAGAAATGGTGATTGTCTCCAAACAAGGTGTTCCAAGCGCTGTACTCGCCAGTGGACAAGCGATTATTGACCCGCAGGGTAAAAAGTTGGGTGCGGTGGTGGCGATGCACGACATCACAGAGCGCAAGCAAGCCGAACAAGAACTGAAAGAAAGCGTAGCGTCACTTCGAGCTTTATATGAAGTGATTTCGGCAACAGAACTTAGTTTTAAGGAACACCTGCAAGCACTTTTAACAATGGGATGCCAACGCTTAGGTCTGGATGTAGCGATGGTGTCTCATATTGAAGATCAGCGTTTTCAAGTGGTAGCTGCTCAATCAAGCGATAACAGCATCGCTCCAGGTGATGTCTTTAAATTAGAGCAGACTTATTGCAACGAAGTTTTGCACTCCAAAGAACCTGTTAGCTTTGAACACGCTAAGAGTTGTGAATGGGGAAGCCATTCGTGTTATGAGGTGTTCAAACTAGAAGCTTATATTGGAACGCCAATCGTGGTAGCGGGTCACGTTTATGGCACGCTTTCATTCTCCAGTCCTCAGCCGCGCCAGAAACCATTTAAATCAGTAGACAAAGAGCTATTGAAGTTAATGGCGCAATGGGTGGGAAGTACGATTGAGCGTAAGCTGGCAGCAGAGGAACTAGCAAAAACACGGGATCAGGCGATCGCCGCCACTCAAGCCAAAGGTGAATTTTTGGCAACTATGAGTCATGAGATCCGTACTCCCATGAATGGGGTAATTGGCATGACTGGACTGCTACTGGAGACCGAGTTAACACCACAGCAGCGAGACTTTGTGGAAACGATTCGCAGCAGTGGTGATGCTTTGCTCACCATTATTAATGACATCCTCGACTTCTCTAAAATTGACTCCGGTAAGCTTGATTTAGAGGAACATCCCTTCGATTTGCAAGTTTGCATCGAAGAATCTCTAGACTTACTGGCTCACAAAGCAGCCGGAAAAGGGTTGGAATTAGGATATCTATTCGATCCGCGATCGCCCAAGATGATTATGGGGGATATTACCCGACTCCGCCAAATCTTGGTGAACTTGCTTAGTAATGCGGTTAAATTCACGGACACTGGCGAAGTTGTGGTAGAGGTAACGTCAGTCGTCAAGGATCAGTCGTCAGTGGCAACCGAAACAACTGACAAAGGACTAACTTACGAAATTCAATTTGCTGTTAGAGACACTGGCATCGGTATTTCCCCAAACCGCCTAGACCGTCTATTCAAATCTTTTAGTCAAGTCGATGCTTCCACTACTCGCAAATACGGTGGTACAGGATTGGGACTCGCGATTAGTAAACGGCTTAGTGAAATGATGGGCGGTACGATGTGGGTGGAGAGTGGGGGCGCGATCGCCGGAAATCCACCTCCTAATTTTAGATTGCCAAGTTTAGATTTTCGGTTAGGGGATACTGAGCAAGAATCAGATGCAGTTGAATATAATAATCCCAAATCCCAAATCCCAAATCCCAAATCGCTAGGCTCCACTTTTTATTTCACAGTAGTAGCGCCAGCAGTTCCTAGCTCATCGCTGGTTGATGCCTCTGCTACCCAAACAAACTTAGCTGACAAGCGGTTATTAATTGTGGATGATAACGCCACTAACCGACAAATTCTAACGCTGCAAGCACAGTCTTGGGGAATGAGTGCTGATGCTGTTTCTTCCGGTGCTAAAGCCCTAGAGTGTTTGAGTCAGGGTGAACCTTTTAATATTGCCATTCTGGATATGCAGATGCCAGAGATGGATGGATTAACTCTAGCAGCAGAAATCCGCAAACTACCAAACTGCCAAAAATTGCCCTTAGTGATGTTAACTTCTCTAGATAGATCGCATAGAGATATCCAATCTGTAGACATTAATTTTGCTGACTTTCTTTCCAAGCCTATTAAACAATCTCAACTCTACAATGTTTTGATTAAAATATTTGGGGGGCAGCCTCTCAAAGCCAATTTATCTCGCAATACTTCCCCTTCAGTTGACTCAAAACTAGCAGAACAAAAGCCACTACGAATTTTGTTAGCTGAAGACAATGTAGTGAACCAAAAGGTTGCCCTGCACCTACTAAAACGTTTGGGATATCGCGCTGATGTAGCTAGTAATGGAATGGAGGCGTTAGAAGCATTACACCGCCAGCCTTATGATGTAGTCTTGATGGATATGCAAATGCCAGAAATGGATGGTTTAGAAGCGACAAAGCACATTGTCCAGAAATGGCCTAAGAAGGAAGCACGCAGTACAGACAGGCGAGACGCTAGGCAGACATGTCCTCGAATAATTGCTCTGACTGCCAACGCGATGCAAACAGACCGAGAAATGTGTCTAGAAGCTGGCATGGACGACTACATTAGTAAGCCTATCCGGATAGACGATCTTGTTAAGGCGTTGAGCAAGTGTTAGCCAGAGTAACCACAACGCCGATAGAGTAGAGTGGCTATCCGGCTTTTGGCAAGAGCTTTAGGGGTATTTTTATAGATCAGTCTGCTCCTCCAAATAATTGTATACAAGCCGAGAAATTTGACTTACGAAACTCCTAACCTTTGGATCTTTATAAGGACGCCTGACAAAGATAGCCGCCAAATACCGCTTGCCATTGGGCATATCTATTATTCCAGCATCCCCGACCAGAAAACCAATATCTCCCGTTTTGTTAGCAATAACCGCCCCCGAACCTAAACCCGCAGGTAGCAGGGTTTTGGTGGTGGTACGACGTAATATACCTAAAAGCTGCTGGCGACTAGGCTCCGAAACCAGTTTCTCTTGAGCCAGTAATGCGAGCAACTTCACCATGTCTTGAGAACTGGTTGTATTGGTTCCTTTTAGATCCGCTAAAAGATGGTGAATGACAGTATCTTTAAGCCCCCAACTGCGGAAACGCTGGTTAAGCTTAGCAATGCCACCTAAACGGTCAATAATCATGTTGGTGGCTGTATTGTCACTGATGGTCACCATCTTCGTCACGGTTTCTAAAGCTGTAAACTTAGTCCCCGCTTTTTTATACTGCATAGTTCCAGAGCCATTAGTTATCAAGCTACGCCGCATAACTAAGGTTTCATTTAGGCTAACCTTGCCCGCGTCTAAATCCTGGAAAAAGGCTACGAGGATAGGCAATTTGATAGTGCTGGCTGCTGGAAAAATGCGATCGCCATTAATGTCCAAATAGTTTCCTGTATCCATATCCAGGAAAAACATCCCCGAAGAAAGTGATTTGTACCTCGCCATCACCTCTTTAACTTGAGACCGAAGCGCAGTCATCTCTTTACCACAAGAAGCCGCACCGACACAGGAGGAAGAGACTGCTGCCAGATTTGTTGTTAAGCCAAGCTGATGAAGATTGGTGCTACTAACGCTTGGTGCTTGTTGGGTTTGAACTGAAACCTCTGCTAGGGGGGAAGCCTCTGCGCCTAGGTAACTTGCCTGGCAAAGCTTTGCATCACTGAATAACGTTGTACCCAGAATTGTTAATAGGGCAGCAGGAAGACCAATCCCAAATTTCTGATTCATGTATCAATGATTAAAATTCAAAATTGCCTGGGAGAGTTTAAACAGACTACCACACAATTTTAATTTGGGGATCAGTAATATCTCGTAGAAAAGTAGCGGTTTTATTCTTTCTTCAAAGCTTTAAAAGTTCAGCAGCATCATCCATTTTTATTCTTTAAGTGGCAGCTTTCAGCAGATAGTTGACACTCCCCGCAAATCGAGCAACGGGGAGTCTTGATTTGATGGAGTTCTAGCGAACTTATTCTCCCAAAGCGCCCTAATATACGTCAGCGAAGTCCCAACCGTCTATCCAACCAACCTTCGTGGCAGAGGCATTAACCCGATACCATTTCCCAGAGTATTGGTTAGAGTTTGAATGAAAATTCAAATTGGTGTTTTTATTGTAAGTGAAGAGGATTTTCCCATTGCAAGGAGATGACCTAACATTGAGAGGACCTTTGGAAATATGGACTGATCCTGGTGCTAGGGGGTTAATAATCATCCAACCTTGATGCTGCTGGGTTGAGCAGGAATTTGTTGAGGCATATCCGTAGGTAACTTTCACCCAGGTGTAGCCATTACTCTTGCGGATGCCAGCACTGCGGTCATTCTGAAGATCTGCTCCTGGCCTAGCAACCCGAAGCACACGGCAACTGGTACTGGGACAAGAGCGAATGTTAACAGCTGTCAAGACGTTGTAAACTCGACCATCGGCCTTTGCTGGGCCGCCATTGGCTGCTCCGATAGCATTGGCTGTATTCACTTTAACTTTTAAACTAAGGCGAGCTGTATCAGCTTCATTAATAGCTTGAGACCCCTCTAAGGCGGCGACGGTTTTAGGAGCAAAGCTATTTCCTTCACTAGATGATTCTATTGACTTTTGGGTAGTGGAGCAACTGGTCGCCAGGGTAGCAATTGTTAAAGCAGTAGCGAAAAGACTAATTTTTTTACTAGATGCTAGTAACATAGTTGATTGTTTCCTTTATTTTTGTGTCTAGGTTTTTCTGTTGCCTTATATAGACACAACAACAAAGAGGCATTTTTCGTAAAAGTAAATTTTAAAGTTTTAACACTAGTCTCTAGTTACAAAACACCGAGGAGCAAGGGAGACAAGTAATACACATTTCTCCTCTGCTCCTCTGACTATGGTTGGTGAGTTATTTCTATTACCTTACTTTAGTGCTAACAAGATAAATAATTTGCATTTACCCAGCCTTCCAAGTCATTCACGGCGCTGTTTGGACCGTCTACTACACGGACATAGCTCCAAACTCCAGAATCTTCATGGAGCAATTCCACAGTATTGCCATTATCCAGACCAGCTTTTGATTTTCCATTGGGGGTGAAGCGGAGGGCAAGTTGACCAGTCTGAATGCCACTCACATTGCAAAATGCGTGTGAAGCTTCACTAGTTTCACTACAAGATAGGTAATTTGAATTTACCCAGCCTTCCAAGTTATTCACGGCGCTGTTTGGACCATTTATTACACGGACATAGATCCAAACTCCAGACCCTTCATCATGGAGCAATTCCACAGTATTGCCATTATCCAGACCAGCTTTTGATTTTCCATCGGGGGTGAAGCGGAGGGCAAGTTGACCACTCTGAATGCCACTCACATTGCAAAATGCTTGTTGAGCTATCAAAAGTGCTTCCGATTGCTGAGTGTTTTTGGTAGTCACTGTAGTGGCAGCGACAGCAGGAGTAAAGTTTATACTAAGCATAGAAAGCGATGCTACAGAGATTGTGAGTAGCGACTTAGTTAGATTTTTTATATTAGTCATCATCAGCGTGTTCCGGTTTCTTTGGTAGGGGTAAATTAATCTACCAACTGAGGTCGCTATTTTCCGGATTCTGTCTATTTATTTTCTATTTGCTGTGCAAGCCCTAATCCACTAACTATATGAGCACAAATACACATAACTGCTGGAGGCGGTTAGTAGATAGTAGGGGAATGCCACTAACTACTAACTACTAACAATCCCCACCTACTTAATAAGTATTACGATTCAGGCAACTGGTATTGCCCCACAATCCGCTTGGCGTACTCTGGCACATGGGCATCTAGTTTCTCTGGGTGATGCCGCTTCACGTATAAGTAGTTGCGGGTAAAGTGGGAGTCAATGGAGAAACGGGCATACTCCAGACCTTTCGGGCCAATTTTTTCAATCACAACGCCCATCAGCTTTGCCGCCCACATGGGTAGAGTGACGCCTTTATCGTAGGCGGGGATGCTTTGTTGTACCGCTTGGCGGCGATCGCCTTTTGACATCACTGGCTGCGTTTCTAGCTGCTCTTGTACTAAGTCCAGCATCTCCTGCCCTGTGTCATTCCGTACCATAATCCACTGCCAGCCAAAAGGAGCGCCCATGTATCCCACTACTAAGTCAGCCAGAGAGTTTACATAGTCAAAGCAGCTCATGCAGGAAGGAGCAAACACATCCTTAAGTTCTTTGGTATTCAATCCAAAGAAAGGCACCGTTTCCAGCGAGCCATCCTCGTGTTTGAAGTGAACCCGGAAGTCTTGCATAAACTCGTAATACACAACTGTTTCTGGAGAACGGCTAGTGGTATCCAGAAATTTCTGCAACCCGGCACGAGAAACGTTATCTACACAGGGTGTTCCCAAAACGTAAAGTTTTTCTAAGCCTAGTTGTTTTTCTACCGCTCGTAATGCCTGGATTTGGCAACCCACCCCAATAACTAGCAGCCGCTTCATGCCGGATTGCTCAATTTGCTCCAACACGGAAAGGTTAGGGGATAAAGTTGGCTTATTCACCCGCGCCGCCAGAATTTCCTCTGGGGTACGAGCAATTATCGGCATCGGGCCAAAGCGGTCTTCTTTTGTATTCTGGACGCAGACAACACCCTCTACAATGCCGCGATTCAGCATTTCGATCGCAATGCTGCTGACAATGCCCGTCCACTGTGCCCCCTCAATCGGTTGAGTTTTCCGCGCCGCCATCATGTCTTGGTGAACGCCAAAGTACCACTCATCGGGATTATCGAGATTGCGACTGCGATCGTGGGTCTGTTCTTCCAGTTCCGCAATTTGTTGATTTAAAAATGCACAGGCTTCCTTGACATAATGCACATAGTATGTGTCGCATAAACCGCATTCGCTACAGAGTTCTTTCGCTGGGCGACGGCTTCCTGGTTTAAGGGCTTTAGCTTTTTGGTGAGGTAGCACTGAGGTCATATTATAAAGAGCGATTTATTAACTAGAAACAACTGTTCAAGATAGCTCCAGGCTAATCTTTACATAAACTCAGCAGAGGTAATCAAGACTTAGTTGATTATTACAAACCTGTATTAATAAAGTTAGTCTAGACTCTGGATAACATGGGCTAGCCTGGGAGTCAAAACAAGTGGCAGATAATTCAGGAGAAGGTGCAGCATTTGTTGCTGGAGGAGCTGCAACAGGCGCTTGGGTTTCCACAACAGTTGGCGGAATGGGATTAGCCGGAGGATTTGGAGCCGTCGGAATTGGCATGGCTCCCGTGGCAGCTACTGGGGCAGTTGCTGGTGCAGCGGCCTATGGAGCTTTTAGGGCAATAGGAGAGAACGATGCTTTTGCTTTCGGTGCCATAGGAATTGGTGCTGTAGGTGGTATAGGTATTTCTACTACATTTGGCGGCATGGGATTAGCTGCTGGGGGAACAGCGGTAGGAATTGGCATAGGCACGATGGCGGCAGCTGGAGGAGTGTTTGGTCTCGGTGTTTATGGTTTGGCGAAAATGCTTCAGGAAACCGGGACTAAGGAACCTCCAGCACAGGCTTTTGCCCGGATGGAAGAAAAAATTTTGTTTCAGGAAGCCTATATTCAAGCGCTTATGGAGCTAGATCCAAAATTAGCTGAAGAGGCTTGGAAGCAAAAGTTTGCTGTCTTGGAAATCGACGAGGAGTTAAAGGCGCTAAAAGCTCAAATACCTACAAAGAACAGTTCTTATTTCAATTTTGCAGCACCAAAATTTTATAAACCAACCTTCACGCCCTTTATAAAATCTAGAAACTCTGCCACAAAGTCAACAGCATCAGAATATCAATCTGTTACTGTTGACATTGAACCAGAACAGTTATCTCTAAAGGCTGAAATGTCTCAGACTTGGAGATGCATACATACACTCAAGTGGCATACAGCCTCGGTTAATTCAGTCGCTATCAGCCCAGATGGTCAGACTCTTGCCACTGCTAGTGATGACACCACAGTTAACCTGTGGAACCTGAAAACAGGAAAACTGATATTCACTTTCTTTGGACTTTTAAAAGCCGTTTTTTCAGTGACTTTCAGCCCGGATGGGCAGATGATTGCTAGTGGCGACCTCGATAAGACAATCACTACCTGGAAGGTGGATACAAAAGCAATGCGTAGCTTGTACAGCCATGCTGGCTCCCGCTACAGTCATGCAGGCTACGTTTACTCGATCGCCTACCGCCCTGATGGTGAAATTCTTGCCAGTGGAAGTGCTGACAAAACAATCAAAATTTGGAATCTCCGCAGATGGGTTTCAACGCGCACCCTCACCGGGCATTCAGACACGGTTTGGTCTGTTGCTATAAGTCCCGATGGTCAGACTCTTGCTAGTGGTAGTGCTGATAAGACCATTAGACTTTGGCCTCTGAACAGTTGGGAACAGCCATGCATCCTAATGGGACATTCAGGCTGGGTTAATTCCGTTGCTATCACCCCGAATGGACAGACTCTCGCTAGTGGCAGTACAGACTCAACAATAAAATTGTGGAATCTTCAAACAGGAGAACTTCTCTGCACTCTGACTGGACACTCATCGGCGGTTTTTTCAGTTGCCATTAGCCCTGATGGAAACACCCTCGCCAGTGCTAGTAGGAACAGCGTCAAACTTTGGAACCTACATACTGGGGAATTGCTGAATACCCTTGCTGGGTCTAATCCTGTTGTTTTCAGTCCTGATGGTCAAATTCTGGTTACTGGTGGTGAAGATAGCACTATCAAGATCTGGAATAAATGCTTTGGCGTTAATGAATCCACAGTTGACTTTGTGCCGTCTGGGGAATGGTGGGAAGTTTTGGGCGTGAATAAGAACGCCGATCTGGATGAGGTTAAGCAGGCTTACCGTAGATTAGGAAGGCAGTATCATCCGGATGTTAACGACTCTGTGAATGCAAAAGCGACAATGCAGGCAATTAATAAGGCTTATAAGGAGTTTCAACAGTTAGAAGCGTGATGTGTGCGGCAAGCTTTGCGATCGCAACTCTATCGACAAGAGCAACAGATTTCTCTAAGCCGAACTATCAACGCTCTGGAGGCAAATGGGCTAACTAACGGGACTTGAACAAAGTTCAAGCCCAAACAAGCCCTAAACTGGCGCTTGTGTAAGGAGATCCAGGCTCTGGAATAGAACCAGGTACCGCTTTTAAAAGATAGCCGAGGACTGGGTATGTCCTGTTTGCGGAGCTACAAAAGATCAGTTTGAACCAAAGTAGCTAAGAAAATAACAGACGCGTGTTGGACGAACCTAGCTGTAAGTAAGGTTTGCAGCTATATAAATAAATTTGCCCTTTGAAATTACTCACAAATAACTAAATTAATGGGATAGCCTGTTAATTTAATTGTTTCACTAACTGCTGCTTTTTTGCTGCACAGCCAATAAGAATTAATCTACTACTTTGGGCGCAACATTAGCTTTAGTCTCTCGAAGCTGATTACCAAGTTTATCCAGTTTATTATCACTCATACACTGGCGTACTCGGGGAAAGAGATCATTCTCTTCTTCATCCAAATGATTCAGCATAAACTCCTGTAACTCCCTAACTTTTGCTTTAAATTCGGATTCATTGGCGCTTATAGATTTAATCGCCAGAACCATTTGATCGCCTTTGTCATGCTCATACTGACCTTTATCAATCAGTTCGGCAGTACCTTCGCAATTGCGTGCTTCCGGGTAGAGAACTTGCTCTTCGGCTTCAGCATGTATGGTTAGAAGGTTACCGAGTTTGTCGAAAGAATCCTGTAGTTCATGAGGATCAGCAGTACCCTCAAGCTCTGAGAAGAGGCTTCTAATTCTGTCATGATCCTTTTCTAAGGACTCAATACCGTCCATCTCCTCTTTACTCCTTTTTGTTACGTTATTTCTCTAGACTACCAGACGCTCTTTTAATTGTTGTTAGACCATCTCAAACCACTTTTGTCTACTATCGGCTTTAGGATTATTGCTCACGGCAAAGGTGAGATGCTCCCCTTGAGTGCCTCTGTACAGTCGCGTGCTAGCGGTACTTAGACAAAAACTGAGGTAAAAATGGCTTCAAATCTAGATGGAGAAAAACTTTTAGCTTGAATGGGCATGAATCTAGTATTTGCAAGGGTTTCAGGTATTTTGTGTTATCAACCTCTTTTCTTTGCTGTGAGAGGCTTTCAGCCCCTGTAGGGGCTAGAAAATGTCTAGGTCCCAGCGATCGCCTCCAAAAAGATAATCTCACAGCATTTGAATACCACCGCTCACAGGTAAGTAAGCCCCAGTGATAAATTTGGCTTCCTCAGAAGCCAACAGCAAAATTGCACCTGCGATATCCTCAGGTAGTCCAATTCTTCTGAGTGGGGTCATCTGAGCCATAGCGTCCTTCCTCTCCTGCGGTTGAAAGGCGGTAGCATCAGTCTCTGTCAATCCAGGTGCTACGGCATTAACCCGAATCCCGTGAGGTCCTAACTCTAAAGCCAAGTTTTTCACAAAACCGTCTAATCCAGACTTAGCAGTGCTATGAGCGCAGAAACCCTCACCGGAACTCCGGGATAAGCCACTGCTAACGGCAATGATGCAGCCCCGCTTGTGTTCAATCATGGAAGGAACTACTGCTTTGCAAGGATGAAACGCACCCTTCAGTTCCCCTAACAGTTTTGCCTCGAATTCTTCCCAGCTATACTCTACGAACGGTGCAAACTTAAATGAGGCGTTGGCATTCAAAACTAAGGTATCTATCGGACCAAAAGCCTCTGTAAGCTGTTGCACCATTGCTTCGACTTGCTGAGAGTCTCTCACGTCTGCCTTGATGGCCTGAGCCTTACCACCCTCCGCGGCGATCGCATCTACCACCTGCTGGGCAGCTGCCTCGTTGCTGTAATAGTTGACTCCAACAGCAGCACCGCGAGCCGCCAGTAGTTTAGCGGTAGCTGCACCAATCCCCCGACTAGCACCTGTGATCAACACCACTCGGTCTGTCATTAACCCAGTCTTCTCAAAGTGCTTTCCTTCCTGAGTCTGCGCTGCAATCATATCGATCTCCTTCCTGAAGAAGGTATACGTTTAATATCCTATTATTTAGCGTACTAACTATTTCAACGACAAGGCAACTTGAGACCATATTTGTCGGCGGGGAGTTAATTATATTTAGGATTAATTCATTTAGTGATAGTAGGTACGCTCAACTTTTGTGATTAAACTAATTTCTATGCAAAATCCTCGCCAGCTGGCATTTCTAGCTCTCCGGGATGTCCACCAGCGGGGGGCTTTCGCTGATGTTGCCCTCGACAAATGGCTGCGTACATCTGAGTTGAACGCTGTTGATAAGCGTTTGGTGACGGAACTGGTGTATGGCAGTGTCAGGCGGATGCGATCGCTAGATGCTCTCATCGACCAGCTAGGGAAAAAGAAAGCCAACCAACAGCCCCCCCATCTACGTACAATTCTGCACCTGGGCTTATACCAGCTGCGCTATCTTAGCCAAATTCCTGATTCCGCCGCCGTTAATTCCACAGTGCAGCTAGCTAAAGAAAATGGATTTTCAGGACTCACTGGCGTAGTCAATGGTCTATTGCGGCAGTACATCAGACTAACCAATTTAGGTTTGAAGCCTAGCAGTGAGATCCCAGAAATTAGTAAATCCTCTGAACAGCCTGGAAATCCCAAATCCCAAATCCCAAATCCCAAATCGTCTGATTCGCTGCAACTGCCAGAAAACCCCGTTGAGCGTTTGGGTGTCTTACATAGCTTTCCTGATTGGATTATTCAAGCTTGGTTAGAACAACTGGGTTTAGCAGAAACAGCACAGCTGTGTGAATGGATGAACCAATCGCCAACAATCGATCTGCGGGTAAATCCCCTCCAGGCTTCAATAGAGGAAGTTGAGGCAGCAATGCAGTCTGCGGGTGTCGCGGTTGAAAGAGTGCCTTATCTGCCCCAAGCTTTAAGGTTGACTGGCAGCATTGGTGCAATTCAACACCTGCCTGGTTTTAATGAAGGTTGGTGGACGGTGCAAGATAGTAGCGCCCAGCTGTGTAGCTTGCTGCTGGCACCCGAACCTGGCGAGGTTGTTATTGATGCCTGTGCCGCACCCGGGGGAAAAACCACACACCTCGCGGAACTAATGGGGGATGAAGGGACAGTGTGGGCGTGCGATCGCACTACCTCCCGCCTCAAAAAACTCAAGGAAAACGCCCAGCGCCTAAACCTGCAATCAATCCAAATCTGCACCGGCGATAGTCGTAATCTTTCTGAGTTTACAAACCAAGCTCACCGAGTCTTGCTAGATGCCCCCTGTTCTGGGTTAGGGACTCTCCACCGACGCGCTGACGCTCGCTGGCGGCAAACACCAGCGACGGTTCAGGAACTTTCAACTCTTCAAGGACAACTATTAGATCGGGTGGCTACTTGGGTGAAGCCTGGTGGCATTTTGGTTTATGCAACCTGTACCATACACCCCCTGGAGAATGAAGGCGTCATTCAACCATTTCTCGACCGTCACCCCAACTGGCAGATAGAGCCACCACCGCCCGATTCCCCTTTTGCTGCCTTCGCTACCCCAGATAGATGGATGAAAGTCTGGCCTCATAGACATCAGATGGATGGCTTTTTTATGGTGCGGCTGAAACTAGGAGCAGAAGAGCAAAGGAAATATTTGTAGCTGTACAAGAAATAAATGCCATTAAGTGTTAAGTACTAAGGGAAAGGTTGTCCCCAATACTCATTACTCAAAAAGGAAAAAGCAATGGTACCCAATTCTAGTGTCAAACAGCTGGTAAAAATTCTGATTGGTGCCGCTTGGATAGACGGTAAAGTTCAGCCAGAGGAACGGCAATATCTCCAGCGAGTAGCGAAAGAAAACGGTATAGCTCAAGATCCAGAGATTCAGCCGTTATTGCATGAAATCGTCCCCGTGCAGCCAGCAGAGTGCTATGACTGGGTGCGAGAATATCTAGGCGATCGCCCTACCTCAGAAGATTACCAGCGCCTGATCGAAGCCATCAGCGCCTTAATTTATAGCGATGGGGACGTGGCAACTGAGGAAGCTAAACTCTTGACTCGATTACAGCTTCTCGATCCCGCTACTGGCTCCCACAATTCAAGCCATAGCGCTGTCCTCAAAGCCATTCAAAAACTCTACCACCGATGGATTGACCAACAACCCTAACGATTGATATTTATTAAGACTGCGTGTGTGCCGACGCTGATTAAGCACACTGGTAGCCCTATTCAAGCCAATATGCCTTATTTCCCCAGTTTTTTCCGTAACTTGGGGAAGCTCTGAGGACGAAAGAATGTTCTCTCAAGAGGCAACTAATTGGAAGAAGCTGGCGTCTAAAACTGAGGTAGCATAAATATGCCTAGATGCAAAGCTGCTTATTTCAGCAATTTATAGGTTAAACAGGCAATTTAAAGCACCTGGTCAAGGATAGGAACCTTTTAGTCATCTACGTGTCTATTTACTTAAAGGAAGCTGGTTTTAGGAGAATGCTCTCAATGTCTAATTTGAATCGTTGGAAATCAGGAACAGCTCTGTTAATCGCGCTGGGATTGTCAGCAGGTACGGTTACGCCGATAGTGGCACCCCTGATAGCACCGGCACCAGTATTAGCGCAAAGCACTACTTTCTCGGATGTCTCGTCCAACTACTGGGCTAGAGATTTTATTGCAGCACTAGCGGCGCGGGGTGTGATCGCCGGATTTCCAGATGGCACCTTCCGACCTGAATCCCCAGTAACACGCGCTCAGTTTGCCGCCATGCTCACGAAAGCTTTCAATAATGCCAAAGTTCGTGATGCTGTCGCTTTTAGCGATGTACCATCTGACTACTGGGCGAGGGCAGCAATTCGGGAAGCATATGAGGAGGGATTTTTAGCAGGTTATCCTGGCAATGTCTTCCGACCCAACCAGAATATTCCCCGTGAACAAGTCTTAGTTTCACTGGCAAACGGACTCAATTATTCTCCTACCGGTTCCACAGAAAACGTTCTGGGATACTATAGCGACGCCTCAGGCATTAGTGGCTACGCTGAAAGTAGTATTGCCGCCGCCACAGAAAAGGGCTTGGTGGTAAATTATCCCAATGTCAGGTCGCTCAATCCGACTCGAAATGCTACTAGGGCAGAAGTGGCCGCTTTCATCTATCAAGCCTTGGTCAACCAAGGACAAGCCGCAGCCATTAACTCGCCATACGTTGTTTCACTTACACCCACCACACCGCCGGTATCTAGTTTCAGAATTCCATCTGGCACCACTATTCCAGTCAGATATGACAAAGAAAGAATTCTGGTCACCCAGGATGAAAGGGCACCTGTGACGGTAACTGTAGGGGCAAATATCACAACATCCAACGGAACAGTACTAATTCCAGCTGGGAGTGAAATAGCTGGTGAGGTGCGACCAGCCCAAGGAGGCTCACAGTTTGTCGCGCAAACGTTGACCCTGCCCAATAATCGCCAGCTGGCTATAGATGCCTCTTCTCAGGTGATTACAAGAACTGAAACGATTAGAAGGGGTGCCAGCGCCGGCGAGCTGATTAGGGGTGCGGTATTGGGTTCTGCGGCTGCGGCTGCGGTCGCGGGTGTTACGGGTGACCGAACCATCAGAGCCGAAGAAGTATTAGGCGGTACGGCCTTTGGTACTTTAATATCACTCTTCCTAGGTCGAGACAGAGTTGATCTGGTTGTGATTGACCCTGAGACTGACCTGAATTTGAGGTTAAACCAGGATTTAGTAATTGGTACTGGTAGCTAGAGATTTGAGATTTGAGAGTGTTTTCTCAATCTCAAATCCTAGATCTAACATCAGCTGACTTGCTGCTCCACTAGTAGCCAAACCACAACAGTTGTCCCTGGTCTTGATGTGTCTGATACCAAAGCGTTAAGGGAGCCGCGGGCAGCCCAGCTAGATTGAGCTGGGCTAATTATTTCAACTTCACCCTGCATTTTTTCTACAAGTTCTTTAGCGATCGCCAGCCCTAATCCTGTGCCCGGAATCCCGGCTTTGGTCTGGACACCCCGGTAATGTCGCTCAAAGATATGCTCTAAATCTTGTGGTGGAATACCATAACCATTATCACTAATGGCAATTGCCAGTTGGGATTGGGGATTATTCGGTTGCTCGTTAGACTCAATAATCTTTGCTTCCTGGCTAGCTTGAATCGCTCCCGCTTTCTCGCCAGCATTCTCTAATGCCCAATCAAATCGCCTCCTCCCTACCTTGATGTTAATCTGCCCAGGGGCAGGCGTGTATTTCAAGGCGTTGTCGAGCAGATTGCTTAACACCTCGCGCAACGCCTTGGCATTAGCTTGCACTAGCGGCAAGTTTGAGGGGATTTCCGCAATTAAATCTAAATTTCGTTCTTGCGCGATCGCACTTGCAGAAACTAGAAGCGGTTCTAAAACTTCAGCCACTGAACAAGATTCTAAGGTCAGCGCTTGACGTGCCCAGCTAGCCTCTGGCAACAATAGGGACGAGGTTACCTCGCCCCTATTTTGATTAGGGGCATTCCCCGTTTGCTGTTCCTCCCATGAGGACACGCCCTCTATCGTTAGCGGTACGGAATCGGCTTGAGTCAAATCAATGCAGCCGTCTAACTGTTGCAGCAACTCCTGCAAGCGATCGCTCTCCCGCACAATGCCACTAGCAACTTGGTGGTTGGGGTCACTTGGTCGCAAACGCCTAATTAGCAGCTTACCAAACGTCCTTATCGCTGTGAGCGGATTGCGAAATTGGTGCAATAGATCGTCCATCAGGTCGCGCTGTTGCGCCTGAAGGCGCTGGTACTGACTCAACCGTTGCTCAAACCACCCTCGCCGCTGGTCTATAAGACATGCGATCGCTAGAGTATGGGCAATCCGTTCAATCTGAGTTCGCTCCTCCTCATTCCATTGTCGGTCTTCACGACCTGTCACCAGCAATCCCATCACCACCCCCTCATGCATCAGGGGCAAAAATATTTGGCGCTGCCGCCAGAGGGAATTTTCTTCCCACGAACTTTGATTTGAATTTATCTGAGGCTTGTTAGAGGCATCCGGAGGCGTCTGAGGAACCTTTAGCAGTGCCGCTGAGAGTAACCGGGGCATAGCCTCAACAGCACCAAGCTGCTCAGGTAATAGAGCGTAAGGGAGGCCCATCTGCCTTCCCCTACCTTCTTCCCACACAACAGCTGTCTCAGGATAAACCACCACAGGAATTAGCTTTGCCTCTGCCCCTTCTACCAGTTCTTCGGTCAGATACACAACACTTAAAGCCGCCCCTAGCCCTTGGGTTAACAGTGCCACTTGCGATCGGCACAGTGCAATGAATTCTGAGCTGGCAGGCATTAACATGCGGACAGAATTAGAAGTTTCACAGACTCAACAATGGGATTTGCTCCCATTTTCTATAATGTCTAAACCCTCTGCTATTTGCAGCATAAAAGCTAACTTGTTACTTTATGTTACATAATTTAAATTTTTATATACTATCTTTGTGCTTCTACGGCATCTTGAGAGTGCCTTTGCCTTTACAGCAAAGGGTATGCCGGATTTGTATCAATATATAAATACCGATTGAACTTTTGAACTCCAACAGATATACTGGCGACGGCTTTTGTAACTATCATTACAAATGTCAACTGAAACAGGAGGTCACGAGGTTGGCAAGAAGACGTAAGCGTAAAAGTCGCCGTCGTCAGGAAGGACGCAGGATTCTGGAGCATGTGCCTCAGTATAGTCTTGAAAGTGGCGAAGATAAACCAGTAACAGCTGCACGAAAATTTATTCAATCCGAAGGTATACTTCCACCCGCTTTACTACTTGTGAAGCGGAATGAACATACCACAGATCGGTACTTCTGGGCAGAGAAGGGGCTATTCGGTGCCCAATACGTAGAAGAAAATCATTTTCTTTTTCCTAGTCTGCGGGTACTCGAAAGCCCTGTGGAAAAGCCAGTAGTCGCACTGTCTAGCAGCTGAGACATCACCTTGGAACTCGCGAACTTAGCGGGAATTATCCCTACTCAAGCGCTAAGGTTTGGGTAGGGTTGATTTTTACAAAGCGGTTAGCGATTAGCAATTATAGCAATCATTCAGTTAGCTTTTAGCAATTAGCTTTTAGCGATCCTTCAGTTATAGCACCAGTTCTGGGCGCATGAGGTCTTGTGTCGATTGTCAAACATCGTTATAGCAACTGCTATAGCTATTAGCCCGATACATACCTCGCCCCATACGCTGGCGAGAAGATTAAGATCAGGGGACATTAACACCCTGCCTTGATTGTGGGCAGCGATTAAGAGCGCTAATTGCTAATTACTAACCAGTAATCGCTTTTATTTTCTTAATCGCACGGCTTCAATTGCAGCGCCTCTTGCATAGCGGCCAGTTCATCGCGATGGGCGGTGACGGCAATCAGACTTCGTTTTCCTATTTCTCCATTAGGTACTGCTTCCATTTTTATAGATACCTGCTCTGTACGCCCCGCTCTTTGCCAGTAAAACACGCCAGCAGCCGGGGCTAGTAAAACCAGTGCCAGAGAAATCCTGCCCAGCGTAGGATATAGCAGCGATAAAACCAGCGAGAGGCAGAGGAAGCCGCAGGCTGCGAGCAAGGTTAAGAAGATAGCAAGAAACCAACTAGGTCGTACAAACCCTTGGAACGTGACTTGATTTGTTGCCGCATCCAACGCCGTAACTCGATAGGCACGCTCGTCAAAATACTCTTGCAACTGAGACAAAAGAGATTCTTCTGGTTGTTCAGCAATCAATTTCACTTGCTGCGTTCGATCTTTGACCGAGGCTCGGATAAAGAAAATTAGACCGACGGCTAATAATAACGTCAGCAGCAAAGTTGAGGAAAGAATTGTAGTATTCACAGAGAGGTTAGTTAAATAGGCATATCAGCCTTTACTTTACACATATGGATGAAGAATTGTTAACTGAGTGCATCAGTAGCTGATGACGAACGGGCAAAAGGGTTGCCTTTTTTTGTGTACTCATACCAAAAGCTAGCAAGTTCCTGAGCTTTATCCCCCCAAGATGCTTGGATTTGATACATTCGGCGGGGGCGTCCTCGTCCTTCTACTTTTTTCCAGTACCCCGTAATCGCGCCTGCTTCTTCCAAGAACTTGAGCGCGCTGTAGAGGACGGTATCAGAGAGTCGATAGATTGAAGGCTCTCTCTCCAGCCGTCCGATGAGTTCGGTTCCGTAAGATTCTCCCTCCAATAACATAGCCAGGACATAACACACCGCTAGTTCCTGGTTCAGATACAGGGGAGGGGGATTGCGAAAAAACTGATATATATCCTCGAATTTCATTTGCTAACCTGCTGAAGATCCCAGCCAAAAACGTTAGCTGACGACAGGGCTGAACGCTACCATCAATTTTAGCTATCTCGCGCGAAGCCGTGCGCTAATACGGCTTCTGTGCCAAAAGATTACGGTGCGGGCTTGCCAAGATCGCTATTGCATGAACTTGAACTACTTATCCAGCAGCCTCAAAGCATTTTGCAAGACCTAAGAGTGAACTGCTTTGAGTTTTGGATAAGCTCGGAATGCGCTCATAGACTAGGTTTCGTGGTAAAATTAGAGCTGTTGTTGCCCAACTTATACAACAGTAATGTCTTCTGGCTGTAGTGGGACGTGGTGCGGTTTTTGCTTTGGGTGGCGATCGCACAGGGTAGCCAGTAACGCTGCCCACAAATCTTGAGCCACAGAAAGCGGTTTGGGAACTACTGCGCTTTGGTAGACGGTTAAACTCCACACCAAAGCCACAGCGTAAATGCCGTAAGCCAAGCGCTTCCTCGAAGTTGGTCCCAGAAACTGCATTGTCCTTGCTAATTCCTGTTGAAACGACTGAGAAGGAAATGGCAGGCACAAGGAGAAGCACAAATCAATTTACAGCCTGCCAGATCAAAGTGACGGTGGAAATGAATAAAAAGTTCTTAATAGCGGTTTTCGTTTAAATGCAATACATCTCGATTAAGAGACAAGAGACCTAAAACCCAGATAGCTGTAATTCACCCAGTTGAGAACCGCTATAGCCGTTTGTCCCCTAGTTGCGACAAACTGGTTGTCAGAGGGATTGTCATCAACCTTTCAAACCCGGCAATCTATCAACAAAGCAGTTGTTGTCTGGAAACATCCTTGATTCCCCCAGTTTGAGGCTACTATGCCAGAGAAGTCTGACACCCATCCACTTCCCTCAGCCCTAAAGCAAATTGCCGTCACCCTTCGCTTGACCGGCTGGATTGGCTTTTGGGTTCAGTTAGTGCTAGCGGTTGTTTCCAGCCTGATTTTGTTATTTGCCATCCTATTAGCTGGGAGGCCTGCACCTGTCAACGGCACTATCGCCGTTAACAATACAGGCCCAGGTACTGGAGGTGGAGCATTCTTCGCTGTTTGCGGTCTTTTTGTGCTGTATTTCAGCATTTATCAAGCTTTCCGCTGCACGCGCATCGCTCGCCGGCTGCAAGACCCTAACCCCAACCTCCGCCCCAAAAAGGCAGACACGATTAAATTTCTCAGGTTCGGATTGATCGTGAGTTTGGTGGGGATGCTACTGGGTGTTTTAGCCGCTGAATCAATTACGGGTACTTTACTGGGAAAGTCCCTTGCCCAACCTCAGTCGCTATACAACCCAGCGATTAACCTCAGAGAATTAATTCAACCGTTGGATATTTTTGTGGTGCTGGCAAATACCCATACCATTGCCGCCCACTTTGCGGGTATAGCGGCTGGTTTATGGTTGCTCAATAGGTTAACTCGCTAGGCGATGAGCAATTTTATCTGTAGGTATGCTTTCTTTTGCTACCATTTTGTACGGGTTAGGCAATAGGTGTATATCGCGATCGCAGTGTATCCTGATTTATTGGCGCAAAAAAGCTGGGGAAAATCGTGCTAGACCTTAAGCAGATACGGGAAAGTCCACAAGCTGTCCAAGAGCGACTTAATCGGCGGGGTGTTGGTCAATATGACCTACAGCCGATTTTAGACTTAGACCAAAGTCAACGGGAACTGGAAGGGAAGCGATCGCACCTGCAAGCCCGAAGTAACGAAATTGGCAAGTTAGTCGGTCAAAAAATTAAATCTGGTAGCAGTCCTGACGCCCCAGAACTTCAAGCCTTAAAAGATGAGGGCAACCAAATTAAAGCCCAACTCGGCGAACTGGAGCCACAGGAAAAACACCTGAAAGCTCAAATAGAAGCACTCTTGTTATCACTTCCTAACCTTCCCAGTGACTCGACCCCCATTGGTAAAAGCGAAGAGGAGAATGTCGAAATTCGCCGCTGGGGTGATGAGTACATCCCCCAAAATACAGATATTATTCCCCATTGGGAAATTGGTGAAAAGCTGGGCATTCTCAATTTTGAGCGCTCGGTTAAAGTAGCAACGAGTCGGTTTGTCACCCTCATTGGTGCTGGTGCTGCCCTGGAACGGGCGTTAATTAACTTCATGCTCAACCAGCAAATTCAAGCTGGGTATGTTGAGGTTATTCCCCCATTTTTAATCAACAGCCAATCCCTCACCGCCACCAGCCAACTACCCAAGTTTGCTGATGAAAGCTTCAAGTGCGCTCAAGATGACCTCTGGCTGATTCCCACCGCTGAAGTGCCAGTAACAAATCTTTACCGAGATGAAATTCTCTCAGCAGAACAGCTACCTATCTATCACTGTGCCTATACCCCTTGCTTTCGCCGGGAAGCTGGTAGCTACGGGCGAGACACGCGGGGGTTAATTAGACTGCACCAGTTTAATAAAGTTGAGTTGGTCAAATTTGTCCATCCCAGCACCTCCCAGCAGGAGCATGAATCCCTGGTCCAGAATGCCGAGGCGATTTTACAAGCCTTGAAGTTACCTTACCGAGTGATAGAACTTTGCACTGGCGACTTGGGCTTCGGGGCGGCAAAGTGCTACGACATAGAAGTGTGGCTGCCTTCTGCCGACAACTACCGCGAGATTTCTAGCTGCTCGAATTTTTATGATTTTCAGGCGCGGCGTGGCAACATTCGCTTTAAGGAAACTGGCAAAAAGGGCACCCAATTTATTCACACACTAAACGGGTCGGGTTTGGCTATAGGGCGTACTATGGCTGCAATTCTGGAGAATTATCAACAACCAGACGGGACAGTTAAGATACCCGACGCCTTGCAACCTTACCTAGGACGCGAACTGCTATAGTAGGTTTCCACAGGATTTATATCAAGTCCGTTTAATTGCTTCGTTTATAGCCTGTCGTTTTTTGTCAGGCGAGGTCGCTCTAAAATCTAAAATTGTTTTACCGCCTTTCATCCCTGCCGACAAGCGGACGGGGATGAAAAGCGAACTTTAATAAACCAACAGCATTGTTTATAAGCGTGGAAAATGACGAAAAATTTTTATAACCCCTAGAATATTTCTTTTTTTTTTTTGATATACTAACCTTGATGAGGAAGATCTATTTTTTAATGAACAAGAAAATAAATATTTCCATTATTAAATTATAGCACAAGAAAACCAGCGCAGGTTTGTACGAGGAAACTCTAATCTCTATAGTTAATATAAATTTTGTAGCAGAGGCTAGAAGTCTGCGAAGCCTTAAAGAGTTTTGAGTTAATCGGCATGAATGACCCGGCAGGGATGGGAGACGGACGCTCCTAAGTTTCGTGCTACGCCTAAAAGACTCGTTACTTTTTTCTTCTGCATACCTCAAAGACAGGGCATTGAGATCAAATGCGGAGTTATAAACTCAAAACTCAAAACTCAAAACTGGAGCGAAGCGGTGACCAGGGTTGCTGTTGTAGCCTTTACTACGGATTGCTAAGCGACACCTTAGAATGAAGAAGTGTGTAGCGGAGTTGTATTAAATATTTTTATGCCAGTTTTTGCGGCGATCGCAGTTCTAGCCCTTTTGATTGTGGTACACGAGCTGGGGCACTTTATGG
>JAHHGU010000060.1 GCA_019359765.1 Aphanothece sp. CMT-3BRIN-NPC111
TGGGAATAGACGATTTGTTCAAAGGTTTACGCAATCTTCAACCCGGACAGCGCGATGAAGACAGGGAATATCGTGGCCGTGATGAAGACAGGGAATATCGTGGCCGTGGTGAAGACAGGGAATATCGTGGTCGCGATGAAGACAGAGAATATCGTGACCGTGATGAAGAGCATCACTCCAGACATCGGGATGATGAGCGCGAACCTAGATATCGCGATGAAGACAGGGAATATGGCGATCGCGATCGAGAGCATCACTCCAGACATCGGGATGATGAGGGCGAAGATCGCGACCGCTACGAAGAGCGCCAGTACAGATATCGTGATGAAAGCCGTGACGATGACGATGACGATGAAAAGCGTCATCACAAGCATCACAATGAAGATCGTGAAGATGATGACCGCGATTGAAATCAGTAATTAGGTGGGCAGAAATCTATGCCAAGGTGCCTATGCTGCCAGCATTGAGTTTCTGACCCACTAAAAGTAAGCGCATAACCCGCTCAGCTGCATTGGTAAGGAGGTTAGGTGCAGTTGCGATCGCCTCTTCGAGCGTACAAGGCGCTTCCACGATACTCGCAAATGAGTCAATTCCATGCTCGAAATTTAGGTTAGCGTCTTTACCAATAGTCCCAGCCAAAGCAATAACGGGTAACTTGAACTTTGCTGCGCGTCGCGCCACCTCTGCCGGGATTTTGCCGCGTGGTGTTTGACTGTCAATAGAGCCTTCACCTGTAATAACTAAATCGACTTCCTGGAGAAGACTGTCAATCTCTAGATATTGCATCACGATGTCGTAGCGCGAGTATAGCTTTGCACCTAGAAGTGCATGCAGACCAGTGCCTAAGCCTCCAGATGCCCCACTTCCCGGCATCTCACCCACATCAAGGCCGAGGTCGCGCTCAATAATAGCCGCATATCGATCGAGAGCTGCTGCCATCTGCTCGACTGTTTCTGGTGATGCCCCTTTTTGAGGACCAAAGACTCGTGCTACTCCCTTAGCACCGCACAGCACATTATGCCAGTTGCAGGCTACATCAATTTGCACTTGCTCAAGTCGAGGATGGCGATCGCTCATATCTATGCGCTCCAGCTTAGCCAGTTCGCCTCCGCCTCGTCCCAACTCCTTCCCATCTGCATCCAGTAAACGCACGCCCAGCGCTTGAGCCATTCCAGCACCGCCATCATTAGTGCCAGAATCGCCACAGCCAATTAAAAGGCGTTCAGCACCAGCATCTAATGCTGCTTTTATCAGTTCACCAACACCATAAGTAGTTGTCACCATGGGATCGCGAACATGACGCGGTACTAGCCGCAACCCAGCGGCAGCTGCCATCTCCAAGACAGCTGTTTTGCCATCGGTGCCGCCAAGAAAACCAAAGTGCGATCGCACAGGCTGTCCTACTGGTCCTGTTACAGTTAACTCGTGCAGCGTGCCACCTGTTGCCGCAACTAGCGCTTTTGTAAAACCTTCCCCACCATCTACCAGGGGGGCTTTTTGGATCTTTGCGTCAGGCAAGACTCGCAAAATGCCTGCGGCAATACACTCAGTTACCTCGTCTGCTCCCAAACTTTCTTTGAAGCCTGATGGTGCTATTAGAATACGTAAGCTCATCGCCATCTCCTTTGTGTTTGGATTTTGGCTTCCAAAGCCAATTTGAAATCTAAAATTGCCTTACTCGCGCCAGGGGAGTTTAATTTGCACGTATGTGCCTTGACCCGGTTCGCTTTTAATTGTCAGATGTCCGCCATGCTGTTCCACGATCGCCTTTGTCAACTTGAGTCCAACACCAAGGCGGTTGCCTGGTGAGGTTTCGATAGTAGTAAAAGCGCGATTAATTAACGGCTGCTCAACACCTGTGCCATTGTCAGCAACTTCCAGTAGCAGTTCTTTACCATCAGCAGCAATTGATGAGCGAATACCTAAATGACCGCCACGTTCTGGTAGTGCAGCCAGGGCGTTACGCACCAACTCGCCCAACGCCTCGCGCAGCTTGAGCCGATCGACAACTGCATAAGTAACTTCTGGGGCAATGTCTAACTCAAAGCTAATTGACGCCCTAACAAGCTCGTCGTGAAAACGCAGTAGCACTTCGTACAGTAGCGCCCTGATATCGGTACGTGACAGATTCAGATCCAAGGGAAAACCAAATTCGGTTACTCGTGCTACTGCTTGCAACAGTTGATCGAGTTCGTTAACGAGTCCTTGCTTATGTTCAACAGCAGTAGTGCCGTTTCCGTCCGGTTCGTTGCCGTTATTGAGTTGGGTAACGCGCGATCGCAGTTGCGATACTAACTGATGTAGCACCAACCGTGACGGTGTATGTTGCCAGTCTGAGCCATCCGTCTTATCGTCAGCTTGAGTAACCGGAACGGCTACCAAACCCATTACTTGTTCCCGCTCTTGCATCGCCTCTGCCATGCGGTTAAATGCCCGGTTCACTATGCCCAATTCGTCAGCACGTTCTTCATCTAGGCGGCGTTGCAGATCGCCCCGTGCTACATCGTCCAGTGCATCCTTGACTTCATGCAATGGTGAAAACAAGTCGGAAGCGAGATAGGCTGCTAGCAGTAACATCAAGGAGATAGTAGCAAAGGCGGCGATCGCTAACACCAATTGAGCCGTTTGCCTAGTATTTTGAACTTGCGCCAGAACTACCTGGCGGTAGTTTTGGTCAGAAGTTACTGCCGCCTCGGTCAAATCCTGAAACTTTTGGAAATGCTTGTCTTCCAGTCGCCCTTCCATCAACTGGAAAGCTTGATCGCGACGACCCGCCTCAACCAAGTCGAAGGCTAGATTGGCGTCTTTTATTAGTATTTCGTAAGCTTGGCGGACTTGCTGTACCTGTTGCTTTTCTTCCTTGGTTTCAGCTAACTTTGCCCAAGCCTTAAAGTCTTCCTCAGCTGGTTCAAGATACTTCTTAAACTCTTCGCGGGAATTTGGATCGTCGCCTGTGACAGCATCTGGCACTTCTTTAAAAGCGCGAAAAGTTGCTGCCCGCACCCGCTGTAACAGTAAACTCCGCTGGTAATGGTTCCGCAGTTGATTGTTGGTGGCTTGCCACTGCGCGATCGTCCACATTGTCATGCCAGCAGTTACCAATGCTAGTAACGCCAAGCCACCAAATATAGTTAAAAGTTTTCGTCGCAAGTTCATAGTTCTAAACCTACCCAGCGCCAGTAGCCGTAGTAAAAAATCACCATCAGCCCCAAGTGAACCAGTAGTAGCACTGAACTCAGACGTAGCAAATCAGCTGGCTTATAGGTTTCCCCTTCCAACTCCTGGAACATTAATAACGCCTTGGAACTGACTGGAAAGGTGAGACAGTAGTCCATGCCAACGGTGCTAATAAACAAAACCGCAACTGGATTAAGTTGCAAACTGCTACCCAGGTATAACAAAGCCGGTACTAACGCCGCAGCACGGGCTGTATGTGAAGTCATGTATATGTGGGAGGTGAGGGAAATCAACGCCAGTAAAAGCAGAATCAACGGTTGCGAGTCGGTATTGGCGATGCTGCTAATTGCGAAGATTTGCTCGATAATCCATTGAGCTGCACCTGAATCAATTAGCGATCGCCCTAACACCAAAGCTGCACCCACAAAGATAATCAGATTCCACGAAACTGATTTTAGTCCTTCTTTCCACTTCAACACCCCGATTCCTGGCAACGTCAACACCAGCGCCCCAGCTACACTTACAGTTGCAATCTCTAATTTGTGCCAGCTTTCTGTGAGCCACAAAGCAATCATCAGCCCCACGACAATTACCGTTGTCCATTCCGCCCGTGACAGCGGTTTTTGTTTGAATTGTGGCACCTGCAACTTGCGGTCAAGGCGACCTTTATCTAAAAATAGGCGCATAATTACCCAGCAGGAGGCATAACTGGCAGCTATACCAAATGGCAAGCCATATATCGCCCATTGGGTAAAGGAAATCCGTTCTTTGGCAATCTGGTTCAGCAGGTCGTTAGCAATCAAGTGTGACCCCGCCCCCACCAGCGCCACAATAGTTGATACCAAAATTACTGTCGGCATTAACAAAGCCAAGGCACGGATAATGCGCCTGTCTTCAGCTGCCTCGGCGATGCTGCGGAATATGGGAATAGCGACAGCGGCACGTCCAGAGGTAGAAGGAATCAAGAAAGAGAGGGGAATTAGTACTGTCGTCAACAGCCAGAATACGCTGCGGACAGTCTGCGCCCGTGCGACCACCATCTGAGTTAGTCGCGCTGCTAAACCTGTTTTTTGCACAGCGCCGCCCAAAACAAAAGCACCAATCATCAGCCAAATAACATCTGAAGCCAAAGCGTCAAATAGCTGTTCTTGGGGACTACCGCCAGCCAAAACCAGCAACATCATTGTTGCTAAGGCGACATAGTCAGCGCTTATTGATGTAGTTGACCACAATATCGCCGCTAGTGCAAAGGCGAACAGCGCTAAACGGGCATTTGTTGGCAGCGAAGTTGGCAGCAATACAGCGATGCCAGCCGTGAACGTTAGTGCCAGCGGCAGTGTGGCATCTACAACCCAGCGAAAACGCCTAGGGCGAGGAGGGGCAGTGGGCGATCGCGACGCCTTTGGTGAAGCAACATATTGCTGAGTATCAAAGCGCGCCCAAATACTTGTTTGGCTTGATTTAGCCATGATGCGCGTGCCACTGACTCTTACGGGACTTAGATATTTAACCTAAAGTTAATTAAAAGATCATCTATCTTTTAGCATAATTAGCTAAAAATACTCTTGACAAGAACTTTTCTTTTTGCTAGCTGAATTATAAAGGCACTGACCAAAATAATTCGTAATCCCCGGTTTCAAGCCCCTAAATTTATTGATGGGGTATTAATTACGAATTACGAATTACGAATTACGAATTGGAGCGCAGCGACATGACACCTAGCGCGTCGCTGTCGGTGTCAAGATTGGACAGACATGGCAGCAGGTTCGTGCCATTGGCTCTCAGGAGCAACAACCTCTCGGCTAGCCTAAACCGTTACTAAGATTAGTCTTAATTACATTGGTGATGGGCGATCGCTAACCAAGGGAAGCTAGCCATCACCAAGGAGCGATCGCCAATAGGTTTAAACGGTGGTAATATCCTTTTCTTTTTCTGCCAGCACTTCGTCAATTTTGGCAATGTACTTGCTAGTCAGCTTTTGAATTTTATCCTGCGTATCTTTGGCTTCATCCTCAGAAATTTCGTGGTTCTTGTCCTGACGACGAACCGAGTCAACCGCATCACGGCGAATATTACGGATGGAAACGCGACCCTCCTCAGCAAATTTAGCCGCGAGTTTCACTAATTCTTTACGGCGATCGCTTGTCAGCTGGGGGATATTCAACCGGATGGAAGAACCATCGTTGCTGGGCGTTAAACCAATATCTGACAGAGAAATTGCCTTCTCAATGAGATTTAGGCTGCTTCTGTCAAATGGTTGAATTGTAATCGTACTGGCGTCAGGTGTATTAATGCTTGCCAGAGACTTGAGCGAGGTGGGAGTACCGTAGTATTCCACCATCACCCGGTCGAGCAAGCTAGCATTAGCGCGCCCGGTGCGGATTGTATTAAAAGACCGTTTAGTTGCTTCAACGGCCTTTTGCATATGACTTTCAACATCAGCTAACTTCACAATTACCTCCCACAATAGTTCCGACAGATTCTCCGGTGACAGCTCGGCGGATGTTACCCCGAACAGTGAGGTCAAATACAACGATTGGGATATTGTTCTCTTTACATAATGCGATCGCAGTACTGTCCATTACCCGCAGATCGTGGGCGAGGACGTGTCCGTAAGTGAGACTTTGGTAGCGATGCGCGTTAGGGTTCAGATGCGGATCTGAATCATAAATCCCGTCTACTTTAGTAGCTTTAAAAATCACATTGGCATCAATTTCTGCTGCTCGCAAGGCAGCAGTGGTGTCGGTAGTGAAGAACGGATTTCCAGAACCCGCACCAAAAACCACCACCCGACCTTTTTCTAGGTGGCGAATGGCACGACGGCGGATATAAGGTTCTGCAACTTCTTGCATGGCGATCGCCGTTTGCACTCGCGTTGGTACTCCTTTTTGCTCCAAAGCATCCTGCAAGGTGATGGCATTCATAACTGTGGCAATCATGCCCACGTAGTCGGCTGTTGCCCTATCCATGCCTGCGGAGGCCGCCTTGACGCCACGAAAGATATTGCCGCCACCTACAACAATCGCCATCTGGACGCCACTGACAACGACGTCTGCCACTTCCTGAGCGATCTCTTGAACGATTCCTGGATCGATGCCGTACCCCAGATTGCCCATCAGGGCTTCACCGCTCAGCTTCAGTAAAACCCGCTGGTAAGTCATCCCCATGCCGCAACTATTTTCTCAAGTGAAATTTCCTCCAACTTAAGATAGCAGCAGTGGGGTGCTATGTCTCTATGCTTGCCACTTAAGAGAGCAGCCAATTGCCTCAGTTGATGGTTGTGTCACCGCTTCCCCGTTGAGCAAAGATGCGATCGCATCTCGCAAATAATGTGCCTGCACCGCTTTTGGCTCTTGGGCATTATCATCAATTGCGCCACAGTAACGGAGAATGCCAGTTTTGTCTAAGAGGAACACCTCTGGAGTTTTCTGGGCACCAAAGCTGTGAGCGACATCCTGGGTACTATCCCAGAGGTAAGGAAAGTTCAGATCTTTTTGTGCCGCAACTGTTTTCATGTTCTCAAAGCTGTCTTCTGGATACTGCTTGGCATCATTAGCGTTGATACCAATAATAGTAAAGCCTTGGTCTTGAAACTCGGTTTGAATTTGTTTAATTCGGTCTAAATATAAGCCCACATAGGGGCAGTGATTGCACATAAAAATCACTCCCACAGCCCGATTCGTTTCTAAGTAACGGGATAAGTGGTGTACCCGGTCGTCAATTCCCGGCAGTTCAAAATCTGGAGCATAATTACCTATACGACTATTGTTTTTTTCGCTGAGCATAATTCTATCTGCCTTTTGTGAACGACATTTCTTTTTTGCATTAACTCAGAACTTGAGTATAACCGATAAAGCAATTGGCAATTAGCGATTAGCGGTTAGCAATTAGCTTGATTGACTTGTTACTTTCAACAACTTATAAAGCCGCTGGGTTTTATCAAATACAACTGCTTATTGCTAGCAGCTACTTATAGCAATCCTTCAGTTAGCTTTTAGCAAACATACAGTTATAGCAGTATTTCTGGGTGCCTAGGGGTGATGTCGATTGTCAAGCACCCTTATGGCAACTGCTATATTTTCTTTTTTCCCATAGGGGCACGGCCGTGCCCCTATG
This sequence comes from Aphanothece sp. CMT-3BRIN-NPC111, assembly GCA_019359765.1. Taxonomy (GTDB): domain Bacteria; phylum Cyanobacteriota; class Cyanobacteriia; order Cyanobacteriales; family JAHHGU01; genus JAHHGU01. Next base: position 7,294 of record JAHHGU010000060.1, read on the forward strand.
TTTAGCTATGAAAAACAAAAAAGTGAAGCATCGTAATTTATTGCCTCCGGCATCAAATGGTAGGCTTTAAGCTAATAGCTTTTCATGACTAAGCTGTCCCTACCAATCTTGAGCTATAGCCTGATAACCAATTAGTTTATAAACAAGTTTGGCTGCTGTGAACTGGGATACTACTGAATCTACAATCGGTGCCAGTTCCATTACATCACAGCCAATCACTTGATGAGTTTCAAACACTCGCCTTAAAAAAGTGGTAAAGGCGTACCAGTGTAATCCACCCGGTTCTGGTGTACCGACACCGGGAATTAGGGTGGGGTCAATTCCGTCTAAATCAATGGTTAAAAACACTCGCGGCGTCTGAATACTGGCTACTGCTTGTTCTATCCAATCGTTAGAAAAGGCAATTTCCCGCGCTCGGAACACTGTGAGATGCTTCTCTTTAATCAGATCTGCCTCTTCTTTACAAATAGCACGAATGCCAATTTGCACTGTTGGCAACCCCATGTCCACAATCCGACGCATTACGCAGGCATGATTATGAATTGAGCCTTCATACTCATGGCGCAAGTCGCCGTGTGCGTCTATCTGAATCACGGTGAAGGGTTCATCTGGATAAGCTTGCCGATATGCTTCTACAACACCAGCAGTAATGCTGTGTTCGCCACCCAGTGCGATCGCAAATTTGCCATCTGCAATTAACTTGGATACCGTCTCTTGGGTAACTTTTAGCATTTCCTCTGCTGAGACGGCGTTACCGTTGCGCGTATCTGCAATCGGTTCGTGGGTATAAATACCAAGGTCCCGGCAAACTTCCCGATCTAACTCCTCATCGTAAAATTCCACTTGTTGAGACGCTTCCAAGAGAGCATCGGGGCCGTTTTCTGTGCCTTGGCGGTAGGTTGTCGTTGCTTCGTAGGGAATCGGTAAAATGACTACCTTTGATGCCTCATAAGACGCCTCAACTTCGGTTCCCAGAAATGGCAAGACAGCGGCAGAAGTTTGCACTAGCATGACGGAAATCACCAACAAATAGTAAAAGACGTTACCAAACCTGATTTTAAGCTCATCTTTTGCCAAGCGGAGGGTGCAACATGACACAAAAAAGGCGATCGCACCCTACCCCCTCACAGACTGATACAAAAAATCAAGTTTTGGAAACCTTCCAGCCCTCACCAAATCCAGGTGCTACAATCAACAACCATAGCTAGGGGTGCCTGAGAAACCAGGCTGAGAACAAACCCTTAGAACCTGAGTCCGGGTAATTCCGGCGGAGGGAAGCTGTTTATCTGAGGAATTTAATATGCGTGCCGAATGGATCGCCAAGCGTAGCGGGCAAAGCAATGTGTCTCAAATGCACTACGCCCGCCAAGGCGTGATTACTGAAGAAATGCACTACGTCGCCCAACGGGAAAACCTCCCAGTTGAGTTGATTCGAGACGAAGTAGCACGGGGGCGGATGATTATTCCCGCCAACATTAACCACACCAACTTAGAGCCGATGGCAATTGGTATCGCCTCTAAGTGTAAGGTGAATGCCAATATCGGCGCTTCTCCCAACTCTTCCAACCTTCAGGAAGAAGTTGATAAGCTGAATCTGGCGGTTAAATATGGTGCCGATACCGTCATGGACTTATCCACTGGCGGCGGTAACTTAGATGAAATTCGTACTGCCATCATTAACGCTTCACCCGTACCAATTGGAACGGTTCCCGTGTATCAAGCTTTAGAAAGCGTGCACGGTACGATTGAAAACCTAACTGCCGATGACTTTTTGCACATCATTGAGAAACACGCGCAGCAAGGTGTGGATTACCAAACCATCCACGCTGGTATTCTAATTGAGCATTTGCCCTTAGTGAGAAACCGGATTACGGGTATCGTCTCTCGCGGCGGTGGCATTTTGGCACGGTGGATGCTGCATCACCATAAACAAAATCCTCTTTATACCCACTTCCAAGACATCATTGAAATCTTCAAAAAATATGATGTCTCTTTCAGCTTAGGCGATTCCCTGCGTCCCGGTTGTCAGCACGATGCTTCTGATGATGCTCAGTTAGCTGAACTCAAAACCCTCGGACAATTGACCCGGAAAGCTTGGGAAGATGACGTGCAGGTGATGGTAGAAGGGCCAGGACACGTCCCCATGGATCAAATCGAGTTCAATGTCAAAAAGCAGATGGAAGAGTGTTCAGAAGCACCCTTCTATGTGCTGGGGCCACTGGTTACAGACATTGCACCCGGTTATGACCATATTACCTCTGCGATCGGTGCGGCAATGGCTGGCTGGTACGGTACGGCAATGCTGTGCTATGTGACACCGAAGGAACACTTAGGGTTGCCCGATGCTGAAGATGTGCGAAATGGGTTAATTGCCTACAAGATTGCTGCCCATGCTGCCGATATTGCCCGCCGTCGTCCAGGCGCACGCGATCGCGATGATGAACTTTCTCGCGCCCGTTATAATTTCGACTGGAATCGTCAGTTTGAATTATCCCTTGACCCCGAACGCGCTAAGGAATATCACGACGAAACATTACCAGCAGATATTTATAAAACTGCTGAATTCTGTTCAATGTGTGGTCCTAAGTTCTGTCCTATGCAAACAAAAGTTGATGCTGATGCGTTGACCGAGTTAGAGAAGTTTTTGGCTAAAGAGCCAGTAACTCAAGGCTAACAATATAAGGTGGGCAATGCCCACCCTTCTGTTTTAAATTAATAACTCCAGGATTTTTATAAAATGAAATACTATGAAGCAGAACAAAAACTTCAGCAGTGGTTTGAAGCCAAAAATTATCGAGGATTGATTCAGAAACGCTTACGTCACGTACATCAAGATTTAATATATACTTGCTCTAATGGTTCTAAAATATACATTAGTTATCCAGGTTTAAAGGCAAGGCTTGGAAATAACGGAAAAATTGTATATGACTATAGAGTTGATATCGTTACGTCAAATTTTCAAGCTTCTTTATCTCATGTGAATATCATTGTAGATATCTACAATAAGTGTTTGCACAAATTCGATATTGAATTGATGAGACAGCTTCTCATCAAAACTGCGCGAGAAGGACAATTTGATTTAAATCAATATTCACAACTTGAAAGCTACTCTTCTCAGCCAATTGATACATCTATCATTCGCTGTGCTGAACGTGTTCACGCCAAGTTAGGTAAAACTTACAATTCAATGGCTAATCAGTTTGATTTAACGTTTGAGGAACTCTTAAGCTCAATATTTTGGATAGTGCTTCAGGAAGATATCAATTATCCGATGCCAAGGTATCAGGGTAGGAAGATGCCTTTTTCAAGATATCTTGAAGCACTATATTGTTTTGAAAGTGAATATTCACTTGATGATGTAATTGGGCGCGCCTTAGTAGAGGGTTTTCCACCTGCTGACTGGGTTGATATGAATTACTCGTTTCGACGCTTTATAAATTAGCAAAATATTGGGAATCCACTAAGGCTTGACAGGTAGTGGAACTGAATATCCCTCTCCTAAAATGTGTGCAACAAAAATAGTTCGAGCGTAGAAAGCACGAGAGGTGCTTCCATGCCCTGATCCTTTTGTTCTTGGTTGCACGAGCTTGCCCATCTTACCACTGAGACTTGAAAATCCTTGAACCCTTATTGTTTCTCGAATGAGATCATAATCTGCTTTTACCTGATTATAGATCTCAGGTTTATCTAGATCGAATGAAGCTACTGAATGCACAAGCGATAGCTTATCCGCTTTGCTCTCAAAAACTCTCGCAACAACAACAATTTTCTGTAGCTTGTTGAAAAGATGGCTTTGCTCAAATTCTTTTGCTACAACTTCCACATGATCAATCATTGTTATCGCCATTGTTTCTTTTACTCTAAGTTCTCCTGTTCGTTTTGCTACCAACGGAACCAACTTTAATTCCCAACTACCAAAATTGGGAGATCGTGAAGAATTAAGTGCTAGCCCCAAATGGCGTTCAATGGTATGTCCTGCCCAGCCCTTATTTTTATTACCTTTTTGACTCCAAACTGTCACACCATATTGATCTGCTAATTGCCGGATATCTTGACCCACAAGAGTATTTAGCCTTTCAATTGCTTCTAGTCTTTCCATAAATGACCTTGTTTCGGTGCATTCGGTGTTTCTACCTCAGTAGGATTCGTCAGTCGCTTGATTGAAAGCTCAATATGACCTGAATCAGACTCACAACCGATAAATTTACGACCTAACGCTAAAGCAGCAACTCCTGTTGTAGACGAACCAGCAAAAGGATCAAAAACCAGATCATCTAGATTTGTACTTGCTCGGAGGCATCGTACAATTAGGGCAATAGGCTTTTGTGTTGGATGCTTGCCATATAATTTTTCTTCTTTACTAGGAGCAGACATTCTCCAAACATTTTTCATCTGCTTATCACCGTTTTCAGCCTTCATTGCCTCATAATTGAAGGTGTAGTAATCTTTCCCTTTTCGTGCCTTTGTTGCCCACAATATTAACTCTGTTGAATGAGTAAAACAGCGGCAACCCAAGTTTGGCGGTGGAGCAGGCTTTTCCCAAATAATGTCATTTAGAATACGGAATCCCAATTGCTGCATGGCAAAGCCTACAGATGGGTACAAGTGCAAAGTGCCTGTCACCCAAATTGTGCCAGTAGGCTTCAGAAGGCGGTAGCAGGCGGCTAACCATGTCCTATTAAATTCATGATCTAAATCTGCACCTTTACTACGATCCCATTCACCCTTGTTGACTTTTACCATACGACCATTTACACAGGTAATGCCGTCATTAGAGAGGTTATATGGTGGATCAGTCCAAATACAATCTACACTTTCAGCAGGCAAGGAAGCCATGAGTTCTAAGCTATCGCAGTGATAGAGACATGAAGACCCATCATGGGACTTCCATACCCGATTTTTTTTTACCTGTTCCAGTTGTGCCTGCATCGTCATAATAGTTTTTTTCTCACTAATCTTCCTTCAAAAGTTTTTCCACTAGACAGGGTGCAACCCAAAAACCAACTTCTCGTAACCGTACAAACGTTGTTTCTAAATCCACTAAGCGAAATATAGCAGCATATTTCAAAATACCAAGAAGCCAGATAATCATTAGACCACGCTCCACAGCAATTCGTCTTGGTTGACGAAAGGAAGCCAAACATTTTTAACAGGACTTAGGCAAAATTTCTCTCAAAAATGACTTCAACTCCAGGCAGAGAAAGATTTGTAGCTCGAACGAAAGCGATCTGCCGCCGTTCAACTTTGCCGTTGGAGCGGATAAACTTCCATCCTCTTATCCTGCCTTCTGTTGTTTATCCTTTAGATATCCTGCGATCGCTTCAGCTACATTATCTTCAGGGCGATATACCCGTGAATTGGGATTCTCCATGTGAAGTTTGTCGAGATAAGCGTGTAAGGCTTCCTCATCGTCCCGGTGTTCCAAAACGTAGGCTCGAAGCTCCATCGCACTCATATTAGCAAAGTCGGGTTTGATACTCATACAAATCTCCATTCCCCATTAGGTTCAATCTCTATATTTATTTCTTGTCTTGCCAAAATAACTACATTTCCAGTACGTTTATCCAAAGCTACTAGGTCAATAGAGCAGTACTTGCTGGTCAGGTCGCAGCAAAGCTGAAAACATTTCATTGTCTGCGCCGTAGTGTGCATCTCTATCTCCCCCACGATATTACATAGACACTAACCAGACCACAGCATACCTGAAAAAATATGTGTCTGTAGGTGAGCGTAGTGCGACAGCAATACTTGACACGAGGTTTCTCTTTGCGTTGACTGATAAAAGCGACAGCAATATAATTTGCTCAATTTACATAAAGAGTCACTCAGTAAACATCTCAGCTAAGCTATCGAGGACGGCTCTTTGCTCATCCGGGCTAATTTGACCAAGGTGTTTAACCAATCGAGTTTTGTCTACTGTGCGGATCTGGTCGAGAATAATTTGTCCATCTTTACCCTGAAATTGAGAAGCTATACGGGTAGGATATGTTTGACCTTTTGTGGTCATTGGCGCAATGATGACTGTAGCAATGTGGCGGTTCATTTCATCTGGAGAAATCACTAAACAGGGTCGTGTTTTTTGAATTTCACTGCCAACAGTAGGATCAATATTAACTAGGAAAACATCAAAACGTTTGACTACCATTCCCATTCAACGTGTTCCCAGTTAGTAGGGCTAACATCGTCAAGCAAAACATCATCGTGTCGTTCCGACATTGTGGCAAAGGCTTCATCCCATCCCACACGCGATCTTGCCGCTGGGCGAATAATCAGGCTCCCGCCTTGCACTTCAATTTCAACTTCTGTATGAATACCGCTTTGTTCTAAAAGCGGTTTAGGGATACGAATTCCCTGAGAGTTGCCAATTTTAACAATCCTGGTTTTGATGGCTGGATTCATATCTAAGTAGCTTTAACGTTTAACGTAATTACATTGTATTTACGAAATACCAATATCGTCAATAGTTGTGGGTGAGAGTCGTATAGGGCGTTGGCGTAGCCTACCGTAGCTAATCGCGTAGTGTCGCCTATAGCGAAATAAGGCTCAAAAAGCTATTCAGGCTATCCTAATCGCTGCTCAGGAGTCATTCCCATGAGCAGGATTATCAGCTATATAAATCTAACTTTGATGGACAATATTAAGCCTGCATCTGCCTATACCGCTCCTGAAGATCCTGAATCGAAAACACTGCATGAAATTTGAGTCCAACAGACTGGTAAAACTCAGCACCGCCCTGCTGCCTATCTACCAAAGAAATTACCTCTTCAACCTCGTAACCAGCATCTCGTAGGCGCTCAACTGCTTTCATTGCAGATTGCCCAGTTGTAACCACATCTTCCAAAACAACTACTTTTGCACCTTCTGGCAAGGTGGGACCTTCAATATATGCCCTTGTACCGTGTCCTTTAGCTTCTTTACGAATAATCAGCGCTGGTATCGGTCGATTTTCATAAACAGAAACCACGCTCACTGCTGCCACAATCGGGTCGGCACCCAACGTTAACCCAGCCACTGCCTGAGTATCTGCTGGCAGCAGTGATAACAGAATGCGACCTATTGCGGCGGCTCCTTGCGGGTGCAGCGTCACTTGCTTACCGTTGATGTAATATGAACTGCGCTGCCCAGAAGAAAGGACAAAGTCGCCCTCTTGATAAGCCATCTGGCAAAATAAATCTAGAAGTTGCTGGCGCAGGGCGGTTAAATCGGCAGTGGCAGAAGCAGCAAATGAGGTCATCTGGGGTTGGGTTTCTTCGATCATCACGCTTGACAGATATATGGTGAAGCACTTCATTAATTGACCACCCCTAATCGTAGACTTAAAGATCGGATAATATTGAGAGAAAGTTGAGAGCAGACCTTATGAGCATACGGTTTACCAATTTCATCGGTGTGTTGGTTCTCACTGCCGCTTCTAGTCTGTTGGCTAGCTCCGCGATCGCTCAGACAAGCGCCTCTTTCTCCGACATCGTCGGTGGGGAAAGCATTCCAGATACTTTCGATCGAGCCTTCTTTTTCAGATCTGGAGACGTTTACCGCAACCGTCCCCTGCGGCGTCAAGCTCAACTTATCTTCGGTTTTCCTGAGAGGGAATTTACACAAGATGCCCTGCTCACCGAGATCCTTTACCGAGATGTACTTGACCAGCAGGTGTCCAGCGATCGCATCATTCGCACCCCTGATCTGAATAATCCCTTTAATACCACCCTATACACAAATCCTGCCCTACTTCCAGCAGGCGAGTAATTGGCAGTGAGTTTGTGTTTAGACAAAGTGTCACGGTAATAGCGATCGCGAGTAAAGTATCTGGGGGACTTTTTTCGACTAGGTTCTCCCTTTAAACCTGTGACCCTAACAGCGATCGCCAGCCCTAGCAACCAGTCCGCGAACCTGAAACTGGCGGAAAATATAAAATTATAATTTTCTACGGTAATTTATTCCCAGATGAGCAAACTCATCTTAGACTTAAAGCTCAGTGCCTAATCCAGGGTGCAGGAGTTGAACCTGCCTTCTCTTTCGAGACGGATTATGAGTCCGTTGCCTAAACCGCTCGGCCAACCCTGGGCGTGCTAATTAGTCTAACAAGAGGGCGCTGCATTTAACCAGCACTCTTGCGTATGATCGTCTTTTTTAGATTATCATTACAAACGACCATTTGTGCGGCGCGGCTAAACAAACTTAAATATATTGACTTGCTTGAAGTTCGTGCCAAAATCATAAGATATAAAATGGAGATAGCTGCTTCGACGTAGCATTGAACGATTCCCTAACCTTGTAGCAGACAAAAGCTTCTGCCATTAGGCGAAGCTCTAAAAGTAAAGCATAGGACTTTTTCTAGTGTTGAGAACCTTATGAAACTGAATTCAACATTAGTGCTCACATTAATATTGCTGTCCCTGATGTTAGGTGCTGGCTTTGTGAGTGCGATGTGGGGCGTGGCAGTGGGGCAAGCAGCTCTTAAAGGCGTTACCCAGCCGGATGTTCGCCCTACAAACAAACTGGCTGGCAACAAGCCCATTTCTACTGGTAAGGAAGGGCTGGCCATTTTGCCTGAGGAGGATATCCTGGCTAAAGTCAAGGCACAGATGAAAGTTAAGACCAAAGCTTCTAAAGGTAACAAAAAGAAGCCGGCAGCCAAGACGAACACTCAGTCAACAAGGGAGAAAAATCCTTCAGAGAAGTCTATGTTAGAGGCTAGAGCGGTGAATTCCCAGTAAGAAGCTTTCACTGAAGCTGACCGATTATCCCAATCAAAAACTTCAGCGGCAAATGTCTGAAATTCCCGTGGCAACAAGGTAAACCCTTCATAAAAGGTAAAAGGTAAAAGAAAAAATCTATTGTTTTGCCTTGTACCTTTTACCCTTTTTATGGCTGCCCCCGTTTTTGTTTTATTAACGGTGATTGCTTCCCCCCGTCTCACCAGACCAGACATTCTGCTGCGATTATTGTCGGTGTTGTTGCTGATTGCCATCAACGCCTTTTTTGTCACCGCTGAGTTTTCTATGGTTTCTGTGCGGCGATCGCGCATTAACCAACTGGTGGAAGCTGGTGATGGCCAAGCCAAGACGGTTCAAAGCCTGCAACGCCGTATCGATCGGCTGCTCTCCACAACTCAGCTAGGTATCACCCTCTCTAGTTTGGCTCTGGGCTGGATTGGTGAAAGTACTATGGCAGTCATAGTGGCGTCCTCAATTGCCCATCTGCCCCTACCGAGACAAATCACTCAGGCGATCGCACATTCTGTAGCTATCCCAGTCGCTTTTTTCCTCATTGCCTATCTGCAAATTGTCTTAGGCGAACTGTGCCCCAAGTCTTTGGCACTGCTTTATTCAGAACAGTTGGCGAGGTTTTTGGCACCCTCGAGTCTGGCGATCGCGCGTTTTTTCAACCCCTTCATCTGGATTTTGAATCAATCGACTCGTTTGCTATTGCGGCTTGTAGGCATTCAGTATAGTGGGCAACCGTATACACGCGTGACACCAGAAGAGTTGCAACTAATTATCACTACTGAGCGCGAGTCTACTGGTTTGGAAGCCGAAGAGCGAGAACTCCTCAACAACGTATTTGAGTTTGGCGAGGTAATGGCTGCTGAAGTAATGGTTCCCCGCACCAGCATTGCCGCTATCCCTAGTACCGCCACCTTCCAAATGCTGCTCAATGAAATTGCCGCCACAGGCCACTCTCGCTATCCTCTCACCGGCGAATCCTTAGACGATATTCGCGGCATTATTTACTTCAAAGAGTTGGCTGAACCTTTAGCTAAAGGCCAGCTGAGACTGGAGACGAAAGTTTTGCCCTGGATTCGTCCAGCGCGATTTGTGCCAGAAGGCACGCCTTTAAGCGAGCTGTTGCCATCAATGCAGCGATCGCATCTGGCTATGGTCATTGTTGTCGATGAGTTTGGGGGTACAGCAGGATTAGTTACCCTCAAGGATTTAATTGCCCAAATCATCGGCGAAGAGCCAGAATCTGAAAATACACAAGAGTTGGCTGTGCAAATTCTAGATGAGCAGACATTTGTGGTGCAAGCACAGATGAACCTGGAAGAAGTAAACGAACTTTTGGATCTCCATTTGCCCTTAATTGACGAATATCACACACTGGGGGGCTTCCTGCTCTACCAGTTTCAGAGAATTCCCGCCCAAGGCGAAATATTGCACTATGACAACTTAGAGCTGACTGTTGTATCTGCTGAGGGACCGCGCTTGCACCAAATTCGCATCCACCGAGGAGAACCTTCATCTGCTACCCAGACCCTAGAACATCACTTTAGTAATCAAGATGCGGGTGAAGCCTCTTAGTAGTTAGTAGTTAGTAGGAATAAATATCACTGCAAACCACTAACCACGCTCCCAGTTTATTGTCTGACTGGGAACGGCTAAAAGCTAATTGCTAAAAGCTAACTGCTAATTGCTATATTTGAGCATAGGGTAGTGGATCTTTTAACCCTAACTCCGCAAAAGCTGCCAAACGCAATTGGCAAGAGTCACAAACCCCACAAGCGACATCGTCACCAGCGTAGCAAGACCAAGTTTCCTGCCACGGGACGCCCAGAGTATTGCCCAACTGAATAATTTCAGTTTTCTTGAGATTAATCAAAGGCGTAAAAATGCTAATCTGCTTTCCCTCACGTCCCTGTTTTGTGCCCAACCGAAACACTTCTTGCATCGCCTGGATATAGTCTGGGCGGCAATCTGGGTAACCCGAGTAATCCAAAGCATTGACACCGATGTAAACCCGTTCAGCACCGATAGTCTCTGCATAAGCTAAAGCAAAGCTTAAAAAAATGGTGTTCCGGGCAGGAACATATGTCACTGGGATGCGGTCTTGCATCTCGGATATAGAGCGATGTTGCGGCACCTCAATGGCGTTATCTGTCAATGCAGAGCCGCCCCACAGCCGCAAATCGAACTTTACCACCTGATGTTCCACAACACTGGCTTGATGGGCGATAGCGGCAGCTGAGTCTAACTCTCGCCGGTGGCGCTGCTGATAGTCAAACGAGATAGCGTAGCACTCGCAACCGTCTGTTTTGGCTTGATACAGAACCGCAGAAGAGTCCAGCCCTCCAGACAACAAAACAACTGCTTTCATTTGTCAAGTCTCTTTTATTTAGTGTTTTCCTCATTGCCTCACCAATAGGTCCTCTAAATGGATGCCCTAAAAACAGACATATCCGGCTGTTGGTTTGCATAGAGGCAAAAACACAATTTAAACACAATGACCGTACTCAAGAAGTCACTAGACTTGTTGCATGGCGTGAAAATAACAACGCAACTCAGTCCCGTCCGTTGGGAGGGTTGGGGTGCGGTTGACAACGACTGCGTGCAAGAAGTCACTGATTTACAGATATGAGTCATTAGGCATCAGAAATTTAATAGCTAATTGAGGAACTTAGACAAAACTTTTAAATTCTTTACAATTAGAGCCGCTGTGGTAACATCTGGATGGTTTGAGGCGGCTAACACTTGTTAATCGACTTAACACTAGTGGTGGAGGAGTATAAAGGAGTGCAAGATAGCATGTCAGCAAGGCATCTGGAAGTCCATTTGCAGAGAATTCAGCCCCAGCCCATCAGAATCGGCGTTATTGGCGTCGGCAATATGGGGCAGCATCATACCCGCGTTCTCAGTCTGCTGAAGGACGTTGAGCTAGTGGGTATCGCAGATATCAACGTCGAACGGGGTTTGGACATCGCCAGTAAATATCGGTGTCGCTTCTTTGAAAATTATCGCGACCTCTTACCCTATGTGGATGCCGTCTGTATTGCGGTGCCCACGAAACTCCATCACAATGTGGGGATGGCCTGCTTACAAGCCGGTATCCATGTCTTAATCGAAAAGCCGATTGCCGCCAGTATTGCTGAGGCTGAGTCCCTGGTAAATGCGGCAGCTGAGTTCCAGTGCATTCTGCAAGTGGGACACATTGAACGCTTCAACCCAGCTTTTCAGGAACTCACCAAAGTACTGAAGACAGAGAAATTAGTCGCTTTGGAAGCTCACCGCATGAGTCCCTATTCCAACCGGGCGAACGACGTTTCAGTTGTCTTAGATTTAATGATCCACGACATTGATCTGCTGCTGGAACTGGCCGCAGCACCAGTGGTTAAGTTGACTGCCAGCGGTAGCCGTGTTTCTGAGTCTGACTACCTCGATTATGTAACTGCCACCCTAGGCTTTGCTAATGGGATTGTCGCCACGCTGACAGCTAGTAAGGTGACGCACCGCAAAATTCGTCGCATTGCTGCTCATTGCAAGAACTCCCTGACAGAGGCAGATTTCCTCAACAATGAAATCCTCATTCACCGACAAACAACTGCCAAGTACATGACTGATTACGGTCAGGTGCTTTATCGACAGGATGGGTTGATTGAGAAAGTCTACACCAGTAACATTGAACCCCTCCATGCAGAATTGGAACATTTTGTCAGCTGTGTTCGGGGCGGCAATCTACCTACTGTGGGTGGAGAACAAGCGCTTAAGGCGCTGCGGCTAGCTAGTTTAGTCGAGCAAATTGCTCTTGATGGTAAAATCTGGCAACAACCGACCTCTGGGCGTCTCGATCTCGATTCTACGACCGTGGCAGTTTCTTACTGAAACAGGTATGCACGTTGAATGAAAGCGCGGTCAGTCCTATTGCAGCCCAGGTAATTTATCATCTAGCCAGCTTGTGGACGATCGCTCATTTCAAAGATAACTTAGTCATGGATACCTTATCTTTAAAAAAGTTACAGTCTCAAACGGAGAAATTATTACAGCGCCATGTCAGACCTGGATCGTGGAATCATGAAATTCAAGGGGGCAGATAGCCCAAAAGTAATCGCCATTTCGGCGGTACTGGTTTTGGGTGGTATTGGCTTCCTGATCTGGTGGGCTATTCAAACCGCCTATACAGTGAACTAAGCGGCTCTTCATTTAGTTTGCATCCTAGAAGTAAGCCGTTCATCGGTTTCGCCTTTGGCATTATGCAAATTAGATGTACAGCAGCCAAACATTAGCGCGATCGCAACTTTTAGCGATCGCCAAATCTTACCCACCCATAGACACAAAAGGAAGATCTGTAACAAGAGCAGCTAGCTTTCCTTTGCTGAAAATTACCTTTGCGGCTACAGTGAGAATAATTAAGAGAGCCGTCTCATGCTGTGCTTGATAATAAGCCGCATCAGCCGGATCGGATAGTATAAAGGGAATACCCGCATAGGAAGGGGAACTATTGCCCACTCCAAAGGCGTTGGGGTCATTACGTTATCAAAATAGAACCAAATCTTGTCTTGTAAAGACTCCATTGTTTTTAAGTAAATGGTTTTTCGTTTTAATAACTTGTTTTCCTGCTTCGTCTGTGAAAAAAGCTGTTGTTTTACCTGAGATGCTAAAGCTTTAATAAGTGGATCTGACTGTACTTGTTGAAAAATATTCTCTGGAAGCACTACACCAAGAATATCTTGCGATAGGTAAAGACCTAAGAAAAGCATACGCTTAGTTCCCAGCTTGCCTCCATTTGCTAATATCCAGTCCCAATCTAGCTCTTTATGGCTACGAATCAGCTCAGCTAAGTCACAGATTAATTTCAAGCGTAGCCAACTGTCTTTAGAGCCATGAGCACAAAGAAATAAAAGCAGACTTTCGGCAGATAGCGTCTGAACTAAATTGCCCCCCAAGTAGACTTGCTCGTACCACTTTTCTGAAAACTCAAGCTTGCGTGAAAATGAGAAATTTTTTGGCATCATTGACCAGTGAAGATCTACCGGAATCTGTTTATCCTGGTGCCAAAACATATGCTCATTACGTAAATTTATATAGATTAATTCCTGTGCATCTGTCAGATTAAACTGAGGTTGATATCCCTGAGCAATTAGTAACTTTCTAGCTTGGGGGACAAATTGCTCTGGAACTAAGATATCCAGATCTGCAAATTCCCGCATCCCGATATTTTTGTAGGCAACAGCTGCTAGAACTGACCCTTTAAAGGGGATGCTAGGAATACCATGATCCTTAAAAATCTTGAGGAGCTTTAGCAACTCTCCACTCAGTAATAGATTCTTCCGGGCATTGGCGTTGAAAGCATTGCGGAGGTCGTCTAACACAGGCTGAGGCACAGCTTGCGGACAAATATCTTTAAGCTGTAAGTGCAGCAGAGGCATGACTCCATGCCATGATGCAGCCTCCAGCAAGCAATGCCAATCAAGGTCTTGCTGAACTAATTGACAGATGCGTTCAGCATATTCAGGCTGCATTTGAGTACGGGCACAGCACAGCAGTAATTCAATTTCTGGGCGTTGTTTTTTTGGGGAAATTGTAATAGAAGATTCGGCGGTTCGATTTTTGATTTTAGATTTTGGATTTTGGATTAATTCCATGTCTATTAGTAAGTGATAACGATCAAATTTTTTACTTTAGTTGCTGCTTTCACTGGGAACGGCTATTAGCTAATTGCTAATTGCTATATAACACGGTCATAAGTTTAAAGTGTGGTCTATTCGCTTTATTGATAATATCGAGCCTGGATTTCAAACAAGTGGGCATAGGTACCACGCTGCTGTAAAAGTTCATTATGGGAGCCACTTTCTATGATTTTCCCGTTCTTTAAAACAAAGATGCGATCGGCTAACTTTACAGTTGAGAGGCGATGGCTGATTACTATGGCCGTTTTACCTTGGGTAAGTTGGCGGAATTGTTCAAAAACTTCGTATTCCGCTTTAGCATCTAGAGCGCTAGTAGGCTCATCCAGGATAATAATCTGAGCTTGACGCAAAAATGCTCTGGCTAAAGCTACCTTTTGCCACTCGCCAATGCTAAGTTCTTCCCCCTTTTCAAACTGCGTGCCCAAGGTTGTATCGTAGTTGTAGGGTAGTTTAGCGATCGCCTGATCTGCCCCAGCAGAGCGTGCGGCTGCCGTAATATCGTCCTCATGGGGCGATTGGTTGACATTCCCAAACCAAATATTTTCTCGTGCTGTCAGATTGTAGCGAACATAGTCTTGGAATACTACACTGATTTCTCGCCGCAAATCTGTAGTTGTAAATTGGCGCAAGTCAATGCCATCCAAGGTAATTTTTCCTTTTGTGGGGTCGTAGAGGCGACATAATAGTTTAATTAGGGTTGTTTTACCTGCGCCGTTTTCACCTACCAGGGCAACAGTCTCTCCGGCTCGAATTGTGAAGCTAATGTCTTCTAGCAGGGGGCGGCTGCTGTTTGGGTAGTTAAAATGGACACCCTCAAACTGGATGCCGATTTGCAAGGGATGGGGGATAGTCTGGGGATGCAAAGGTTCGCCAACAGTGCGTTTCAGGTCTAAAAATTCATAAAGATTAGACAGAAATAAGCTATTTTCATACAAACTAGCGAGGCTACTGAGCATATCCCGCAAAAAAACCTGACCACGCTGAAACGCCTGATAATACATCACCAGCCCCCCCAAGGTGATAGCCCCTTGTATTGTCTGATAAGCAATGAAGCCACAAGCCCCAAAGACAGCAATTGTGCCACTAGCTTGAGTCATTAATTCTGTGATTGAGCGTTGAGTAGCAAGCGTTAGCTTTTCCTTATGGATTTGGTGGCGTAGGTGGCGATACCTTAAGCGGAACAAGGAACCCAGGTCAAACAGCCGCACTTCCTTGGCATAGGAATCATGGGTAAGCATCATATGGAAGTAGTAGGCAATGCGCTCTTTGGCAGTCCATCCCCGCTGCTGTTGGTAGAGTTTGCCTGTATATTTTACGCGCACCCACAAGCCAGGAATAGCAGCGATAAATAAGACGGCGGCAATTGCCCAGTGCAGGGAAAATAATAGAAGTGCGATCGCCACCAGGGATATCGCGTTTTGGCCTACTTGTACCAGACTGGTGAGAATGCGAGGGGGACGATAGGAAGCCTCCTGCTGGGCGCGGTGTAGGGCGTTGTAGTATTGGGCATTTTCGTAATACTCTAAGTCAACCTCGATTGACTTGGCGTGTAGCAGATCATGCACATGATCCGTTACTACCTGGGACTGTGCTTCGCTAATATACCCTCCTAATGAGCGGCACAAATCGCTAACCAGAGCGGCTATTCCTGCTAAAGTCACCAATAAGAGTATGTGAGAGAAGGCAGCGGTTTTGTCAGCCGCAGCTATCCCTGTAGTAACTGTATCCACCAGCAGCTTCATCAAATAAAGCGATAGCAGGGGTAGAATACCCTGAACCACCAAAAGGATAAGGCTGGCAACAGTCCAAGTGGGGGCACCTTGCCAAACTAACCCTATAGCCCGTTGCAGATTCTGGATAAGTTGGCGTTTATTTTTTAAAGTGGCGATCGCAGGCATTGGTTAATAGGTTCAGCCTACCTAATGAGTTCTAGAATTAAATCACTAATTTGATCTGCTTCCTCAATCGCTTTGTTAACTAAAGCGATCGCCCATGAAATCACATTCTTGATTCCCTATCTTTGGTACCAATTCCCGTTGCAGCTATAATACCCACGCAGGTGTTGTTTTGACAGGTGAAACGTTGTGAGTGCGATCGCGGGTATTTACTATCTTGATGGTCGGTTGGTCGATCGCACTGATTTAGAACGCATGGTGATCAGCCTTGCTCATCGTGGACCAAACGGATCGGGTATTTGGTGCCAAGGATCTGTAGGTTTTGGTCATCAAATGCTCTGGACTACTCCTGAATCCTTGCAGGAAAAACTCCCTTTGGTTCACCAAACTGGTTATTTTGCTATTACTGCCGATGCTAGGATAGACAACCGACCAGAATTGATGGCTGCTTTAAGTCTCAAACAACAGAGAGAAATAAGCGACAGTGAACTAATTTTAGCAGCTTATGAAAAATGGGGCGAGCGCTCTCCAGAAAAACTCCTCGGTGACTTTGCTTTTGTGATCTGGGATAAGCGCAGGCAGGTATTGTTTTGTGCCAGAGACCATTTTGGAGTTAAGCCCTTTTATTACTATCGCTCTCATCATATTTTTGTCTTTGCCACGGAAATTAAAGCGCTTTTGTGCCTGCCAGAAATACCGCGTCAACTAAACGAAACCAGAGTTGGCGACTATTTAATACCGATACTCGAAGACAAAACAATTACCTTTTATCAAGATATTCTCCGACTTGCTCCGGGGCATGACATGGTTGTGGGACAGAAGGAGATGCGATGGTGCGAAGCACCGTCCTTCGGACGATCGCATTCCTATTGGTCTTTAGATCCTGCACGCGAACTAAAATTAGGCTCAAACCAGGAGTATGCTGAGGCATTCCGAGAACTTTTCACTGAAGCCGTGCGATGCCGTTTGCGTAGTGCCTTCCCCGTGGGTTCCACCTTAAGCGGTGGGTTAGATTCCTCTTCTGTTACCTGCGTGGCGCGAGAATTACTAGCAGAAAAAAACCAGCAGCCGTTGCATACCTTCTCCGCTATCTTTGACAAAGTTACTCAATGCGACGAGCGCCCTTTTATTAATGCTGTTTTAGCTCAGGGTAATCTTAAGCCTGATTATATCCATACCGATCAACTCAGTCCTTTTACCAACATCAACCGTATGCTCTGGCATGAAGATGAAGCCTTCGTTGTGCCAAACTTGTTTATGATTTGGGGGTTGTACGGCGCTGCCTTTGAGCAAGGGGTTCGAGTTGTTTTAGATGGTCATGACGGCGATACAACAGTATCACATGGTTTTTCTTATTTGAGCGACCTCGCACGTACCTGGCAATGGCATACTTTAGTTAAAGAACTTAAGCCGCTGGCAAAGCATTTCCATACCTCGCCGAGGAAATTGCTATTACGTTATGGTCTTAAACCTCTAGCCCCGAAACCTATTCAGGATATCTGGAAAATACTACGCCGGGGCAATCAATTTATTTGGAAAGCTAAAAATCATACAATTAACTCTGACTTTGCCCAGCGCCTTGCCCTAGAAGAACGCATTCAATTTTTGCAAGCACATCAAGCATATCTAGCACAGACGGCAAGGGAAGCTCACTATCGGGGTCTGACTAATGGACTTAACCCCCTAACGCTTGAAGAAGCTGATAAAGTTGCAGCAGCTTTTTCTGTTGAGCTACGTCATCCCTTTTTTGACAAGCGATTGGCAGAGTTCTGTTTAGCTATACCCGCAGATCAGAAGCTTAATCAAGGATGGACTCGCATGGTAATGCGCCGTGCTATGGCAAATATTCTTCCTATAGAAATTCAGTGGCGCGGCGGCAAGACAAACCTAAGTGCAAATTTTCTTCATGGGCTACAAATTTTTGATAGAGAGCTTCTAGAATCAGTAATTTTCCAAAAGTCAGAAATTATTGAGCAGTATGTAAATATCAACGCTCTGCGTGAGGTATATGCAAGATTTATATCTCAGGAAATGAACAACGCTGACGCGCTTATACTTTGGAAAAGTGTAACCCTAGCTCTATGGCTACGCCATGCATGTTTTGCATAAAGCCCTTGATGAAATTAAGTTCTATATGTATAGAAAACTTAGGTAGAGATCCCCCTAAATCAGAGTTAAAAAGGGGGAATTTGACTTTTCCCCCCTTAAAAAGGGGGGCTAGGGGGGATCGAAGTTTGATGCTTTCAGTGCGTAATATCATGTTTGCTTAAACACTTACGATATGCGTCTGTTGGGTTTCGTACCTCAGTCCAACATTTATCAGCTTGGTGTTGGGTTGCACTGCATTTAACCCAGCCTACAATTCTACTAAAAATCGAAGTTTCAGGTTGCCAGTGCATAAGTCTTGATATATAGTCAAAATTATAATTACCTTAAGTAAAGTAGTTAAAACGAATGCAAGCTGAGAAAAACCAAGTGCAGCAGCAATTAAAAAAGCCATACAACCCGCCGAAATTTACAGTTCACGGCGATACAAAGCAAATTCTCGAGTCGATTGAGACCACCGGACCTGCAAAACGGTGTGTTCAGAAAGATCCTGGACCCGGTGACGGATTCGGTAGTATACCTCCCGAAGCGTAAACTTAAGTGGAGAAAGACCTTGCCCAAGCTCTCTACTAAGTTGCTCACAAGCAACGCCCCAAAAGAGGTAGAGCTACTTTTGTGCTGCGCTCGTACCTGTATGGACTCAGAAAGTAGCGATCGCATCCAGGCTCTACTTCAGCAACAATTAGATTGGGACTACCTGCTGCAAACAGCACCCCTGCATGGGATGATTCCCTTGCTCTATACCCATCTCCAAGCCATCTGTCCAGAAGCAGTTCCTCCAGACATTCTAGAGCGGTTGCAAAATCATTATCAGGGTAATGCTCAACGCAACCTGTTCTTGACAGGGGAACTCCTTAAATTTCTGGATCTGTTTCAGCAGCACGAAATTGCTGCTGTTCCTTTTAAAGGACCGATCTTAGCTGCTTCTATTTATGGCAATCTGGCACTACGGCAGTTTGGCGATTTAGATATCCTGATTCACAAACAAGATGTTATCAAAGCTAAAGAGCTGATGCTTGCTCAGGGATATCAATTAGAAATGATCTCCCTAACCAAGGCTCAAGAAGCCGCTTATATTCAATCTCAAGCTGAATATAACTTTTGGCGTGCAGAAGGCAGCAGTAGAATAAATGTAGAGCTGCACTGGGGAATTGTCCCAGGAGATTTCGCGCGCGCGATCGCACCTGAGTGTTTTTTCTCCCCCCTGGAGCCAATATCCCTTCAGCAAAAAACTATCCTCACCTTTACACCAGAAAACTTATTGCTGATTCTGTGCATCCAAAGGTCAAAGCATCTTTGGGAACGATTAGATTGGATTTGCGATATTGCGGAAATTCTCCGCACTCATCCACAAATGAATTGGCAGCAGGTGATAGAAAAAGCTACTCAACTAGGCTGTAGGCGGATGCTTTTTCTCGGTCTTTACTTGGCAAAAGAACTGCTGCAAGCCGAACTTTCCCAGGTTGTCTGGGAAAACGTACAAACAGATCCCCAGGTAGAGGCGATCGCACTTAAAGTTACTCAAAGGCTTTTCCAGCAAAACGATAACTTACCCAGAGCCTATATCAGGTCACTTTTCCATCTCCAGACAAAAGAACGCCTTCAGGATAAAGTAGAATATTGTCTGCGTCTGGGAGTGACTCCCACCGTTACAGAATGGGCGCGTCTGCCATTACCAAATTCTCTCTCTTTTATGTACTATTTAACAAGACCGCTGCGGCTAGTTAGAACTCATGGAATGCGCCCGCTTAAATACCTTATAGCTAGGTAATAAATTTTCACTACCTTAGTTACAAATGACAAATATAAATGATATTCAAGTTAATCCTAGAGAACTTCTCGCACTCTATTTAAATCAAGAGTACGATCAACTTTCAGAGAGTTTAATAAGACTTTTAGAACATTTTGAAAATGTAGCTTACTTTCAGCTAAACTCTGAGGGGCAATATTTTGTTAATGCTTTTGTCAAGAACTTTTTATATTTATTTACTCAACCCGACTATCTTCTAAGCGACAACCATGCTATTCAATTTATTCGCTTCAATGCCACTATCTCTAATTTAGTGGCTATGTCTAGCTTTAAAACAACAGATCGGTATCTAGAAATATTAAGAAGCCAACCTCATAATTTTCTTAAAGTATTAGCCTTATACTCAGCTCGTAATACCGTCTATCTTGACCGCAAAAAATTATTTGATACCCATAGGGAATATACCTCTATTTGGTATTCTCACTTTTACGAGCTTTATTTCTCCGGGTTTGTTAATGAAAGAGTCAACGAGCACTTTAAAGAACACCTCTACTATGGGGCGGCTGAGAAACGATTAACAAACTTCTATAATGTTTCTAATGTTTATTTTGCAGTAACCTATGCTGACGGCGATCGCGATCGAGAGATTAAGCAGAAAATAAATCGCTCTGTTCAAGAGGGAGCTATCGGCAAAACGATTCAGATAAAAAATACGCCTCACCCTAAAAAAATAGCTATTGTAACAGGGCTTTGGTTTCCGGCACATTCAGTTTACAGAACTCTTTTCCATTTTGTTGAATCTTTGAAAGATGACTACGAACTAACATTAATTAACCTTAACTTAATTAGAAATGATATAGACTTCCAACACTTCAAAGAAGTTATCAACGTAGATGTCAAGGATATTTTTTCAAATCAGATAAATTCTATTCAGAAAAATGAATTTATGGTTAGCTATTATCCTGATGTTGGCATGACGGATGCTAGCATTTTTCTAGCTAACTTAAGAATAGCTCCTATTCAGGTTTGTACTGTCGGTCATTCCGTCAGCACCTTTGGTTCAGAAATTGATTACTTTATTAGTGGTGCAGACGTAGAAGTTTCAGATAATGCCCAGGCAAATTATTCAGAAAGATTGGTTCTTTTACCTGGATTGGGAATCATCAATAATCCTCCCCTCTATCAACCTCAACATCTCCAGAAAGACCGACCAGAGTTTATCATCAACTGTCCTTGGACTTGTTATAAAGCCAATTATCAGTTAATCCAAACTCTGGATAAAATAGTGAAAGCGTCTCCGAAGAAAATTCTTTTGAGATTTTTTACTGGGGGTTCAGAATCTAGAAAGAATAGTTTTTTACCGTTTGCTAAAGATTTAGAACTGATCTTGAATAAAGATTGTTTTGAGGTCGTTCCCGCTCAACCCTACGAACAATACATGGCTCTTTTGGAGTTGGGAGATATTTGTATTGATTCTTACCATTTTGGCGGCTGCAATACTGTTGCTGACGTTTTGTATTTGGGAAAACCCATTGTTACGTTTGAAGGCAACAAGTGGTACAACCGCATTGGCTCTCAGATGCTGCGAATGGTTGGCTTGTCAGAATTAATTGCTACAAACGAGGGAGAGTATCTTCACTTGATATTAAAACTTATTGAAAACGATGAATATCGATTTGGCATCCAAGAAAAAATAAGGCAAGCAGACTTAAGTAATACAATTTTTAACTCTGAAAGTAAGAAATATTTTAAAAAAGCTATTGACTTTTTAGTTAAAAACGATAGAAAAATCAAAGACAAAGATTGGAAAAAGCCAATACTAATTCGATAGAAATAGCTCTGGCTTGTCCTCACAGGGAGATATGTCCTACTAATGATTATAGTTTAGATGTGGATATGATTATTGCGGCGCATTGGCAACTGTTAAAAGAGGAATTTCCGAATCGGTATCTGGTAATTGGTACGACTAATGTTAAACACCTCAGTCAATTCGCTGAGGCTCTAAATTGGGAAAATATACAGTTATAAGTAGGTGGTTGAAATTAAACATCACTTGTGAAGGCTGGGCATGGGGCATAGGGAAAGAAAAGTTACGTTTATTTATGCCCACCTACTTAACTTTACCCCCACCCCCCCCAAGTTTGGGAGGCTTCTGAACAACTCAAATTCCCCCGTGAAGTCAAAGGCGCAGCCTCCTCTGACCCCCCCTTTTTAAGGGGGGTGAGGGGGGTATCTGCAAGGGGGATTTAGGGGGCTAGTAACGGCTGCTTATCACCTTAACCAAGCGGTACTACAGTGATGGGAGAAGATTGAGCCATATTTACGGCTCATTAATAGTGACATTATTAGTAGAACCCGGTCCCGTGCGAGTGCCACTACCTTTGTAAATTGTCAGAGTCCGCATTGTTGCAGAATCGGAATTGAGACTTCCTGCAAATAAGATATCCCCATCACTTGCACTACTATCAGTCTTAAACTGCAAATCTGCCTTGAGGGTTGTAGTGCCAAATAAGCTGATATCGCCAGCATCTGCTCTTAAAGTAGTGTCAAAGTTCCCTTGCAAGTTAATGTTATTTACAGAGGCTTGATTGGTTCCGATTTGAATGCCACCACTACCTGTTGTAACATTGCCCAAGTTGACCGTATCAGCGGAATTAACTCGGAAAGATTCAGCTTTAATATTGCCAGTAGCATTAATGGTGCCAGCGTTCCCGGTTGACAAGGTGACGTTGCCATAGTTCGTCACTCCATAAGAGTTATCATTGACTCTTCCAATAGAGAGAGTGTTAGCTGCGGTCAAATTAACATCGCCTCCCGTCCCAGCACCACTACCGCCAGAAGAGTAGGTGTTGAGAGAGCCAGTATTGATGCTGCCATTAGTGGCCGTGAGATTAATTGCCCCCCCATTGCCTCCTGTACTTGAAGTTGATAAAGAGTAGGAGTTGAGAGAGCCAGTATTGATGCTGCCATTATTGGCCGTGAGATTAATTGCCCCCCCATTGCCAGAGTTGTCACCTGAGAAAGAGTTGGAGAAGAGAAAGCCAGTATTGATGCTGCCATTATTGGTCGTGAGATTAATTGCTCCTCCATTGCCAGAGTTGCCATAAGCTGAGGAAGAGAGGGAGTAGAGAATGCCAGTATTGATGCCACCATTTCCGGCATTGACAGTAATTGCCCCCCCATCATTACCTCCATTGGTTGTATCTAGACTCTGACCATTAGTATTAATCCCCCCATTAGAGCTAGTGAGATTAATCGCATTGCCATAAGTTCTAATAACTTGAGTGCTAATCGCACCATCTGCTAGCAATGTAATCGAACTATCCGAACCATTAGCACCAGTAATAGTTCCAGTACCCGTAATCGTACCTCCCGTCCCCGTCGCCCTAACCGTCACCGGGTCAGAAAAAGTCACCGGGTTAATCGTCACCGCACCTGTACCATCACTGCGTCCGATCGTGATATTGCTAAAACCATTAATTAACTTACCTAACGTAGCATCCGTGAGATACATTGTTGAGGCATCACCCCCCGCACTCCCCCCAACACTGATATTTCGCCCAGGAGTAAAGGGTTGCAGCAATAAAGTTTTCCCATCCCCCCGTACAACTCCTGGTAGATTAATCTCATTCCCCGTCAGGCTGACATTGCCATAGTTCATCACCCCATCAAATAAATTATTAACGTCTGCAATAGAGAGAGTGTTAGCCGCCGTCAAGTTGATATCGCCTCCCGTCCCAGCACCACTAAAACCAGAAGAGGTGGATAAGAGATAGCCAGTATTGATGCTGCCATTAGTGGCATTGAGAGTAATCGCCCCCCCATTGCCAGAGGTACCTGAATTAGAGTAAGAGTAGGCTAAGAGATAGCTAGTATTGATGTCATTACTAGCATTGAGAGTAATCGCACCACCAGTGCCAGAGTTGCCTGAATTAGAGTAAGAGTAGGCTAAGAGATAGCCAGTATTGATGTCATTACTAGCATTGAGAGTAATCGCCCCCCCAGTGCCAGAGCTGCCTAAAGCTGAAGAGTGGGAGCCGAGATTGCTAGTATTGATGCTGCCATTAGTGGCATTGAGAGTAATCGTCCCCCCAGTGTCAGAGGTACCTGAAGCTTCAGAGTGGGAGTC
>JAHHGU010000081.1 GCA_019359765.1 Aphanothece sp. CMT-3BRIN-NPC111
AATTCGGTCTGGGTTAAACGTGTCGTAAATAGCTGAACCTTCGCGCAAGAATTCTGGATTACTAACCACATCAAACTCAGCAGCAATTTCTGCGATCGCCTCATCGGTGGCAATGCCACCTGCTCCCACCAGAGACTTCTGGCGCTCAGCAACGCCATCGAGGACAATCATCCGCACCCAGTCCCCCGATCCAATCGGTACTGTGGATTTATTGACGATCACCTTGTAACCGTGGTTGAGATGCTCACCTATTCCACGGGCAACAGCCTCGACGTAGCGCGTATCACTTTCACCATTTGGTAAAGGAGGAGTACCTACAGCGATGAACAATATCTCTCCATGAGCCACCCCACCTCCCAAATCTGTGGTGAACTCAAGATTTCCAGCGTTACTGGCAGACTGCATAATCTCTGACAGCCCTGGCTCATAAATGGGCGACTGTCCAGCTTTCATTAATTTGACTTTTTCTTCATTGTTATCCACGCAGATAACGTGATGACCGATATGAGCGAGACAAGCGCCAGTAACTAAGCCAACGTAACCAGTACCAATGACACAAACACGCATGAGGTTAAATCCTTACAGATAGGGTTTAGGGGTTAGATAACTTCCATTTTTGTGATTATGAATGCGATTCTCCTAGTAAATTGCAGGAGAAGCCTGCATCAGTTCAAACTTACGGCTTCCAACTCTGAAATTTAGGGTGTATCAACCTACAGCAAATTGGCTGCCGCTCTGCACGCTTGCCGCCCCGAAGCGCTTACGAAAATCTTCTATTGTTAGTTTTAATCCCTCTTCTAGAGGAATGGTGGGCTGCCAACTCAACCAAGATTTAGCGCGGGTTATATCCGGTTGCCGCTGCCGGGGGTCGTCTTGGGGCAGAGGCTTAAATATAATTTCTGCGTCTGGATTCACCATGTGTTGAATTTTCTGTGCCAGTTCTAAAATAGTATATTCATCGGGATTACCTAAATTAACTGGCCCAACGTGATCGCCATTCATTAACCGCATCAGCCCTTCTACTAGGTCAGAAACATAGCAGAAACTGCGAGTTTGTGAACCATCACCATACACAGTTAAAGGTATTCCGCGCAGCGCTTGCACTACAAAATTGCTCACAACGCGACCATCATTTTCCAACATCCGTGAGCCATAGGTGTTAAAAATGCGGGCGACTCTAATTTCTAAACAATGTTCTCTATGGTAGTCAAATGATAATGTTTCAGCAATCCGTTTGCCTTCGTCGTAGCAAGAACGTATGCCAATAGGATTGACACTTCCCCGATAATCTTCTGTCTGCGGATGCACGTCTGGATCGCCATACACTTCTGACGTAGAAGCTAGCAGCAACCGAGCCTTCACCCGCTTGGCTAAACCCAGCATATTCATTGTGCCCAGTACATTGGTTTTGACAGTTTTTATCGGGTTGTACTGGTAGTGGACTGGGGAGGCAGGGCAGGCAAGGTGATAAATTTGATCTACTTCTAGCCGAATCGGTTCGGTGACATCATGGCGGATCAATTCAAAGTAAGGGTTATCCAGCCATTTCAGGATGTTACGCTTGCTTCCGGTGTAGAAGTTATCCAAGCAAATAACTTCCTGTCCATCTGCCATCAAGCGATCAATGAGATGGGAACCAATGAAACCGGCTCCGCCTGTGACTAAAATTCGCATTACTTACTGGCTCGCTGGAGTTGAAATTGATATCTTAAATTTACATTGAACGACAACTTTGTCCAGATCTACTTTGTTGCAATTACAGCTTAATTTAAAGTATGAGAAGCGATCGCTCTTTTGTGCGATCGCTCTTTTGTGCTCAAAACGACTATTCCCGATCCAAGCGTAATACCGCCATAAATGC
Source organism: Aphanothece sp. CMT-3BRIN-NPC111 (assembly GCA_019359765.1). Classification (GTDB taxonomy): domain Bacteria; phylum Cyanobacteriota; class Cyanobacteriia; order Cyanobacteriales; family JAHHGU01; genus JAHHGU01. Next base: position 1,862 of record JAHHGU010000081.1, read on the forward strand.
CTCTTGCGGCACATCCACCGTGCCAATTGATTTCAGGCGCTTTTTACCTTTAGCCTGCTTCTGCAACAATTTTTTCTTCCGGGATATGTCCCCGCCATAGCATTTTGCCAGCACGTCCTTTCTTAAAGCGGGGATGTGTTCGCTAGCAACCACCTTGCTACCAATTGCCGCCTGAATTGGTACCTTAAACTGATGGCGTGGAATCAGTTCCTTCAACTTTTCCGCCATAGCCCGTCCGACGTTATAGGCCTTGTCCCGATGGACAATCATGGCTAGGGCGTCCACAGGGTCATTATTTATCAAGAGGTCTAATTTAACAAGAGGGTTTTCGCGGTAACCAATGAGTTGATATTCCATGCTCGCATAGCCACGAGTTCTGGACTTCATCTGGTCAAAAAAATCTGTCACTACTTCTGCCAGAGGTAACTCATAAGTTAACGTTGTCCGTCCCTGAGTCAAATACTTCATGTCTTTGAAGACACCACGCCGATTTTGACACAACTCCATTAAAGTCCCCACATAGGTTTCCGGCGTAATCATGTCCACCTTGACATAGGGTTCTTCAATTTTTTCCCGCTCTTGCGGGGGTGGTAGGGTGCTGGGATTATCGATGTAGACTACCTCTCCTTTGATAGTCGTCACCTGATAAACCACAGATGGAGCCGTGATAATCAAATCTAAATTGTATTCTCGCTCTAACCGCTCTTGGACAATCTCCATGTGCAGCAAGCCCAAAAAGCCGCAGCGAAAGCCAAACCCCATCGCACTAGATGTCTCTGGTTCGTAATTCAGCGAGGCATCATTTAATTTCAGCTTGTCTAGAGCATCCCGCAAATCTGGGTATTGATCCGCATCTATGGGGAACAAACCACAAAACACCATTGGCTTGGCTTCGGTGTAACCGGGTAAGGCAGTGGCAGCTTGTGCTTTAGACTGGGTAATTGTGTCTCCCACCCGCGCATCTTCCACGGCTTTAATCGCCGCACCCAGGTATCCCACCTCACCAGCGTGAAGTTCATCCACTTGTACTTGTGTAGGCGAAAGTACACCCAATTCGTCAATTTCGTATTCTTTTCCGGTAGCCATCAGGCGGATGCGATCGCCTTTTTTAACCGTTCCATCCATCACCCGGAAGTAAACAATTACTCCCCGGTAGCTGTCGTAGTAACTGTCAAAAATCAACGCTCGTAACCGTTCTGAGACTGTATCTTGTGGGGGCGGAACCAGGTGAACAATAGACTCCAAGATCTCGTTAATGCCAATACCCTCTTTAGCAGAAGCAAGAATCGCCCCACTGCAATCGAGTCCAATGATTTCTTCAATTTCTCCTTTCACCCGTTCTGGTTCAGCACCGGGCAAGTCAATTTTATTCAGTACCGGGATAATTTCCAGATTATTTTCCAGGGCGAGATAGACATTGGCGAGAGTTTGCGCTTCCACTCCTTGAGATGCGTCTACTACCAACAGTGCCCCTTCGCAGGCAGCAAGACTTCGCGACACCTCATAAGAGAAATCAACGTGCCCCGGCGTATCAATAAGATTTAGGACGTACTTCTCGCCATCAGCTGCTATATAATTCATCCTTGCCGCTTGCAGCTTAATGGTAATCCCCCGCTCCCGTTCCAAATCCATGTTGTCCAGGAACTGTTCTTTCATCTCCCGGTCATTCACCGTGCCGGTAGCCTGCAAGAGGCGGTCTGCTAAAGTTGATTTTCCATGATCTATGTGGGCGATGATGGAAAAATTGCGAATGCGAGAAACGGGAACGTTAGTCATAGCTATGGATAGCGGCTAGAAGAAAGCGGCTCAATAAAGTTCAGAATACTTAATGTATTTTAATCAGGACTTACCCAAATCAACATGGGATAACAGTTTGTTGGGAGGAGTAGGGTAAGTTTTACCAAGTTATGTAAGCCCTACTAATGTTTTCGGCAGCTAACTTGCCCATCTCACAGAGAACACGATTGGCCGAGTTGGCGATCCAAACTCTAGCGTGAGAACCCCGGTCATTCATGTCGGGGATGAAACGCAGCCAGCGATCGCGGGAAAGCCGTACATAGATCAACTATTGTGTAAGTATGGCAGAGCAAATGCTTGCTTTTCCAGAATTGAATCACTTTGTAGTGTTTATGAACGATCGGGCTTTATATTCCCAGAATTCAGCTGACAAGGTAGAAGTTTCTATACAACTGGATTCGGAACTGTTAGACCAAATCAAGCACCTGACCAACGATCCGAGTAAGGTGATTGAAACGGCGATTCGACAGTGGCTTAGAGGCGAACGAGACCGGGATGACGAAATAACTCGCACCTTAGTACGAAACCCGCCCGTGCCGCCACGAGGCGAATGGAATGATTAATTAGGTTAGTGGTCAGTTGTCAGTGAGGACGCACCTGTAGGCTTAGTGCGCTAGCTTGTATTTGCTGGCAGATGGGCGGTGTCTATATTGCCCTATCAAAATTTATGGTACCCTCCAGACGCTAAACTTCGCTACGATGCCCGGCTTATAGTCCCCGAATCCAGGCTAGTTAAACTGGTATAGATGTTGATTGAAGTATCGAAGTCAGGTTATATGACAGAACAAAAAAGCGCTGGTGAGTTGTTTAAGGCAGCCTACGAAAACCGCTACACCTGGGATGCCAACTTTCCGGGCTATAGCGCGGATGTGGAACTGAAGCAAGGCGATGAAGTCTACACTGGCAAGATTCGCATCAACAGCGACCTCAGCGTGGAAGTCACGGGTATAGAGGACGAAAAGGTGCAAGAAAGTATCTATACTCAGTTGCGGGATGTGGTAACTCACCGCAAACGTTCCTCTTTCGATCAAGCTCACGGAAAGAACCAGTTTAGCCTGGGCGAAAAGGATGCCTCCGGGGCTTTAGAAATTCTGGTCAAAGGCGATGCCATGGGGTCTAACTACAAAATCCGGGGTACGGAAATTTGCCAAGTAAGCCGGGTGATGGGGCGGATGGCTTTCACTATCAATACTAAAGAAAGCCTGGATACGGGCATTGGTTATATTTCGACTGGCTACAACGCCATTTTCCGCAATCCTCAGACTGACGAGCCGATCAGAAAATTGGATTTTGAGGAGAGTTACGAGAAAATTGGCGATTATTATATCATGACTCGTCAAGTTGTACACTCCCTCGATCAAGGCGATCGCACTACGACCGAGTTTAACTTCTCGAACGTGAAGCTGCTTGAACCAGCAGTTGTGTAAATGCTAGGGGAGCGAAATGCTCTACCCTTCCGGATTTCTAGGACAAAAATTTCTTGCACGCACTATGTGCTACGCCAACGCCATGCGATCGCTGCTAGAGACGCGCCATGGCGCGTCTCTATAATGGTTTTAGGTAACGCACCTTTAATTTATGGAGATGAATTCTGAGGATTTCCCAGTCCCGGCGATGCCCGTTAAAGTTTTATCTGGCTGAGTGGACTAGGATCAACATAGTTGAGATTGAACAAAAGATTTCCTGAGGTGGACAATGTCCCAAACACTAGAACTGACTTCTGAAAACGTTGAAAAAGTTTTGGACGATCTGCGCCCTTACTTAATGTCTGATGGGGGCAATGTGGAACTGGTAGATATAGATGGGCCAATTGTGAAGCTACGCCTTCAAGGAGCTTGCGGTTCTTGCCCCAGCTCAGCTATGACACTGAGAATGGGAATTGAGCGCCGATTGCGCGAATTTATCCCAGAAATTGCAGAAGTAGAGCAGATCATGTAGTAGTTTTGAGTTTTGAGTTGTGAGTTTTGAGTTGTGAGCTTTGAGTTGTGGATTTGCAGTTAAAAACCCTGATCTTGTGTTAAATTCAGAGGCTATTTAATTTTTCAAATTCAAAACTCAACATTCAGCACTCAAAACTCTTCAAGACTCAACACTTCAATACTATTCAATCCTATGCCTCATCCTCTATACGTCGCCTTCATCTGGCATCAGCACCAGCCACTATACAAATGTAGGGAAAGTGTCTTTGGTGCCTCAGGACAGTACCGCCTACCTTGGGTGCGGTTGCACGGTATCAAAGATTACCTAGATTTAGTGCTACTGCTGGAGCGTTATCCCAAGTTGCATCAAACGGTCAACTTAGTTCCCTCGCTGATCCTACAACTAGAGGATTACATTGCGGGTACAGCATTAGACCCCTATTTGACTGCGGCACTAACGCCTACTGAACAGCTAGGGCGAGAACAACACGAATTTATCATTCAGCATTTTTTTGACGCCAATCACCACACTCTCATCGACCCGCATCCCCGCTATGCCGAACTGTATCAGCAACGGCAAGACAAAGGACAAGCGTGGTGTCTGGAGAATTGGAGCCTGCAAGATTACAGCGACCTGCTAGCATGGCACAATCTGGCGTGGTTCGATCCTCTGTTTTGGGATGACCCAGAGATTGAGGGCTGGTTGAAGCAAGGGAAAAATTTTACATTAAGCGATCGCCAGCGGATTTACTCCAAGCAGCGAGAAATCTTGAGCCGGATTATTCCCCAGCACCGGAAGATGCAAGAAGCTGGGCAGCTGGAAGTCACGACAACACCTTATACTCACCCGATTCTGCCTTTACTGGCAGATACAAATGTGGGTCGGGTAGCAATTCCTAATATGACCTTGCCTGAACAAAGATTCCAGTGGGCAGAGGATATTCCCCGGCACTTACAAAAAGCCTGGGATATGTATAAAGACCGATTTGGCATGAAACCTCGTGGGTTATGGCCTTCGGAACAAGCGGTTAGCCCGGAAATTTTGCCTTATGTTGCCGAACAGGGCTTTAAGTGGTTGTGTTCGGATGAAGCAATATTGGGTTCTACGCTGAAGCAATTTTTCCAGCGGGATGGGGCGGGTAATGTTATGGAACCCGAGTCACTATATCGCCCCTATCGTTTAGAAACCGAGTATGGTGACTTGGCGATGGTGTTTCGAGATCACCGTTTATCAGATTTGATTGGCTTTAGTTACGGATCGATGGAACCGCGTAGGGCGGCAGCGGATTTGGTGGGGCATTTGGAAGCGATCGCCCGTACCCTGAAACAGCGGCAATCCAGTGGCAGCACCTCCCTAGAACAGCCTTGGCTGGTCACAATTGCCTTAGATGGGGAGAATTGCTGGGAACACTACCACCTCGATGGCAAGCCTTTCTTAGAGAGTCTCTATCAGAAGTTTAGTGACGATCCAGATCTGAAGCTGGTCACGGTATCTGAGTTTCTGGAACAATTCCCTGCTACTGAAACGTTGTCCGCACAGCAATTGCACACGGGTTCCTGGGTAGATGGTAGCCTGACAACGTGGATTGGCGATCCCGCTAAAAATCGCGCTTGGGATCTCTTAACAGCAGCGCGGCAAGTTTTAGCAAACCATCCAGAAGCCACTGAAGAAAATAATCCTGAAGCTTGGGAAGCGCTATATGCGGCAGAGGGTTCTGACTGGTTCTGGTGGTTTGGGGAAGGTCATTCCTCGAACCAAGATGCGATGTTTGACCAGTTATTCCGAGAACACTTGAGCGCTATCTACCAAGCATTAAATGAGCCGATTCCTCCAGAGTTAAAGCGTTATGTAGAAATCCACGAGGCGCAAAGCGATCACCGACCACAAGGCTTTATTCATCCAGTCATTGATGGACGAGGAGATGAGCAAGATTGGGATCGGGCTGGTCGTATTGAAATTGGGGGATCGCGCGGCACGATGCACCAAAGCAGCGTGATTCAACGACTTTGGTATGGGGTGGATCACCTGAATTTCTATCTCAGGTTGGATTTCAAGAGTGGAACTCGACCCGGCATTGATTGTCCACCTGAGTTGAATTTGCTTTGGTTCTATCCTGACCGCACAATGCACAATAGCCCGGTGCCGCTAACGGATTTACCAGATGAAGCGCCGCTGAATTACTTGTTTCATCACCAGCTAGAAATTAATTTGTTGACGCAATCTATTCAGTTTCAGGAGGCGGGGGAGGATCATCAGTGGCATCCTCGTTTCAGTCGCGCTCAAGTTGGTTTAGATAAGTGTTTGGAAGTGGCGGTGCCTTGGGCAGATTTGCAAATTCAGCCAGACTATCCGGTGCGTCTAACGTTGGTTTTGTCTGATAATGCACGTTTTCGCGCTTATATGCCGGAAAATGCTTTGATTCCAATTGATGTGCCGTAGCAAACAAGAGGAACGAACTGTAAAGGCAAAAAAGGAGAGGGGCGATCGCACTGAGGATGGCGTACAACCAGAGAAATGCGATCGCCTAGATGGGCGAAGTATTGGTTGAAAAAAGTTTGAGGTTGACGACAGACTTCGGCTCGAATGCTTTGCCCCTATACAGCCTGAAGGGAACAAGGGCGACATAGGAGACTCAATAAACATTGTGAACAAGATTATATTTACTATCTATAGAATGCAATTTGGTTTCAATAGCTCATTTTGTGCTATTAGACTTTGTGGAAGGAACACTGCGCCAGCTATCTTGGCAGCCGCCAAATTTTGATAGTTTCGTCTGCGCTCCCACTAACAAAAGTTGAGCTATCCGGGCTAATGGCGAGGGCAAGAACATAGTCTCTATGCCCAGTAAGGGTATTTTTTAACTTTCCAGTTTGTAGATTCCAAATCTTGATATTATTGTCCGCCCCCCCGCTAATGAGAGTTGAATTATCCGGGCTAATGGCGAGAGAAAGAACCGTGTTAGTATGCCCGGTGAGAGTATTTTTTAACTTTCCAGTATGCAAATTCCAAACTTTGATATTTTTATCGGTACTTCCACTAACTAAATTTGAATTATCAGGGCTAATGGCAACGTAAAATATAGATGCTGTATGTCCTGTAAGAGTATGTTTTAACTTACCTGTTTGCAAATCCCAAATTTTCATAGTATTATCGAAACTGCCACTAGCTAGAGTTGAATTATCAGGGCTAATGGCAACGGAAGTCACATAATTTTTGTGCCCAGTGAGGGTATGTTTCAGCTTACCTGTTGGCAAATCCCAAATCTTGATAGTCTTGTCCGTACTTCCACTCGCTAGGGTTTCTCCATCCGGGCTAATGGCAACGGAGTTAACTGCTGCTGAATGCCGAGTTAAAGTATTTTTTAACTCTCGCGTTTCCAAATCCCAAATATTGATAGTGTAGTCCCAACTGCTACTAACGAGAGTTGAACTATCAGAACTAATGGCAACAGCAAGAACAGAATCGCTATGCCCGTAGAGTGTATTTTCTAAGTTACCAGTTTGTAGATTCCAAATTTTGGTAGTCTTATCCCAACCCCCACTTGCCAGAGTTTTTCCAGCTGAACTAATGGCGACGGAATTAACATAGTCGTTATGCCCAGTGAGGGTATTTTTAAGAAAGATGCTGCTGGGTAGGTTAGTAATTAAAAATATAGGATTATACGGAAACAGCTTATACCGGAAATATGCATAAATTTGAGTTCCCAGCAGCAGAATTGCAAAACTCACCAGCAATTTCGTTTTAAAACTTAACATTTTGTCTCCCGGCGTTTTTTGCGATCGGGATGGGGTAATTATTATAATTTTAGAAGATACAAATGCTTCTGGCAATCGCTTGATATCTCTAATTTTAATAATATCGTTGACTTAGAGCATGGCAACATTTAAAGGGCAACAAATCAAGCGCATTGGCATCCAAAAATATGTGGCTAGAATTAAATAATATGGGCGATTGACAAGAAGACATAGTAGTTTTTACGTTGGTTTATATAGTCAAACTTGGGTGAGTTTCATGGATAACTGTTGGGGTATTGTTCAAGAGTTAATGAAATTAAATCGTAACAAGTTGGAGTATTATTTACGAGGGATAAAGGCTATGAAGCTTATTTTATCTACATTTTAGCGTTCATGTCGCTCCCTCATAACTCGCTGTTAAATAAAATTTTGCCTTCATACCAAGTAGAAGTAGGGCGGGTTAAAAGGAGATCTCTTAAGCTTCTAGTAATCAGGAACTTTAGCAGCAGAGATTAATCTTCTAGAACTAGTCAATCAATCTAAATATGAAAGAGGGTAGATCCATGAAAGTAGCAATAATGGGTACGATTTTGATGCTAACAAGTCTCAGCTTGCCAGCAGCCCTTGCAGGCCCATTATTACCCTCTGCTGAGGCAACTCCAACTAGAGCGATCGCTCCAGTAAATTGGAACAAAGCGCAACTAATCCACACGATTGACTTGACCCAGCTGTATCCCAATACTGTCTGCCCAGTTTACGCCATCAATACCACCCTCAGTCCTGATGACCGCACCCTGGCAGTTAGCAGTGATAGCTTTGAGCGCTCCTGTGGGAGTTCAGGCCCTAATATCACCTTAACGCTGTGGGATATGCTGTCTGCTCAGCGAACTGCCACGTTGCTGCAAGGCAATGTCGATGAGTTTTGGGGAGATAGCCCTATCCAACAGCAAGAACCTCCTGAGCTGACTAACCTATACCTCAAAGGAGATATGGTCTACGAGCCGACGTTTACGCCGGATGGGGCGGTAGTGGCGGCAGGGCTATCGAATTCAACCATTAAGCTTTGGAATGCTAAAACCGGGAGCGTGCTGCACACCCTAAAGGGACATGCCTATGCTGTTCATGGAATTGCGATACGCCCTGATGGACAGGTTCTAGCCAGTGCCAGCTCTGACAAAACCATCAAGCTATGGAACATTAAAACAGGACAACTCATTCGTACCCTCGGTCCAGCGCGTGAAGCTGCAATTAAGTTAGACTTCAGCCCTGACGGACAGCGGCTCTTGAGTACAACACAAGACTCTAACATTCACCTTTGGAATGTGCAGAGCGGGGAGCGGATTCGGACAATACCGATTCATAGACAGGGTGCTACTGTCTGGTTGCCTGCGCGGCTTAACCCCAGCCGCATTCGCCTGGGAGCGGCAGATTCTATCCTCGCCACTGCCGATATGGACCACAGCATCAAACTCTGGAATGCTCGTACTGGCGCAAGGATTGTCACGATGAAAGGTCATCAAGATTCGATTCAATCCTTGACCTTTAGCCCAGATGGCAAGATGTTAGCCAGTAGCAGTCAAGACGGTACGCTAAAGCTATGGAGCCTGACATCGCTTCAACAAGCTCGCTCATTTCAACTGGTAGCTGACCGGAGGGATACTTGGCAGCGCCGCCTAGGGTACGACTTGGACTTCAGTCCTGATGGGCAAACAATTGCAGTGACTAACTTAGTTGAGACGGCAAGCCATCCCCCTGAGCCTGTGAATCTCCTGAACACCAACACTGGACAGATTGTGTTTGAAGTCCCTGGCTCGTCTGGGGCTACATCATTTCAGTTCACAGCGGATGGTCAAGGATTTGTGACGACGAGTGGGGCAACTGTACAGATTTGGCGAAGATGAGGTCACTTGTCGAATAACACAATAGTTGACGTCGTTAGCTCCACGAAATGTGCAACGAGGTTAAGCGAATAGAGCTGAAGGTATTGTGCAAAACGACCGTCAATTGCTCTTGGGTCTGATTGACTCGAACCCAGATTCGATGTCTTTCAAGAGCGCTTCCTAAAGCATCTCTGATTCTCGCAATGCTTAGCCCAAACACCTCAAGCTCTCCAGTAACCTATCTAGTTTTACGCCTGAGGCCTAGCCACAATTCAATTTACATGTTCTGGCGTAAAAAAAGAAAAAATGACTGATAAATTCTCTTTTGCTTTCGGTTACCCTTGGAATTGTGCTGCTAGTGCATCAATAACTTGCATCTGGGCATAGTTCTGGCTGAAGTGTTAAACACTACCCTTTATCTACATCAGGCACCTTTGCCGCTTAGATATTGAATGTCCTTACATTGAAAGCAATCAAGACCGTGTTGAGAGAGCTTTGGCATAATTTGTGGCCCTGGGCCTGACAGCTCTGATATCCCCGAGGTTTACCTATGTACCTGAGAGCGCGGCTTATCACCCCTATAGTTGCTGTCCTGGTAGCCTTGCCAGCAGTAGGACAATTTCATATACCGAAGCAATGCAGTGTTGAAAAGTTGCCACCCTACT
>JAHHGU010000074.1 GCA_019359765.1 Aphanothece sp. CMT-3BRIN-NPC111
TAAGGCTATCTGTTCCTGCAAATTATGTTCCGTTAAGCAGAGAAGGCGGCTCGGTTTACATCGTCTCCAAGGAAGTACATGACTACTTCAGCAGTATTGCTGAAGGTGGGAGCCTTCCAGTAGACGGACTTGGTTATCACGCAATTAGAGTCGAATACCTCTCTCCTCAAGTCGTTCACACTTTAAAGTTCCAGGGAGTTTTTGACGGTCCCTATTCTTACAAATTCTCCTTTCGACAGCAACAAGTGACTTTGGCTACCTCAAAGGGAGGGAGCAGTGATACAGGAGCCACTGCCTATATTCCCATCAAAGATGGGAGAGCAATTGCCATTTCTAGTATCTGTGACTGCCTAGGAGCGTTAGAGACGGTAACGCGGCTATTGATTGAGAGTGATAAAGCTGAAACTTAACTTAAACCTTTCACCTGGTGTCCGGAAGATGAGAGAGTCGGAGGGTTGTTGAGATGACAGCCCTGATGGAGTCTTTTCCTGTAGCCTAGACTTGAGGGATGGCAGGAAGGAGTTTTGCACTTTTGGGACGAAATCAAAGATGAGATTTAGTTCCGTGGTGGGCGTAATAGCAGTCGCGTCCGATGTTGATTGCCGATGAACCCGCCATGCTGCCACACTGAAAGAGCCGTTTAGCTTGCGACAGACGGCACATTAGAATCCCCCCAGGATACCCAGGAGGGGATTTAGTTTTGGGCAATGTAAAGAGTTATTAGTGCGCGATTACACTAAACCATATCTTCGCTAGAAATACTGAGGGGGCGACATGAACGCTAAAAGGTAGATAAAATAAGCTTCATAGCCTTTATCCCTCGTAAATAATACTCCAGCTTGTTACGATTTAATTTCATTAACTATTGAACAATACCCCAACAGTTATCCATGAAACTCACCCAAGTTTGACTATATAAACCAACGTAAAAACTGCTATGTCTTCTTGTCAATCGCCCATATTCTTTAACTCTAGCCACATATTTTTGGATGCCAATGCGCTTGATTTGTTGCCCTTAAAATGTTGCCATGCTATAAGCCAACGATATTATTAAAATTAGAGATATCAAGCGATTGCCAGAAACATTTGTATCTTCTAATTTATAGCCGCCACTTTTAAAGTTCCGAAACATCTCCTCGATATCAAAGCGTTTTTTATAAGCCTTTTGCACCGTTAAATGTAATTGAGCGATCACACTCGTTTCATCTATTAGTTTAAGGTGCGATAGATACCACATTTTCAGCTTCATCTATTGTTATCTCAGCCAAGCCAAACTGCTCAATGACCCAAGCATTCGTTGTCAAGTGAGTGCTAATCTCAGCGACTCGATACTGGCTCGTATCTGTTGCCAAAGCAGCTGGTAAAAGTAACTGATCCGCCAAGTGAACATTTACTGGTGCACCAGTATTATGGAAATCTAATAATTCCTCACAAGCCATCTCAGCAACCTTTTCAGCTGGCATACCTAAACGCCCCAAAGCACCTGCGCCGCTCAAACTATTATCATATTCAGCTGTCAGGAAAATACCCGCCCCTGGTGCAACACCCCTTCCCCGCACTGGCTGCACAGAAGCATTCAGATTAGCCTCATGCAACAAATTTTCTGCACGGTTAGCCATTCGCTGAGGGATGTGGGAGGGGAGTTGCGTCACTACTGCCAAACCTCGCACCTGCCGCAATGCCCCACGTTCCAAAAGCTTGATACCAGCCAGCGTGCTGCCACCACTAACGCTTAGTTCCACCTCTCCCCCACCTTGGGGATACCAGCCCCAGGCACGCAGCCTCACCTCAGCCTGTACCCCCATCTGCTTCAGGATAGGCAGATAGACTTGCTCAATATAGGTAAATGGAGGACTGAAGGAAACGTGGGTTCCTCCCCGTAGAATTACCTCTGAATCGCCAGATGCTAGGGCCAAGGGAAGGAGAATTGTCTGCAAAACCAAGGTGATAGCTCCCGCTGAACGCCCTTCTCGCGCTTCCGAGACATCAAAGGTGTATCGTCCAGCTTGGGTAGCGCCACCGGGAATGAACTCTAAAGTCATCGATCCTAGGGCATCTCCGCGCACTTTTGCCCCACAAATAGCGGCAGCTGCCCGCACCCCTGTTAAGTGTTGCGCTGCTAATCCCGGTTTCTGGCGTCCAGCGCGAATCTTCCCAATACGTATTGCTTGTCCAGTGATGGCAGCAAGGCTGAGCGAGGTTCGCAGTACCTGCCCCCCTCCTTCACCGTAAGATCCGTCAATGTGAATCATAAAAAAAAAGGTTACATCACCCTCGTATTATGGATGAGGTGGTCAGATTTTAACGGCGCGGCATGAGCACTATATGGGAACTCGATTTCTACTCTCGCCCGATTTTGGACGAGAAGCAGAAGAAACTTTGGGAAGTCTTGGTGTGCGAAAGTCCTTTAGACACGCGCCACCCACCTGAATCTTTATTTCGCTACGCACAATATTGTCCCAGTACGCAGGTAAATTCGGTATGGTTGCGGAACGCTTTGGAAGAAGCAATGGCGAAATCACAAGCTACCCCCAAAAAAATCCGCTTCTTCCGCCGCCAGATGAACAACATGATTACCAAAGCCTGCAAGGAGTTGGGCATTGATGCTCAGCCCAGCCGCCGCACCTTTGCCCTGCATTCTTGGTTACAGGAGCGGATGCAAGAGGTTTATCCTACTCATCCTAATTATCAACCGAGTAATACTCCCTCTGTCCAGTTTGAAACTCAGCCACCTCAACCTCTCCCAGATGCATTGATTGGGCAGCAGTGGGCATTTGTGACTTTGGAAGCATCGGCGTTTGAGGAAATGCACGAGTGGGAGATTGGTTTTGGGGAAGCCTTCCCGCTGGGGATGCTGAAACTAACACCGAAAACCCGCATTTCAGGGATAGTACTTTACTCGCCCAGAGCAGTGCCTATGGCTGGCTGGATGTCTGGTATTGAACCAGCTTTTATCAAATTCTATGCTGCTCCCCAGGCGAGATTGCTACTAGAATCTGGTGGCACTGACAGCTGGATTTTGGTGAAGCGGCTAGACGTAGCTGGCCAGACGGAAGCGGCAAGCTTTGAGGAAGCTAAGCAAAAGGCTAAAGGAGTACATTTCTTAGCCATTCAGTCAAGTCCAGAAGCAGAAGATTTTGCTGGATTTTGGTTATTGCAAGAACTACAAATGGCGTGATAGCAATTAGCAATTAGCAATTAGCAATTAGCAATTAGCGTTTTCTAAAATCCAAAATCCAAAATCTAACATCCAAAATCGATGAGCGAACCACCAAGGCACGAAGACACAAAGTATATAGCAGAACAGCTGCTGGAACTAGCTTCCAAGTCGGGGGCGGAAGCGGCGGAAGTTTATCAGTCGCGATCGCACACTCGCCCGGTGTTTTTTGAGGCGAACCGACTCAAGCAACTCGAAAGCGCCCAAAGTGAAGGGACGGCGCTGCGGCTGTGGCGAGAGGGGCGTCCGGGTTTAGCGGTGGCTTATGGTCCAGTAGAACCGCAAGCTTTAGTAGATCGGGCGATCGCTCTTTCGCACCTCAACGAATCTGAACCTGTGGAACTTAACCCTGGTGGAACCTCTGTTTATCCAGATTTGGGAGAAGCTGTGTCGGTTGAGCAACTGGTGTCTATGGGAAAAGATGCGATCGCCAAAGTGCGCGATGCTTACCCAGAAGTCCTTTGTGCCAGCCAGTGGGAATGCGAGGTAGAAACAACGCACCTAATTAACTCTAAAGGTCTCAACTGCGGCTATACAGACACGACGCTTAGCTGCTATTTGGCCGCAGAATGGGTGCGGGGTGAAGATTTTTTGAGTGTAGGCGATGGTCAAACCCAGCGCGGATATTTGGAACCGGAAAAAATAGTACAGCAAATTTTGCAGCGGCTAGAATGGGCGTCAGAAAATGTTGCGCCTCTCACGGGTCGCGTACCTGTATTATTTACTGCTAAGGCCGCAGATATGCTTTGGGAGACAGTGCAATCAGCACTGAATGGTAAGCGAGTAATTGAGAAGGCGTCTCCTTGGAGCGATCGCTTGGGGCAACAAGTTATTTCCGATGCTCTAACACTTAGCCAGCAGCCAGAAGTTGGTCCTTTTAGCTGTCCTTTTGATGATGAAGGCACCCAAACACGGACTCTGACCTTTATCAAAAATGGAATTTTACAGATGTTCTATACCGATCGCACCATTGGCCGTCAGTTAGGCAGTGGTACAACCGGAAATGGGTTTCGCCCTGGTTTAGGTAGCTATCCCACGCCGGGACTAGCTAATTTGCTAATTCAGCCTGGATCTGCATCGCTGTTGGACTTGACGCAACAAATGGATGAGGGACTTGTAGTAGACCAGATGCTGGGGGGCGGTGCTGGCATTTCTGGTGACTTTTCCATCAACGTTGACTTGGGCTACCGGGTGCAAAAAGGGCAGATTGTCGGTCGCGTGAAAGACACAATGGTTAGTGGGAATGTCTATACTGCGCTTAAGCAGCTAGCGGCACTAGGCAGCGATGCCGACTGGAACGGTGCTTGCTATACACCGTCTTTGGTTGTGGAGGGCTTATCTGTTACAGGTCGAGCCTGAATAGTGCGTGAGTTTTGAGTTTTGAGTTTTGAGTTTTGAGTTTTGAGTTTTGAGTTTTGAGTTAAAGAAACTATTCTTGTAGCAGTTGCTTTGCCGGGAAGAGTGACAATCGACAAGAGCCTTTATGCACGCATCGAGATGCTGCTATAACTGAAGGATTGCTAATTGCTAAAAGCTAACTGCTAATTGCTTTAATTCAAAACTTAACATTCAACACTTAAAACTTTTTTCTAATGTTGCCTTTATCTCAACGCTTCCGGCAATGGCTACTGTCAATACGGCAGCTAACGATGCCTACAGCAAGGCGAAGCGCCTACGCAGAAGCTTGTCTCATTGGTTTAGTATCGGCACTAGCAGCAGTTTTGCTCAAGCATTGCATCGGCTGGTTGGGGACGTTGCGAGTTCATGCTTCTATCCAGCTACCTGCGCCGGTAATATTACCTCTGGTTGGACTCTCCTTAGGGTTCTTTTGCGGTTGGCTGCTTGAACTACTCGCACCAGAATCAACTGGCAGCGGCATTCCTCAAGTCAAAGCAGTCCTTGCCCAGTTTCCCGTTGCCCTGAATTTGCGGGTTGCTCTGGTCAAGTTAGTTGCTACTATTCTGGCAGTTGGTTCTGGGCTAACTATCGGACGGCAAGGCCCAACGGTACATATAGGGGCAGCGGTGGCGGCTCAATTGAGTCTCTGGGTTCCCACCTCCCCCGACCACCGACGTCAAATGATAGCTGCCGGTGCTGGTGCTGGTTTAGCGGCCGCTTTCAACGCCCCTATTGCCGGTGTTCTGTTTATCGTAGAAGAACTACTCCAAGACCTCTCTGGTCTGACCCTGGGTACTGCCATCCTCGCTTCATTTATTGGTGCCGTTGTCTCGCGACTTTTAGGTGGTCGCAGCTTAGATCTCAACCTGGAATTAACCGAACTTTCTAGCAGTTTTTTTGCACCAGAAATTCCTTTCTACCTGCTGTTAGGTCTTTTAGCTGGGTTGCTAGGTGGGCTGTTTAATAAAGGAATTCTCGCCAGCCTGACATTTTACCGACGCCTAAGCCTCAGCTTGCCTCTAAAGATCGGATTGGCTGGGTTTGCCTCTGGGTGCGTCGTCGCCCTGCTGCCAGTTTCCTTCCGCAACAACAGCGGTCTACGGGAGTTACTGGTTACTGGTGAGGCGAGTTGGGAGTTCGCAAGCATAGCTTTTGTCGCCCACTTCGTTCTCACTCTAGTTGCTTATGGCTCTGGAGCGCCCGGAGGGTTATTTAACCCAGCCCTTATCCTTGGCTCTGCTCTTGGCTATCTCGTGGGTTTGTGTGAGTACCATATGCTGGGAATAAGCTTACCCACCACCTACGCTCTGGCAGGCATGGGAGCCTTTTTTAGCGCTGTTTCCAAAGCACCGATCACCGCAATTGTCATCGTATTTGAGATGACCGCAGACTTTAACCTGGTGCTGCCTTTAATGATATCTGGTGTGGTTTCCTACTTGGTGGGGGATCAGGTCTCTAAGGGTTCTCTATACCAGCGCCTCCTGGAGTGGAATGGCTACACGTTGCCAAAAGCCACCACAGTTAATCAGCCTTGGGCTGGGCTGACAGCGGCAGATTTGATGCAGCGGCAAGTGGAAACTTTATCAACCAAGCTTCCCCTAGATGAAGCTGTTCAAGCTTTTTCTCGCTCACATCATCGTGGGTTTCCAGTGGTAGACGACGGCAAGCTTGTTGGCATTGTCACCCAGACAGATCTTGCCAAAGCTACCCAACGTCAAATGCCTGGCCACACTCCCCTAGAGGAAATCATGACACCGAGGCCAGTAACGGTCAGCCCTAGTGCATCATTGGTGAATGTACTTTATGTACTAAATCGCTATGAACTCAGTCGGCTGCCAGTTACAGAGGCGCGGAAGCTGGTAGGAATTATTACTCGTAGCGATTTGATTCGAGCGCAAGCAGATAAATTGAGCGGTCGGACTGGTGGTAGAACTGGCAAGATAGAACCGCTGCCTGAGCCTTCTTATGTGGTCTATCAAACGCGATCGCCCCAGCTGGGGAAAGGAAGATTGCTGGTGCCGCTAGCTAACCCCCAAACGGCTCAGTCGCTATTGCAACTGGCAGCGGCTATGGCTCGCGATCGCCACTATGAATTAGAGTGCCTTCAGGTGATTGTGGTTCCACGCCACAGTTCCCCAGATCAAACCGCTGTAAATACTACCAAAAGCCGCAGATTGCTGCGTCAAGCTGAAAGCCTAGCACAAGAGTGGGATATTCCCATACACACTCAAATACGGGTTACACACGATGTAGCGAATGCCATATTAGAAACAATTAAAGAGCGACACATTGACTTGATTTTGATGGGTTGGACTGGCAGCACATCTACCCCTAGTCGTATTTTTGGCAGTGTTGTAGATACGTTAATTCGGCAGGCGTCTTGCGATGTTGTATTAGTGAAGTTGGGAGATAAAATTCAGCACCAAACTGATTTGGGATTAGAAGAAAGCGAAGAGAAAGCAGAATTTTCGGTAACTAAGCAGAAAACCTATAATTCAAAATCTAAAGTCAAAAATCCCAAATGGAATCGTTGGCTAGTTCCCACAGCTGGGGGGCCCAACGCCCAGCAAGCTCTGCAACTGCTGCCGTCTTTGGTTTCTGCTAGCGATTCCCCAGAAATCAGCCTCTGTCAGGTGTTCCATCCCTCGCTCAAACCAGACACAACAGATCTCTATAAATCAGCCCAATTTCTGAGCAGACGTCTGGGTTGTCCTGTTAAAGCTGTTCCAGTCCGATCGACTCCGGTTTCTGAGTCAGTGATTCAACTTACGGTGGCAGAAAATAGCGATGTAGTTGTCTTGGGAGCCAGCCGTGAGGGTTTGCTCCAGCAGGTAATTCAAGGAAATATCCCGGAAGCGATCGCGCGTGGCTGTGATTGTACCGTTATTCTGGTACGCAGTGCGCTCAACAATTAAACAAGCGTACAGAAGACCAAGATTTGAGGCACTGCCTGCAAGAGGTTTATTATTTAGGCAGGAAGAAAGTAACTGTCATCATCCAGCAGATAGAGAAAGATTTTAAGGTGCCGGGGATGGTGTTGGTGTTGGCTCTGGGGCGGGTCGCTCTTTATTCCTCTCCTGTGTCAGCTGTGTGGGCGTCAGGGACTGGACGAGGCTCAAGGGGATAGGATATTGACCGATCGCTTGAGCATAGGACGCACTCAGATAAGTCTGGTAAGCTGGCTCATTAGCAATATAGGTTTTCAAAAAAGCCACGCTCAACGCCTTCATATAATCCTGAGCAAGCTCTGGGCTAGGACCAAGTGCCTGGGCAGGGATGGGCACGAGCCTGTCTGAGTCTCGCAGGGTGGAAAAGTGCGTTCCCTGTTTGAATAGCGCTAGATACTTTTGTGGGGTAGTTAGCCAGGTAAAGGGTTGAATTTGTTCTGATAACGCCGGTGCAACTGTATCCGCACTGCTGGCAACGACCATAAGCGGAACTTTGATGTTGTTAAGCCCAGCTTCCCCAAACAGGCTGCTAGCAACTGGGTTAATGGCGATCGCCGCAGAAATGCGTTCATCCTGCAACTTATAGTCAGCTGCTGGCAAAAAAAGCCCATTACATTGTAGTACCAGAGACAAATTCAGGGAATTTTGGAAGTTTAGACAATCTTTTTGCAGTTGTTCAAAATTAAGCTTCCCTCCGGCAACTGCCAAGGCAGTGTAGCCTCCAAAAGACTGACCAATGATACCGACGTTTTGTAAATTCACCTGTCCTGGAAAGGAGCGTCCTAATTCATCAAGCAAATACTTGATATCCAAAGGTCGGTCAATTAATTCCCTTGGAGGAGTCACCACACGAGCAAGACCACTGATTAGAGCCTGTAATTGCTGGGCATTACTGCCGGGATGCTCTGGTACGGCAACAACAAATCCGTAGGAAGCCAAGTGTTGGGCTAAATACTTAAAAGTATTGCGGTCATTTCCCAGTCCGTGGGAGATGACAATTACAGGCGCAGGCAGCTGGTTCGAGCTTTGAGGCAAGTAAATATCCGCTGGAAAAACACGGCTGCGTCTGCTGTCATTAAGAGAAATTGTTTGCTCTTTCCATTTCATAGCTCCGGGTTGCCGGAGGTCAGGCATTTGGGATAGATTTACCGGGGTTCCTGTTGATGCCTCAGCAAGGGATTGATCTTCAACTGCTGCGATCGCCAACTGCGTTCGATCAATCAAGTTGCTCAACTGGTCAATAAGCTCGAAGCTTCGCTCTGTATTGATCCGAATCCCATAAGTGGGAAACTTTTTCAACATATTCAGAGGTGTTAAGCCTTCTGGAGAGGCAGCTGACTGAATTAGTGCTGCCCGAAGTGCATAGAAACCCGGTTGATGGGCTTTGGTTTGCACAACCTCTCCTATTCGTTGCAACAGAATTTCTCCAGTTGGCGAGTAGAGAAACTGAGCCACCGCTACCGGACTCAAATCGACGCGAGTCAGCAAAACGCGGCGTAACTGTTCGAGATTTTTCTGGTCTAACCTCTTGGTATAAAAAGCTAATTCATTGCCAATTTTGCCTTCCCTGGCGTAAATTTCCAGTTCGGAAATGGGAAGAGAGAATTCTAACGGCCCGTAGGACACATAAACCCGCTCCGCTCCCAACACTGGAGCGGGCATCAATGCGCCTGGAAGCACCAAAAAACCCAGGTTCAAGAGTGCGATTCCTAACTGTGCAGGCAAAGTCAGCCCATGCCGAGGACGTACAGCAAGTTGGTGCCGCTTCGGGCGTGTCGTTGCGGCTCTTATAGCAGGTGAAAGAGTATTCATTGTTTACAAATGGGAGGGGTTTGCTCGAGCCAGCTTATTCTCCTAGATGCCAATAGTTTATCCTTACTTAAAGACTAACCATTGAAGGCAACAAGCTGTGGCATCGCATTTCTTCATTTAGCGGGGGCAAGCATGGAATCATTGAAAGGGCGGGATTTATTGAGTCTGGCAGACCTTAGTGCTGATGAGATTCAGGAACTCTTGCATTTAGCCGCCCAACTCAAGGCCGGCGAGGTGAATTTGCGGTGCAACAAAGTGCTGGGACTATTGTTCTATAAAGCTTCTACCCGAACGCGAGTCAGCTTTTCTGTGGCAATGTACCAGCTGGGCGGTCAAGTCATTGACCTGAATCCAAATGTCACTCAGGTAAGTAGAGGAGAACCGTTGGCGGATACTGCACGGGTTTTGGATCGGTATCTCGATATCTTGGCGGTTCGGACATTTAAGCAGGAAGATCTCGAAACTTTTGCCAAATATGCCCAAATTCCGATTATCAATGCCTTGAGCGATCGCGGTCATCCTTGTCAGGTAATGGCGGATTTATTAACTATTCAAGAATGCTTTGGCTCGCTCGCTGGCGTTACTTTAGCTTATGTCGGGGATGGCAATAACATGGCTAACTCGCTGCTCTTGGGCTGCGCTATGGTGGGGATGAATGTCAGAATTGCCACACCGTTAGAGTACCAGCCAGACGCTGACATTGTAGAGCAGGCACAGGCGATCGCTGGCGAACGTACAGAAGTGATGATCACCGATGACCCCAAAGCAGCTGTTAAGGGAGCGCAGGTACTTTATACCGATGTCTGGGCCAGTATGGGGCAAGAGGAATCAGCTAATGCCCGAATTCCTATTTTTCAGCCTTATCAGGTGAATGAACAACTCTTAAGCGGTGCGGACTCGAAGGCGATTGTGCTGCACTGTTTACCAGCTCACCGGGAAGAAGAAATTACAGATGCGGTTATGGAAGGGCCGCGATCGCGGGTTTGGGATCAGGCAGAAAACAGAATGCATGCTCAAAAGGCTTTGCTGGTCAGTCTATTGGGAGCCGATTAGACAGCTAAGCTGTTAGTTTTTGGCTGTTAGCTATTAGCTGTTTGATCTGAACAGCACTAGACAGATCGTGGCTTTTAATAGTACGAATGTTCTATAGATAGTAGTAGTTCGCAGTTAGCCGATTGGAGATGGGATGTTTGGATAAACACTGTAAAAAGTAAAAGTTATCCCACTGGACAATTAACCAGTCAATCCAAAATCCTTACATCTCCAATAGTGCTGCGGATAGCTAAGAAATAAATAGCCCCCTATAGATCTATGGAACTCCTCACTGACGCTCAGCAGGAACTTTATGATTGGCTGGTAGATTATATTCGCCAGCATCAACACGCTCCATCGATCCGCCAGATGATGAGAGCAATGAACTTAAAATCACCGGCACCAGTTCAAAGCCGCCTTGATCACTTACGAGCTAAAGGATATATAGACTGGGCAGAAGGAAAAGCTCGCACGATGAGGATCGTGCGCCCCGGTATTAGTGGAGTGCGAGTTTTAGGAGCGATCGCTGCTGGTGGTCTGATTGAACCCTTCACCGATGCTGTAGAGCAGCTGGATTTGTCTCATATGTTCCGGCAACCTGATTACTTCGCGCTGCGGGTGATGGGAGACAGCATGATTGAAGACCTCATTACTGAAGGGGATGTGGTCATCATGCAACCAATCCCAGAACCTGACCATCTCAAAAATGGCACCATTGTGGCAGCAAGAGTAGAAGGACACGGCACAACCTTGAAGCGCTTCTACCGACGAGGGGAGCGAGTGACGCTCAAACCAGCAAATCCTCAGTACAAGCCCATTGAGGTGACGGCTACCCAGGTGGAGGTACAAGGTATCCTAGTCGGCGTCTGGCGTGGCTATGACCCGGCGATGAAATTGACATCC
This sequence comes from Aphanothece sp. CMT-3BRIN-NPC111, assembly GCA_019359765.1. Lineage (GTDB taxonomy): Bacteria > Cyanobacteriota > Cyanobacteriia > Cyanobacteriales > JAHHGU01 > JAHHGU01. The sequence goes on from JAHHGU010000074.1 coordinate 11,311, forward strand.
CGGCGTCAGCGACAATAGCAGCATTTCCAGAAACTGGTTCTGCCTATGGGAAGATTATTCTATATAACAATATTCATCCTCAGCTAGGAGCATGTTTGGATTGTGAAAGGAAACCCATCTTTGCTGCAAGTTTTTCAGAGCCGCAAGATGGCAGCTCTGTTATTTCTGGGCTTTTCGTCAGGTCTACCTCTGTTATTGACAAGTAAGACGTTGCAAGCCTGGATGACCGTAGAAAAAGTAGATCTAACGGCGATTGGGCTGTTCAGTTTGGTGGGCTTGCCCTACTCCCTGAAGTTTATTTGGTCGCCCTTACTAGATCGGTATATGCCGCCGTTTTTAGGACGCCGTCGTGGCTGGCTCGTCATAATGCAAGCAGCATTGCTGGTGGCGATCGCCGCTATGGCTTTACAACAACCCCGTCAAGCCCTGCAACTGTTGGCTGTCAATGCTTTGCTGATTGCTTTGTTCAGTGCAACTCAAGACATTGCCGCTGATGCCTACCGCACCGATGTCTTGGAAGAACGGGAAATGGGAGCTGGTGCAGCGGTTTTCGTTCTCGGTTATCGAATTTCTCTGTTAGTCACAGGGGCATTGGCGTTCATCCTCGCTGATAAAGTGCCCTGGCCTACGGTTTACCTGTTGATATCTCTTTTGATGGCAGTAGGGCTGGTAGCTTCTATTTGGGCACCAGAACCAGTACTGCGCGATCGCCCACCAGCTTCCTTAGCAGATGCTTTTACCCTGCCGTTCATCGACTTTTTCCGACGATTAGGTGTGCTTCAGGGCTTCTTGATGCTACTGTTCATCGTTCTTTATAAACTGGGGGACGCTCTAGTTAACAATATGTCTACGCCCTTTTTGCTCCAGGCGGGTTTTACCCAAACAGATATTGGGGCAATTCAGGGAGGTATGGGCTTAATTGCCACGATTGTTGGCACCCTTGCCGGGGGAGCAATTCTCAGTAAAATCGGCATTAATCGCTCACTTTGGGTGTTTGGCGCTCTGCAAGCCGTGAGTAATTTAGCTTACTTTGCCTTGGCGCAGATTGGTAAAAGCTATCAGTTATTGGTAATTACTATCAATATTGAAAACTTTTGCGCTGGTTTAGGAACAGCCGCCTTTGTTGCCTTTTTGATGAGTCTTTGCAACCAGCGCTTTTCTGCTACTCAGTATGCTTTACTCTCCAGCCTGATGGCTGTTAGCCGCGATATCTTGGTGGCACCTGCGGGCGGTTTGGCAAAAGCCACTGGCTGGCCTTTGTTTTTCATAATTAGCATTGTGGTAGCGTTGCCGGGATTACTCTTGCTGCCAGTATTTGCTCCCTGGAATGCCCGTCTAGCAACGGCAACGCCTAGACCAGGACTAGATGACGAGCAGCAAGATTTTCGAGATGGGTTGTAGGATTGAGGAAGAGACCCTTAAATATTTTTAATTTAGCTCCTCCAAGCTAACAACTACTTATGGCTTTCCTTCGTCAATACATTGCCCCGTTTGTCGTAGTGCTGATATTTTTGGTAGCGCTATTGGCAGTCAGCGCTCGTATTTTCTTACCGGCAGATATGGCAGCACCCGCACCAATTGAGGAAGTTGATTCCCAAGCCAAGCAAGCCCAAGCACCGATAACGAAGTTGCCAATGGCTGCTTCTGTGTTCCGAGGTTAACCTATAGAGGGGATATTTATCGTTTCTATAAGCTAACTGCTAACTTGACACGTGTCCGATTTTCTGATGGAAGGATACCAGCTACGTGCGGGTTCAGGGCTGGATAGGGCGTTGCTGGTCAAGTTTATGCAGCGGACTTACCAAGAGCTTTTCCCAGATCATCGAGATTTTTATCATCTGGCTGAAACTGTAGATCAGTACTTTTCCAAAAATACGCCTTTGTGGTGGGTTGAGTTAGACGTAAATTTAACAGCAGCCCAGCCAATGAAGCCAGTGCGTCAACCGATCGCGAGTCTCTGGTTAGGAAATGCGATAGATCAGGTGCGGGGCGATCGCGTTGCTCACATTTTTCTGCTCTACGTGACGCCGGAACACCGACGTCAGGGTATTGGCTCGGCTTTGATGCGCCATGCAGAAGACTGGGCTAAGACAAGGGGCGATCGCCAGATTGGTCTCCAAGTCTTTCAAAGCAACCAACCGGCCCTGAAGCTGTATCAGCATCTTGGCTACCAAACTCAGTCCCTCTGGATGGTCAAAGAATTTTAGATTTTAGATTAACTCCATGCCTAAAGGCATGGAGCGTGTTTCCCGCTACTTACCGTAGAGACGTTCCGGCGGAACGTCTCTACTACTAACGCCGCCCCTTAGTGAATAAGCAACTAATCTTGTTGCGATCTGACACCATTCCTCTGTGTCTACTTCTTGGCTTTTTTAGCCCCAAATCCTTTAGCTTTTTTCTTGGTTTTACTTTGACTCATGGAAGATTTAGAGGTGCTATCAGAAACGCCAGTAAGCGACTGAGGCTCCTTTACTTCTGGAGTTTTTACAGGAGAATTGGTCTTGGTCTCCAGCTTGTCTTGGTTTTGGGCTAAAGAATCAGACACAACAAAATGCTTGCCACAGTTTTTGCAAACATATTTTTGTTTGCCGTTAGAATGACCATTTTTCTTGTTATCGGTAGAGTCACAAGAGGGGCAATGAATGTTTCTGGTCTCTTTTTTTTCCTCCTCAAGTTGAAGAGGTTCAGCTACTGGAGTAGAAGCTTGTGCCTCTGGTACTTCCTGGGGTGTTTCTTCAAGTTGAGGAGGTTCAGCTACTGGAGTAGAAGCTTGTGCCTCTGGTACTTCCTGGGGCGTTTCTTCAAGTTGAAGAGGTTCAGCTACTGGAGTAGAAGCTTGTGCCTCTGGTACTTCCTGGGGCGTTTCTTCAAGTTGAAGAGGTTCAGCTACTGGAGTAGAAGCTTGTGCCTCTGGTACTTCCTGGGGCGTTTCTTCGAGTTGAGGAGGTTCAGCTACTGAAGTAGAAGCTTGTGCCTCTGGTACTTCCTGGGGCGTTTCTTCGAGTTGAGGAGGTTCAGCTACTGAAGTATGAGCTGAGGCTTCTAGAACTTCCTGGGGTGTTTCCTCTGATTGAGGAGGTTCAACAAAGGTAACTTCCCCTGGGGCAGAGGCATCTATATGAGCCTTATCTAACAAATCTCGCCAGTCCAACTCAATATACTGAGTTGGCACCGTATTGGTAGGCGTCCAGTTGGGGTCAGGTTGGGGAATTTTGGGCGGGATAATAATGGGAGTTGTAGCCTTCGGCCCAGCTAAGCGGCTAATGCGATCGCCTATATTCTCTGGAATCACATATATGGTCGGAAGGACTGTCGGCTTGGAGACAGCGGCTCGCACTAAGGCAGCAGCACGTTCAGAAGGGTCGGGGGCAGGACCCGAATCTGCTGTTACTGTGGCTTCAGGCACGCTCGTCCTGAACGAAGAATTAACTACCCACGCTGGCGTTACTGGCTCAGTCTTCGGCGGGTAAGACGGCTGGTTTCGCCCCAGTGGGGGAACGAATCTAATTGAACGAACCATCCGTCGATAAGGTTCTAGGTGGTCTGTCACAATACCCCCCTGTGGTTAAATATTCAAATCGTGAAGTCCCCCACCGCACAGGCGGATGGGGCTTACAGTTTCCTTCGCAAATGCCACGTTAGGGACTCATTACTGAGTTCGGAACAAGAATCCGATGATGGTGTGACGTACTCCCACACTGACTGCAAGCAGTACAGTGTGGGCTTCTCAGCGACTCCTGGTATCCCGTCGGACATTAACTGAGCTTTGTTTTGAGTCCACGAGACGCCCCTCCGCAGACTTGAACAAGTACAAAGATTGTTCAATCCTTGGTACTGTCAGAGTTTTACCTACCCACAGAACGCGACACAGAAGTGTTTAGTTACTGGGTAGAACCCCATACTCTGAGTTTTCAAGGTACAGCGTACAGGAAGCGGTTAAGCTATTAATTTGATTTAACCTGTACAAATCGAGCATAACATGGTTACGGTGAATTGTCGTAACTATGCCTAGAAAACACAGGGTTGAAACAAGACTTAATGATAGGGAGTTAGCGCTTTTAAAGGAGTTTGCAGAAACTTTGGATATACCGATGTCTGAAGCGTTGAGAACCCTCGTTCAAAGTTTGGCGATTCGTCGCCCACCCCACTCCCTCAATGAGTGACACTCGTTATTGGTCGGGGGTGGGACTCCTCACCGAGAGAGCCATTCATCCCACGCTGCCCTATCGGGTCAGACGTGGGGATGAATGTCGGTTTAAGCTAACTTTGCGTCTGGAGGTTTAGCACACTCGCCGTGGCTCTAACTCCTGTAGTACCTTGGATATGACCCTGGCAGCTGCCCATCTTCCACGGGCAGAAATTGAATGAGTGCGGACACCCGCAAGGACTTGTTAGTCAGTACCCGTGAGGGCATCATCAATCCCTATCTCTGCTAGTAGCTTATAGCCCTTTTAGTAAGTTGGTGGGAGTTGCAACCGTATATATTCTATTACAACATGAACACCGTTCCTAAGATGAAGATTTTCTAACTTCTTAGCTACCTAAGACCGAATTCCTCATCCGCCCGTGCGGTGGGGATGAATAATTCCGCTCTCATTAGTTAAAAAGTTGTCAGTGCCGTGTAATATACCAAATTCAACTTTTGAATCAAGGAAAACTGCCCCCGAATGTTAGTTTTCTTAACTTTTAGGGGTCTTCTTTTGTTGCGATCGCCGTTAGAGACTGGTGGAATAGGTTGGGATAGGATAATTTAACCTTATGTACGACGATGACGATCTGAGCCTGCTCGATCCCGATACCGAGCTAGAAAGCCCTCTGGATAACATAGAGCCGCTTGATGTTGCGGAAGCCTCCGCGCCAGATCCAGAGGCGATGCTGGCACTGCTAGCGGCACCAGCAAGACCGGAGCGGATGTTGGCAGCACGGGCTTTCTGCGATCTTCAGGATGAACGGGCTATCCCCTATCTGATTAACTTGCTGACTGATGCCTGTCCATTGGTGCGTGTGAGTGCTGCCTATGCCCTGGGACGCAATCCCAGCACAACAGCAGTAGAGCCGTTGATTGCCCAGCTCAACCGCGACTGGAATGGCTATGTTCGCAAGGGCGTGGTTTGGGCTTTGGGAAACTGCCGCGATCGCCGTTCCTTAATGCCACTAACCGACGCTCTAAAAACGGATATTTCTGCGGTACGTCTGTGGGCGGCTAGTTCTCTGGCTCAAATGGCCCAGTTAGGCTATGAGGCTGTCGTAGCCTCCATTCCTCCCATAATTGAAGCCTTGCGGCGAGATCCTGTCGCCGCCATCCGCAGTAACTGTGCTTGGTCGTTAGGGCAGTTGTGCCGCGAACTGCCTTCTAATGTTGTCTATGCCACTGCCGTTGATGCCTTGATTGAGGCTTTTGCAGAAGATCAAGATCTCGGCGTCCGGGAAGACGCTAAGGCGGCACTGTTAAGATTGGGCGACCCTCGTGGTCTACAGGTGATTGAAGCGATAGAACTGGAAGGAATCTAATTGTTAGTGGTTAGTAGTTATTCCTCCTACTAACCCACAACCATGATCGCGAAAATTCAACTTACATATCTATAAGCAGTTGCCATAATAGCCCTTGAAAATTGCCTCGCCCCCATACACAAAAGAGCTACTGCTATAGCTTAAGGATTGCTAAAAGCTATACTTGCCCATTGAGAATATGGGGGGCTTTATCATGGAGTTCGTTGCAGCGTCAGTGCTACTATCTGGTCGCTAATGTGATTAAGTTCTCCAAAAACCACACCGGCAGCTGGCTGCACTATAATCTCAACCGGGCGATCGCTTTGTTGCCGCAGACGCAGCCGGGTCACCGGACTGTTGGCAGCAAGCTGGGGACCTTTAACTTTATCAGCCAGCTGGGCATCAGGAATGGTAATCCGGTAGACGCCAGCTGATTTGTCCCAACGGCTGATAGGCTTTATCGCTCGATCCGTTTTGATTAGTAGCAGTGTTCCATTGGTAGCCAGTTCAACCGATTGAATATTTGCCAGCTGATGGAAACTAGTAGGCATCTGTTGGCGGTCACTGGGAACAACAGAAGGCGGTAAGGGATTGAGCGGTGGGGCGGACGGTGTTGCAACGAACTCTACTACCCGTTGAGGCGTTGGTGAGGGTGTACCTGAAGGTAACTTTTTTGTTCCTTGAGAAATCGGAACAAAAGTTGGTTTTGGGATTTGCACCGACCAATTTAGTGGCGTTGCTCCTCGAACTAACACTTGTTGAGGGTTCAACGTATAACCAGGGTTCAATTCAAGTACTAGGCGAGTGGTTGTGTCCTCAGCTTGCCCTATTCGTAAAGAGCTAATTGCTCCGCCGATTGGCTCAGTTACCGTCGGGCGTCCCAAGTTTGTACCTGGCAGATCAATTACCAAGCGCGTGGGGTTAAACATCAGTAATGCTTTTGGTTGAACTCCAGCGTCCGTTGTAAATAACAGCTGGTTCTGATTAACATCAAAACGCCAAGACAGAAGTGTACCTGCTGCTGCGGGTAATGAAAACCCAATAACGCTCAAACAACTTGCTAGTAGCCA
>JAHHGU010000061.1 GCA_019359765.1 Aphanothece sp. CMT-3BRIN-NPC111
CCGCTCCTACAACAGCAGGAGAAGGGCGCATTAAAACAAAAACAACTAATAAACCCAAAATTCTGGTGGTCGATGACGAACCAGATCACCTTGACCTGCTTTATCGGACTTTCTATACCGAGTATAAGGTACTGAGGGCAGAAAACGGGCCTGCTGCACTAGAACTTCTGGATCAAGAAGAAGATATAGCGGTGATTGTCTCCGATCAGCATATGCCCCTGATGAGCGGCACAGAGTTTCTTAGTCTCACCGTCACCCAATATCCAGACATCATTCGGATTATTTTAACTGGCTACGCTGATGTAGAAGATCTGGTGGAGGCAATTAACTGCGGTAAGGTTTTCAAGTATGTGACCAAACCGTGGAACCCCCAAGCTCTCAAAGACTTGGTACGGCAGGCTATGGATACTCATAATGTCGTCAAGATACGCACTGAGGAACTGTACCGCACGCTGCGCCGAGAATCTTTACTAAATACTGTTATTAATACGATTCGCAGCGCTCAATACGGGCGGCTAGGTGAGTCACCCCTACAGCAGATCCTCCAGACGATTGTGGAAACTGTGGGTAAAATGCTGGAGGCAGATGTTTGCATTTTGCGTCCCTATCAGGATGACCGGATGGGAGACGAATGTTTCATATATCAAAGGCAAAAGTCAAAAGGTGAGAAGCTCGAGGAAGAAGACAACCTCAGCAACGATGCTTCTATCTTTTTGCCTATTCTGGCACAGACTGTCTGGGAAACGCGCGATGTAGAAGTGATTAACGACGTCGAAACCGATGAGCGCTTCCAAAAATTGCATCCAGAAAATAGGGATCGGGCGATCGCTTACCAAAAAGCCGATATTTGCTCTAGTCTCGTGGTACCGCTCATTGGTCAACAAAAATTGATGGCGGTTTTGGCACTGCATCAGTGTGGTTTACCCCGAATATGGCAGGATGATGAAATTCAATTAGTGGTGATGGTGGCAGATCAAGCTGCCCTAGCTCTTGCCCAAGCACGAGCTTACGAGCAGGTTCACGCAATAGCACAGCGAGAAGCACTTGTCAATATAATTACCACCGCAATCCGCTCCAGCCTTGATCCTCAAGATATCTTTGCCGCTATTACTCAACAGCTAGGGCAAGCCTTAAATGTCGATGGCTGTGCCCTGTCTTTGTGGACTCCAGAAGATGAGTTTGTCCATTGTGTGGGCTTATATGACAGCACTCAGGCGTCAGCGCTTAGTGGTCAGCGATTAGAAGAACAGCTCAACGCTGGGAACGTTACTAATAGAGAAAACTCAACCTTATCGCGGCATAGCAGTTTCCCCCAGTCAGTTGTCCCCATTGCGAGCAATCCGGTTTTGCAGCAACTGGTGCAGACACAAAAACCAGTGGTGATTGACGATCTGGAAGCGAACTCACAAATGAATGGGTTTGATCTGCCATTGCGTCAACCGGCGCGAGCGCTGTTGGTAGTACCATTGCTCTCTGATGGCCAGATTATTGGCAGCATTTCCCTGCGCCAAACGCATCGGTTTCGACGCTGGCAGGCGTCAGAGATTGAATTAGCGCAAGCCGTGGCGTCCCAGGCGGCGATCGCAGTTCAACAATCGAGGCTATACCAGAAAACGCGGCAGCAAGCCGAACGTTTGCTGGAATTAGACCAGCAGAAAACAGAATTTTTCCAAAATATTTCCCACGAGTTCCGTACACCGCTGACGCTGATGATGGGGCCACTAGAATCTGCGGTAGCTCAAAAAAAGGATTTTCCCTACGAGCAAGCCGCGATCGCCCTGCGAAATTCCCGGCGGCTGTTGCGATTGGTAAATCAACTACTAGATTTGCAGCGACTTGATGCTGGTCGCATGCAAGCAAGTTACCGTCCCTGTAACTTAGGGGCATTTGTCAGTCAGATTGTGGAAGCCTTTCGCCCCTACTGTGAGAGAAAGGGCATCAGCCTCACAACTCAACTAATACCGTGTGAGCCGATTTATTTAGATTTGGAAAAATTTGACAAGGTGTTATACAACCTGCTGTCTAATGCGATGAAGTTTACCAGCAGCAACGGCAGCATCACACTCAAGCTGGAACCAGCTGGCAACCACGTACAACTACAGGTTTCAGACACCGGAATTGGTATTCGTAAAGAGCAAATCCCCCATTTATTTGAACGGTTTCGTCAGGCAGAGGGATCGGTTAATCGCTCTTATGAAGGGACGGGTTTAGGTTTGGCACTGGTGAAAGAATTAATTGAACTTCACGGGGGTCAAATTTCCGTAGCATCAATTTACGGCTGCGGCACTACCTTCACCATGTGGCTGCAAACTGGAACCGCTCACCTGCCGCTGGATCAAGTGCTAGAAGTGCCTACAGAAGTACAAGTTAGTAGAGCGACTGTCGAATTGTCTGATATAGAGATAGAGGAAGAATCTCGAGCAGATGAGAGTGGTGAATTATCTTTCAGTCCTGAGTTAAATTCAGCATCCACAACTCAAAACCTTACCCAACCTTTACAAGATGAATCAATACCTAACACCGCACAACCTATCCTGGTGGTGGACGATAACCCGGATTTGCGGGGATATGTGCAAAGAGTTCTGCGAGAAGCAGGTTATAACGTGTGGACGGCTAGGAACGGGGAAGAAGGGCTATCTGTGGTGAGAGAACGGCGTCCTCACTTGATCGTCACAGATTTGATGATGCCTGTAGTATCCGGTTTGGATATGATTCGCACGATCCGTGCTGAGGAGGAGTTGAAGGGAACGCCGATTATCCTCCTGACGGCCAAGGCTGATGAAGCTAGCCGCATTGAAGGAACAGAAAAAGGAGCGGATGCCTATCTATCTAAACCCTTTAATGACCGGGAATTATTGGCAGAAGTACGCAATCTGCTAGCTCTTAAAGCTAATGAGTGGCGCGTGCAACAGTTAAATACTTACCTCACAGAGTCGGTGCTGAAGCGCTTTTTGCCCCCGGCGATGGTGAAACAATGTGCTGCGGGTGAAATGGCGCTAGACTTGCGCCCAGAACCCCGCCTAATTACGATTTTGTTTAGTGACATTGTTGGTTTTACCCAGCTATCTAACACATTGCGATCGCGCCGGGTGGCACAGTTGCTTAATGAGTACCTGGAAGCCATGACCAAAGCCGTATTTGATAATGGGGGTACGGTGGATAAGTTTATGGGAGATGCGATTTTGGCGTTGTTTGGTGCGCCAGAGGAGCTAACGCCAAATGAACAGGTGCGACGTGCGATCGCAGCAGCGCGGCAGATGCATAACTCTCTCGCCGAACTCAACCAGCACTGGCAAGAGCGGGGAATTGTTGGAGATGGCGGCCCGCCTCCTGTGCAATTTAGGTGTGGCATTCATCAGGGGACTGCGGTAGTCGGTATGTTCGGAAGCGCCGAACGGTCAGACTATACAGCCATTGGCCCCAGTGTGAACATTGCGGCGCGTCTGCAAGAAGCCGCAGAACCCAATTCCATTCTCGTCTCAGCCACCGTAGCGGATTATCTGGAAGACAGTGAACTACACAAGTTCAGTCCCCTCAAGCTCAAAGGTATCGATGAAACTGTCCTCACCTTCTCGATCCCGATCGACGCTTCGGTAAGTAATAATAAAATTTAAAGATATACTGACTAGGTTGCTCAACCGAAGTCAGATTTGTGCTAAAATAGTTTACACATTGGCGTTAAGCCAGTGGTATTATATTAAATGTTTTGCGGGCGTAGTTTAGTGGTAAAACTTTAGCCTTCCAAGCTAATTATAGGGGTTCGATTCCCCTCGCCCGCTTTCTTGTACATTCGCACATTAAATGTCGCGATTCGTAACTTACTGTCGTTTTTCGCAAATTATTGCCGCTTTCCACAATTGAGGTTATCAAACAGGTTTAGATAGATTTTCGCAAATTAAAGTACCCGCCGCTAAATCACCAATTCTTTCCTTTGGTTTGGGGTCAACCATCTGCACCATCATGCGGATAATATGGCAAGGAGTGCGAAACTGTCCGTTGCGTCCGGCGGCGTTAAGTTTACTTAATAAGTATTCATATAAATCACCCTGTACATCCTGATTTTGCTCAGAGATTTTCATCTCATTAATCAGGTTACAAACTTCGATTAAAGTCCCTGGGTTGCTAATTTTAAACTCAGCATTTTGCATATGCAGTTCAAAAGAACTCCCCTGGGTTTCCGCAGTCCGTAACCAAGAAAAAACATTATCCCGAAGGGGCTTAAGTGCTAGGTCTTCCAGCCCGCCAGGGAATTGATTCCCTGGCTAGCTACATCAACTCTGCCTCTGTCGCTTCGCCATCTTCACAAAAGGTAAAGAACAATGCGAACATTCTGCCTTGATCCCATTCTGCTGGAATCGGGAACGATGTCTTGCAGTTAATGCATTTTGATAATAAGCAGAGGTTGTGGCGATGGCATACGCCTACGCACCTAATTTTTTCCTTAAATTACCATTCAATCCGATGACAAGGTGGCTATTGATAGCAAACACCACATAAGCGAATCGGTCTAGGCGGCTCTGCCATAACGATTACCGATTTTTTCTAGAATTTAATGTGCGAATGTACAGTTGTACAGTACAGCAGCTGACAATCGGAGAGAAGCGGAAACTTTTGTTAAGTATCAGCGTCTTTGAGAACAAGGATGTTGTAACACCCATTCCCGCCATGAGTCAATCGATTCCTCTATCCTGGTCAACGGCTGAGGCAACGGTTCCTACCGCCCCGGTGCAACCGGACAAACTAACAAACTATGACTTAATTTTGGCCTGTCAGGCTGGGATTCGTCCTGATCGCGCTGCCTTTGCCGAACTCATGCGCCGGTATCAGTCTCATGTGGATAAGATTTTGTACCACTTGGCTCCAGACTGGCAGGATCGGGCAGATATAGCCCAAGAAGCCTGGATTCGGGTTTACCGCAACATCAAGCGCTTAAATGAGCCGGAAAAATTCCGGGGCTGGTTGAGCCGCATTTCTACCAACCTGTTTTATGACGAACTGCGTAAACGCAAACGGGTGTCTCATCCCCTATCACTCGATGCTCGCCGCCAGGTAGGTGACGGGGAGATGGATTGGGAAATTGCCTCAGATGCTCCTAGTCCCGACGAAGATTTGACGACGCGGGAGTTTTACGATCAACTGCGAGAAGCGATCGCGGATTTGCCAGAAGTATTCCGCACCACAATTATCCTGCGGGAAATCGAAGGGATGGCTTATGAGGAAATTGCTGAAATCACTGGTGCTTCCTTAGGAACAGTAAAGTCGAGAATTGCTAGAGCGAGGTCTAGGCTACAATCTCAGCTCAAAAATTATTTGGATGGCAAGTAGCACCGGATACTGGGGTGGAACTAAACCCTTGTGATAGTTGTCCTTTTAAAATGGGATGTATAGACTAGCTTTTAATACTAGCGGTTGGTATGACTAACGTGGTGAAGCGAAAATGACCCTCAACTTTGACCCTCGTAAGGATTCTAGGCAGCAGGATACCAGGGAAATGGATAGCTTGCAGCGTACTCGCTTTGAATTAGTGAGTGCTTACCTGGATGGTGAGGTAACAGCAGCTGAGCGCAAGCAAGTCCAGCAGTGGTTGGCAACTGACCCAGAGGTAAAGCAGCAGTATGCCAAACTTGTGAAGCTACGCCAGGGGATTCAGACCTTGCCAGTGCCACAGGCAGAGCAATCGCCAAAACAGATAGCTCAGCAAGTTTTGGCTCGCCTGGATCGATACCGCTCTAGACAGATTTTTGCGTGGGGAGGAGCTGCTCTAGCAGCCGTAGTCATTGGAGCCTTATCAGGTGTAGTTCCTGGTAGCGAATCCCAGACTGCACAGATAGATCAATCTACTCAACCAGAGGCAACTCATGAACCTTTAATGGTTGCCTTAAACCGCCCTGTTGTCGAGATTCCCAAGGCAGCGGTGGCTGCTCCTGAAAAATCGCTGACTTCACCATATAAAAGCATCGATACCGACAAGACTCAAAACTAAGAACTACTAAAGCCGCAGCGGCTCCACCACCCAGCAGGCAGCAGGACACCTTTTCGGCGGAAAACCTGCTCGAATGTCATCAGGTAAGCCCAGGCTGGCTTTTGCGATCGCTCATCTGGGTCATAGGTGATGATTTGTTCTCGGTAATATTCATTTTGCTCTACTGGGCGACTGGGGTGATAACCTTCCAGTTGATCCAGTTCCAGTAAAATTCCTGAGTTAGCAAAAGTGAGCAAAAACCCATGCACCGGAGTATTGCCTGGGGTCATGGCGGGGTATCCAGCTGGGAGAGCATAAAGTAATCCTGGCGCGATCGCTCTTTTCGCCTCTACTACCTTGCCAGCACAGTACCGTTGATAATTGCCTTCCCCTGGTTTAAGGGTGCCATATACAAAAACTTTTAAGTTATCCAATGTCTGCTTACTAGACTTATTACGAATCCTGGTAAAAGGTACTCATTGCTGGCTTAACGTGCTGTCAGCGGGAACAAAAACAACCGTCTGACCGCGCAATAAATTAGTTGCTAGTTCGCCCACAGTATGGTTCGTGGTTAAGCAACCACTGCGATGTTCAACTACCTCTGGATCAGTCTGTAGTAAGGACAATGCTGTGCGACCAGCTTCCTTATCTAACCGCTCGATCAGAATAGCAGCATAGATGCGCCCAGATCCAGATCCTTGTTGTAGCAGCTCATCTAACTCACTCCGGATTGAACTACCAGCTTTGAGTGCTTGTTCAAAAGCTTGATAAGTTTGACTACGCGCCGCAGCAAATCCAATAGCTGCATCATCTAGAGTGTGAGCATTCCGTAATACTTGGAGATAAGAAGGCAAGTTATGTCTGTTACTAACTGGAGAGGAAAGCAACTGGCTATCTTGGCTAGGAAGTGCTAATACAGGCACCATCACCAACCAGCTTAAAGGGATAGCTAATAGTAATAGCGCTCGATAGATCATAGAAACTGCTGGGTGAAGGCTATTAAAGTTCCTTTATCCAATCAAAACACTTATGAGGCAAAATCTCTCCATCGTTTCAGTTATAGAAACGGCAAATTTCTAATTGATAACGAACTCAACTGCGCCTCCCCACAGCTAATGCCTTTCAATTGTGGAAATGCTTAAGTCCCGGATGTGTCAGAATATTCTGGCAGAGGCAATTTGACAAGAAAGCTTTTCTAACGCCGAGTCCAGTAGGAGCATTATTGTGGAGTCCCGTTACAACCCAGCAGCAATCGAGGCAAAGTGGCAACAGACTTGGGCAGAACAAGGCTTAGACCAAACTCCCACAGATAGCAGCAAGCCGAAGTTCTATGCCTTATCCATGTTCCCTTATCCATCGGGGACTCTGCATATGGGGCACACCCGCAACTATGTAATTACCGATGTAATTGCCCGACACAAACGTATGCAAGGATGTCGGGTTCTGCAACCTATGGGCTGGGATGCCTTTGGCTTGCCCGCAGAAAATGCCGCCATTGAGCGGGGCATTCACCCAGCTAAGTGGACTTATCAAAATATTGCCCAAATGAAGGCTCAGTTGCAGCAACTAGGTCTCTCTATTGACTGGAGTAGAGAAGTTGCCACCTGTTCGCCAGATTACTATAAATGGACTCAGTGGCTTTTTCTAGAGTTTTTTAAAGCGGGACTAGCTTACCAAAAAGAGGCTGCCGTCAATTGGGACCCAATTGACCAAACGGTGCTAGCAAACGAGCAAGTAGATAATGAGGGGCGTTCTTGGCGTTCTGGTGCCCAAGTCGAGCGCAAAATGCTGCGGCAGTGGTTCCTCAAGATTACCGACTACGCAGAACAACTGCTAAATGATTTAGACACGTTGGCTGGCTGGCCTGAGCGGGTAAAGTTGATGCAGGCCAACTGGATTGGTAAATCGGTTGGGGCATACTTGGAATTTCCCATTGTGGGCATGGATGAAAAAATCGGCGTCTTTACCACCCGTCCTGATACTGTCTATGGTGTCACATATATTGTGCTGGCACCAGAGCATCCTCTCACCCCTCGCGTCACCACTTCAGAAAGACAGGCAGAGGTAGAGGCGTTTATCCAAGAAGTTGCTAGCCAAAGTGAGTTGGAACGCACTGCTGAAGATAAGCCTAAACGCGGTATACCTACCGGGGGTAAGGTGATTAACCCTTTCACAAAGTCAGAAATTCCCATCTGGATTGCTGATTATGTGTTGTATGAATACGGCACTGGCGCAGTGATGGGTGTCCCAGCGCACGATACGCGCGACTTCCAGTTTGCCAAGGAAAAGCAACTGCCAATTGAGGTTGTAATTGTTCCTTCAGGGGAAAACACAGGGGAGACGCCGGAGCTAAAAGCAGCTTACACAGAACCGGGAATTATGATTAATTCCGGTAACTTTGATGGCATGGCATCCACCGCCGGCAAAGAGGCGATTATTGAATACGCCCAAAAAGAAGGTTTCGGTAAAGCGCGGGTGCAATATCGTTTGCGGGATTGGTTAATTTCTCGGCAGCGGTACTGGGGTGCGCCTATTCCGGTAATTCATTGTCCTAGCTGCGGTACGGTTGCGGTTCCAGAATCAGACTTGCCAGTGCAGTTACCGGAAGATGTGGAATTCAGCGGTCGTGGTCTTTCTCCTCTAGCTCAGTTGGATAGCTGGGTTAATGTCCCTTGTCCGAGTTGTGGCACAGCGGCTAAACGGGAAACGGACACGATGGATACGTTTATTGATTCTTCCTGGTATTTCCTTCGCTATCCGGACGCGAAGAATGACCAGCAAGGCTTTGACCCGGCTAAGACGAATGACTGGATGCCTGTAGACCAGTATGTGGGCGGCATTGAACACGCTATTTTGCATCTACTATATTCGCGCTTTTTTGTCAAGGTATTGCGCGATCGCGGTCTGATTAACTTTAACGAACCTTTCCAACGCCTGCTAACTCAAGGCATGGTTCAAGGCATTACTTACAAAAATCCTGTTACCGGCAAATACATTCCCCCGGCACAGGTAAATTCAGCAGAACCCAAAGATCCCGAAACTGGGGATTCGCTGGAAGTTTTCTATGAAAAGATGTCCAAGTCTAAGTACAATGGCGTCGCTCCAGAAGACGTTCTCGCTAAGTACGGGGCAGATACGGCGCGGATGTTCATCTTGTTCAAAGCGCCACCAGAAAAAGATCTGGAGTGGGATGATGCAGACGTAGAAGGACAATTTCGCTTTCTCAATCGTGTCTGGCGTTTAGTCACGGAGTATCAGGCGCATAGGCAACCTCTGTTACCGTCAGCTGGGGAAGAAGAGGAGGCAAAAGGCGATCGCTCTGCTGCGGCTACCAAGGACGTTGAAAATATAGAGAAGCAAAATATTGTGTCTCTACTTCTGTCTAAAGACTTGTCATCACAGCAGTGGTGGCAGATTTGGCAGCAGGTATTTAAAGCTTTGCTCGATCTGCCTAATTATGTGGGCGAATTTTTTGACAGCTTCCAACAATCGCTGGTTACGGTTGCTTTAATTTTGGCAGCTGCGATCGCCGCTTATTTAACGGTGGCGCTGCTAGATGTTATTCACAGTATTCCCCTGCTAGAACCCAGCTTTCAACTCGTAGGTCTTGGATACACAACCTGGTTTGCTTACCGCTATTTCTTGCGAGCACCTACTCGCCGAGAGTTGTCTGAGAAAGTGCAATCGGTTAAACAAAAGTATCTAGGCACAAATTCCTTAGCGCAGCCAGCAAATACATTAGAGGTAATACCCAGCCCTCAGCCGTCACCGACAATAACTGAGAAACAGACTACTTCCGCTGAAGCAACCAGCACTCAGCCCTCAACTGATAACGCGCCAACTCCCACCCCCCAAGAAAAAGAGTTGCGGCGGGCAATTCATACCGCTATCAAGGAAATTACAGAGGATTTAGAGGGCGACTACCAATTCAACACTGGCGTCTCAGAATTAATGAAACTGAACAATGCCCTATCTGATGCCACCTGCAAAGACTCGCCAGTGTATGTAGAAGGCATTGAAACCTTGATTCGCCTGCTAGCCCCTTTTGCTCCCCACATTGCCGAGGAACTCTGGCATAACATTGGTCATACTGATTCCGTACACACCCAAGAGTGGTCTCAAGTCGATTTAGATGCCCTGGTAGCAGATGAAATCACCCTGGTAATTCAAGTCATGGGGAAAACCCGGGGCACGATTCAAGTTCCGGCACAAGCTGACCGTGAAGCGCTAGAACACTACGCCCGTGAATCTGAAGTTGCCCAACGTTTCATTCAGGGCAAAGAAATTAAAAAGGTGATTGTCGTACCTGGAAAGTTGGTGAATTTTGTAGTCGCTTGAAAAAGTTTAGTAGTTAGTGGTTAGTAGGGGAAGGCTTTTCCACTAACGATTAACTACTAACAATCCCAACATACAGCATTTTGCATCTAAAAAAGTACACCCCTCCCCAACCCTCCCCGAAGTCAAGGGGAGGGGGCAAGGGAGCGCGGGTGGGGTATTTCTGTACTTCACCAACTTGCAATCTGCTGTATGTTTAATTAGACCCACCTACTTACATTAATTTTTGATAGCTTGTAGAATTGACTACATCAAAATTGCTTTGATTTTGAAGAAAACGAACAGTATCAACTTTTACCTCATCTTTAAGCTCTTCCAATTTGAATTCGACTTTAAATTCAGTAATTGGTTGAGGAGAACATAAAGCAGCGCTAATTTCATGCTCTTTAATCGTGAAGCGAAAACACACTGGGACTTCCAAATTGTTTAAGAACCGAATATCCTTATACCCATAAACAATTGTGGCATCAGAGCCTAAGGGTGTAAAACGTGTTGACTCGGTATAAATATCGTGAGAATGAGAATGTCTTTCTAGAATAACAAGTCCAGCTTTTAATGCTAAAAAATATATTATTCCTGATAATTGACATAAGCCCCCGCCTAATTCCGCCTTTAGTTGATTATCCACGAGCGATCGCCCTTCTAGATAACCTTTGGCTCGATCAGGTTCCCCCACTAAATACCAGAAGGAAAAGATTTCACCCGGATTAATCGCTACATCTTGAATTCTTTTGATAGCTAGAGCTAAATTGTGCTTTTTATTTTCTGAGTAAGTGGTTGGCATAAGCGCTTGAAAGATAGTAATTCGTTCCTGAAACAATGGTTTTTGCTCATCACTCAAGGGATTATATTTAACAAATTTACTAACTTGACCTGCTGATAAATCTAATAGATATCTTTGCCAGACTCTCAGGCGTACTCTTAAGCCAGACGGGATTAGCTTCTTCATTGGATAGCCTAAATTGAGGAAACATAAAGTTAGTAAAGAATAGGACTTACGCACAGCAGAGTTCAAAAGGGGGCTTTTCCGGTTCCCCCCTTTTCAAGGGGGGCTAGGGGGGATCTAAGTTTCAGGCTTCAACTGCGTAAGTCCTGACAAAAAGAGTCGTTCCCAATTTATTTATGGATAAAATCCCGATATTTGCTGCGAAACGACTCTGTAATTAGCAAATTATCCACCTTTAAATCCCATAGCTGAGGATGAAAAAGCTTGAAGAGTAAAATTAGTGGTTGCTCATCTTTTAATGAGTTTCACCATGTAATAAGAAGACATAACTTTTAGAAAACTATGGCACATAAATTTATCAAGAGGTAGCAAAAGATGACGAGTTGGAGAGGGAAAAAGATGAATTGGAAAAAAAGTAGTTCCAACTACTTCTTCAAGTTGCCATCTGTCTGCACATAGATTGTGAATATCATTAAATGAAAATGAAGTTGCTCCATGCCAGGAATCAGACTTATAGGAGATGAGCTTTCTGCGAAGATATGAGGGAATATCAAATATCAAAACTCCATTTGGTCGGAGTATGCGGTAACATTCATCAACTATTGCCTGAATTTTTGTTTTACTTAAGTGCATGAAAAGGTGCAATGTGAAAATTGCATCATAAGTACCTGACTCAATCGGAATATTGCCAGCTGAGGCATTAATTAATTGTTTATCTGGATGTTTAGTCCTAGCTACTTCTAGCATATTGGCGCTTACATCTACTCCCGCAGTTGCTAAGTTCAAAAACCTTCCCGTACCACAAGCTATATCGAGTACAGACTTGTTTTCAAAGCTATCAAGCCAGTGGCTTAAGATTTCTCGTTCTTGAATATCAATATAACGACCATAGCTATTGTTAAAACGCGAGTGGTCATATTCAGAGGCGAGATCCTGATAATAGAGTTTCACTATTTCAGTTTCGTCATCAGGTTGATATTGTTGTTCGAGCATAATTTTAAGCTAATTCAGTAAAGGTTAGCACTAATGTATCGCGGTAGGATTCTTTAGTACTCGCTAAAGATTTTATCGGCGATACACCATGCATCAATTTCAGGTCATCTAAAAGAATGCAGTCTAATGGGTTTGACAACATATAACTAAAAAGGAGATTTTTCTTATTATCGTAAATATGACTTTCACCACCGATAATATTCTCTTTGCCAATCAACATCATGAATACATAATTAACCCCATCCCGATGAATACCTTCAGGTGTGGGAAAGCCACACATACTGGGATTTGCTATAATGCGAAATTGATGGGCTTCTATATGCCAGCTAGTTGGTATTTTAATATCTGCTAGTATGCTTATACAAAATTTCATCAAATTAATAAACACGGAATTTCCTTTTGTTTCATTTTCTATTGGCTCAAAATATCTATTTCTACCTCCATTTAATTTGTTTACAGATTTTTCTTGAAAATGTGGCTCAAATGGCTTTTCGATTAATTGCCTCGATTCAGATTCATATTTAAAAACTGAGTATCTACGATAACGGTATTTGCCGCCATCACTCATATAGTTATCCAGCCTTAAGTTATTCCAACTATCTATAAAATTGTTAGCCGAAAATATATCAAAAAACAATAAATCTTTCTGTATAGCATCTCCGCTGATTATACTAAAACCCTTTACTGATATTTCTTCTGATATCTGTTGTTGTCTAGATTTCGTTATTGATAGATGCTGCTTCATTTGAATCTACTGTCAGATAAAAATTCAGATGCTGAATTGAAAGAAGAGGCTTTCTGCTTTGTCACAGTTAAACACAGCGATCGCGGGCAGCCTCTCGGTTGGCATAGATATATTAATATATCTATACCAACTGAGGTCGGCTGTTTCCGGATTCTGCCGCCACATATATCTTAAAAACTGAAATGTCGGCGCGATCGCGACACCGCATTTTTTTAGAGTGTGGTGAAAAAGGAATTTCCTCCTATACAGTTAGCTGAGGAGGAAAGGAAGTCAACGGATTTTAGATTGGCCTCGCCCACTATCTAGGACGAGGCTGGAACCAAATTTCACCTCATCAATAGCTACTAAACGCGGCACAACTTGCGCTCGCTGTCAAATTGTGCCTCTTGCCAGGAAAAAGCAAAATGGCTCACAGTGTTAATTTGCGGTGCCACTTGGCGGATACCCTGCATCTGGGCTTCTAGGGAGGGACGATTGTTGAGGGGCTGCCCCCAGATGCCCGCAAGTACTGGTGCCACTAGGGTGCTGGGGGAGGCGCGGTTCAACACCCGCTTGACTTGCTCTTCAATACAACTAGTATTGCCGCAGATCCCGTAGGCCATAGGATGCCACTCAGTGGAACTGGGAAACCGATCCCAAGGCTGGAGTCGGGAATCATACCCCCCTTGACCAATGGTCTGGTTGCCTTCTGGGAAAAACACTTCCCCCACTTTTATCCCTTGTTGCTGGGCGGGAAGCATGGCAACTGCTAAAAAGTCCAAAATCCCCTGGGCTGCGTGGGCAACGCTCAGCTGCCACAGTTGCCATTGCAGCAGGGGCTGACGTTCTTGCGGTGTTGCTTGCATTTCTAACGGCTGGGGATTGCGACCTTGCCAGAGGGGTGACCCTTCTGTGGGGTAAAGTTTATCCACCTGGTCAATATCACCGGCACTAATATACCCAGCGTTGAGATATCGCTCGATTAGTGCGCGTCCCTTATTGTTAAGAGCGCGTCCATACAGAGCTTGTCGGGCGGCATCACCATAAATCCATAAATCCTGGACTTTGGTAGCTACAGAATCGGCCCCGGAGCCACGGGGATATCGGATGTAGTCAAATAAAATTCCGTCCGGGCGTCGTCGAGTTACTGCCTGAACAAATCGGTAGTAATCAGCTTTCGCTTGCTGGTTGTAGGGATCGATAAAGCCTTGATTGCCCTCAGGGACGAAGGACACAGAGGTTTGTCCCCTGCCGTTGCGGGCTAGTGTTGATTGTCGGTCTGGAAGCTGGGAGTATAAGTAGCCAAAATTTATGGCAAACATCCAGGCATAGACCCGCATACCTCGCTCACGGCCTTTTTGAATAGCTTGGGCTAACAGATCGACATTCTCGTTTCCCCTCGTCCGCACCACAGAAGGCCAGGGTGTTGGGTTGTCTGCGGCTGGCAGCAGTACCTGGTTATCGCCCAAGACTTCAACATAGACCTGATTGTAGCCCCGGTTAACAATGCGATCCATAATTTTATCCATAACCCCAGGGCGGATATCGCAGGGGTACAATCGCACCCAGACAGCCTGGTTATTAGGCCAAGTGCGGCTGCGGCATTGCTGCAAGTCATTTTTATGTTGGTTTAAGAGGGTTTTGTAGCGCTTCTGGGCGCTTGATTTGCCTTTTAAGGACTCCTTCAGTAAGTTTTCTTTTTTAGCGATCGCCTCTTTTGTGAATTGGCAATATGCTGCTGTTTGAGCAAAGCTCGGTTGGGGAAAAAAGCCCTGACTGACAAAGCTACTACCAGTCAATAAGGCTGCTAGTAAACCGTGATAGAAACGTTGCCGTCTCAAAGGCTTCTGGCGGGATGTCTCTGAAGCGTAAATTCTTGGGCAGCCAACGACCCTACTAGAGTGAGGTGGATCTAAGTGTTGGATATGCCCCCCAGCAGAAGGAAACAACACTGGAAAAGCTTTATCAGTATCATCAGATAAGTTGAGCATTGTATCAGCAAAAAATTGATAGCTACTACCGACCGCAAGCAGCTTGGCGATCGCGGTCAAACTTTGGGTTTAGCCAGGAAAAAGCAAAATGGCTCACAGTATTAATTTGCGGTGCTTTCTGGCGAATAGCTTGCATCTGAGCTTCTAGCGACGGACGATTCTTCCAGGGCTGTCCCCACTGGCCCACAAGTACTGGTGCCACTAAAGTGCCAGGAGCTGCTCGGTCCAAAACCCGCTGAACCTGATTCTCAATACAACTGGTATTGCCGCAAATGCCATAGACCATCGGATGCCACTCACTAGAACTGGGAAAGTTCTCCCAAGCTTGCAGTCGGGAATCAAATCCTACTTTACCAATGGGTTGGTTACCCTCTGGGAAAAATACTACCCCTGTTTTTATCCCTTGCTGCTGGGCTGGCAGCATAGCTAAGGCTACAAAGTCTAAAATTCCCTGAACAGCGTGGGCCAGGGTTAGTTGCCACAGATCCCATTGCAGGCGGGGTTGACGCTGTGACGCTGTTGCTTGCATTTCCGACGCCGGAGGATTGCGACCTTGCCAAAGGGGTGACCCCTCTGTGGGGTAGAGTTTATCTACCTGGGCAATATCAGCACTGCTAATCGACCCCCGCTTCAAATATCGCTCGATCAGCGTTCTTCCCTTATTGTTAAGGGCACGTGCAGACAAAGCTTTTTGGGCGGCATCACCATAAATCCATAAATCTTGCACTTTGCTAGTTACGGAAGCACTGCCTGCACCACGTATATACCGGACATAGTCAAACAGAACTCCATCCGGGCGTCGTTTGACTATGGCTTGCACCAGCCGATAGTAGTCAATTTTCGCTTGCTGGTCGTAGGGGTCGATAAAAGCTTGAGGACCGTCAGGGAAGGCTTCATTGCTGTCCAGCGAACCTTCAGGAGATTGAGGGATGACGTCCAAACTGGTCTGCCCCTTGCCATTACGGGCTAGTACCGATTTCCGGTCTGCACGTAGAGCATAGGTATAGCCAAAATTCATGGTATATAACCAAGCATAGACCCGCAGCCCGCGAGCGCGCCCTTTTTGAATTGCTTGCGCTAATAGATCCACATTTTCAGTTGCGGACGAACGGAGCACAGAATCCCAGGGCGTGGGGTTGTCTGACTTTGGCAATAGCACCTGGCTATCAGCAAAGACTTGGAGATAGACCTGGTTATAGCCTTGGTTCGCAATGCGATCCATAATTTCATCTAGGACACCAGGGCGGGCATCGCAGGGATAAAGTTTTAGCCAGATCGCCTGATTTTGGGGCCAAGTTTGGCTGCGGCACTGTTGCAATGAGTTCCCATGTTGCTCTATAAGTGTGTTGTAGCGTTTCTGGGCGTCTGAGTTGCCTTTCAAGGACTCGTTAAGTAACTGTTCTTTTTGGGCGATCGCCTCTTTCGTCAATCGACAATACGCCGTTGTTTGAGCCTGGGCAGGTTTGAGAAGCCAGGACTGACTGACAAAGCTACTACTGGTCAATAGGGCTGCTATCAGACCGCGATAGAAACGCCGCTGTTGTTGCGGCGTTTTACGGTGTGGTCTAGGCTTCGGATTATCCTTTGGGATACACCCTACAGAAACAACCTCGGTTCTCAGCGCCAATCTCAAGAAACTGTTCATCAAACCTCTACTTATGTTGGGTTATACGCTAAGCGCAGGCTGCGCCAACGTGCATCAACCCAACCTACGCTATGACTTTTTTTTCTACTTATAACAACCAACTCTAGGCGCAAATACTTTGCTCATGCACTTAGTTGTAGTTGATTAACAGGCGCGAAATGTTCCCCAGTTCTCTCAAACCCGCAAGGGCACAGCCTTTCTCAGCGGCGAGTAATATCTGCTTACAGAAAATAAGGGTTTGATGAATCAAACCCTTATTGGTCAGGACTTACGCAGAGATACCCCTTAAAAAGGGGTAGTTTGAGCTTTCCCGCCTTTTTAACTCTGGCTAGGGGGGATTAAGGTTTTAGACTTTTGGTGCGTAAGTCCTGTTGGTTAACATTGAAGCCATTGACTGAGCTTGGCACTTAAGCAGTTAAGTCCCTCGGTTCAGGGCTGCCTCCACCTGTGAGAACTCCTGCTCTAGACGCTTCTTGAGTTTTTCCGGGACGGGGCGGTTGGGATAGGAACTGTAATGACCCGCCAGCGAGTTCAAAGCTGTTCGCATAGTGGTAAAAGAGCTGAGCTTAGCTAAAGAGTCATCTCGGCGGTAGCGAGATGCAAATTGATTAATGTTCTCGCGTGCTTGAGACTGTGCAGCGCTTTTGTCTGGGGAATCCTCTGGTAATTCAAGTGCTGTTTTTAAACTTTGCACCAAAGCCAAGGTATCTTGGCGGTAATCTCCACTCATGCCCGTGGAGCTGCTTGAGGAACAGCCCATCAAGCCAATCACAACAACCAAAACAAGAGCGATCAGGCGTGAGAAGTAGCGCTTCATCTATGTTTTCCCGCTGGAGACTCCCGTTCAACCCGTAGGGCTAACTGGAGAGGAAAGCGGGGCAGGGTGTACCGCTTCCTGTGAACAAATATTGTCCTGGTCTTTACAAAAACACAAATTCAAAATTAAAGTTTATCCTATCGTGGATTAGCGCAGTGTGGATCGCTCGCGCTGCGATCGCCGCCTGACGGCGCGCTAGCGCTATCGCCGACTGTGGATTCTACGAGTTCAAGCGACAACTTGAATACAAGTCTCAGTGGTATGGTTCAACAGTTGAGTTAGCGGATAGGTTCTACCCTAGTTCTCAACTTTGTAGCTGCTGTAACCACCGCCAAAAAATGCCGCTAAAGGCACGAGTATTTAACTGCGGAAATTGCGGCACCCGACTTGACAGAGACTTAAATGCCAGCATTAATCTTAGAACACTGGCACAAAGATATTGATTACCCAAAAACCGTCAGTTCGACGGGGCTTGCCTGTGGAGAGTCAAACAAACTTAATGGCACTGCTGTTAAGGACTCAGTGAAACAGGAACTAGACGTCAAGTTTATTCCCAAACAGTTATCGCTGAAGGCGTGAGTAGATTTGAGTAGGTTCTAGAGAACGGAAGAAGCTTTTTGGTGGCTGTGAAATTAATCAACCAAAGCGACCGCTTACGTATTGCTGCGTTGATTCCTCCTGGGGAGTTTGGAAGATGACCTCGGTTCTGTCATACTCCACCAAATAACCCATTCTTCCTCCCTTCTCGGTTGGCTGCACATTGAAAAATGCTGTCATATCAGCCACCCGCGAAGCCTGTTGCATGTTGTGGGTCACGATGACAATCGTGTAGTGTTCCTTAAGTTGGTGGATCAGTTCTTCAACTCGCATCGTCGAGATGGGGTCGAGAGCGGAGCAGGGTTCATCCATTAATACGACATCAGGCTGAACTGCGATCGCACGGGCAATACACAACCGCTGCTGTTGTCCACCTGAAAGGGCAAGTCCGCTTTCCCTGAGCTTGTCTTTGACTTCATCCCACAAGGCAGCTTGCCGAAGACTTCGCTCTACCAACTCATCCATATCGCCTTTATAGGCGTTCAGGCGCGGAGCAAAGGCAACGTTGTCATAAATCGACTTAGGGAAGGGATTCGGTCTTTGAAACACCATCCCAATCCGACGCCGCACCTCTACTGGGTCAATTTCTGGGGAATATAGGTTTTGACCATAGTAAGTTACTTTGCCCTTAGCCCGAAAACTCTTAATCAGGTCATTGAGGCGGTTATAGCATCGTAGTAACGTACTTTTGCCACAACCCGAAGGACCAATGAAAGCCGTTACACGGTTTCTGAGGATGTCGATATTAATATCTCGTAGCGCTAAAAAATCGCCGTAGTAGACATTAAGGTTTTCTGTCCGTAAAACTGGTTCAGCTTGACTGGTCTTCTGAGTATCAAAGAGCATAAAAAGTTAGATGGAGATTTCTATTTGAGGTCTCTACAGCAGATGATTTGGCAACTATTGAGCAGTTTTCTATATCACTCAAAATCTTGCTCAACGAGCAAGGAAGACAAGAAGCCACACTCAGACGCCCCAAAAAGCCCGTTGCATTAGTCTGCGCGCTACTGTAGCCGGTAGCTTACCAAAGAATGAGAATGTTTTCGCCTCAGACACAGCCAGATTCTGTCTAAAAGGGGAGGTACCACTTTGTCTAAACACTATCTGCTAGTCTGCCATGTATCCATTGTTGCATTTTTTTGTTTTAGAAGCTGTATCAGTAGGAGACAATCTGGGGGCTATTTTTAATTAATAGACTCGGCGAGCCGTCGCCAAGCGAGAAAGCACACTGGTCACCAGAACCAGTAACACCAGGATAAAAGAAGCAGCCCAAGCTAGTTCCTGCTGATTTTTAAACGGTACGGTAGCAAAGTTGTAGACCAAAACCGGCAGTGATGCAGTCGGCTCCATTAATCCATTATTCCAATTAGGCCAATACTGGGTGAACAAGGCTGTAAACAACAGCGGCGCAGTTTCACCAGCAGCACGGGCAACTGCCAGAGTTGTGCCGGTAACAATTGCCGGTAGCGCCGCAGGTAACACCACCCGCGACACCGTTTGAAAGCTCGTGCCTCCCAGTCCCACAGATGCCTGTCGTATTTCTTGCGGTACTAACTTTAGCGCTTCCTCTGTTGCCCGGACTACAATTGGCAACATTAAGATGGATAAAGCAAACCCTCCAGCCCATGCTGAGTAAGATCCAAAGGTGAGAACGACGACGCCATAGGCGAATACGCCGACGATGATTGAGGGAACACCACTGAGAACGTTAGTTGCAAACCGAACGCCAGCAGCGAGGCGACCAGAGCTAAACTCGGACAAATAAATCGCGGCCATGATGCCAAAAGGAATGCTAATCAGTACTGCGATTCCCACCATAATTAAAGTTCCCACAATGGCGTTGCCAAAGCCTCCTCCTTGTACTAATGGGGGCGGTGGCAGCTCTTTAAACACCATCAAGTTGAGTCGGCTGGCACCCTGAACGACAACGTAGGAAAGCACAGCCACTAAAGGTAGGATGGCGATCGCAGCGCAAAGAAACGTCAACGACGTCATCACGATACCAAGCAAAGTTCGGGGAGAAAATGGAGAACGCCTGAGACTAGCGGCTAATTTGGAACCAGGCTTATCCTGAGGTTCATCATTCATATTCACTCGTGACCACTTAAGTGGGTGTAATTAAACGTAGGGTAGTTAGTAGCTAGTGGTATAGCTCTACTAACCACTAACTATTTAAATTCGCTGGACTCGGCGAACTAGCAACTCAGCTAGTATATTCACCAAAAGCGTCAGCACAAACAGAATTAGTGCCGCATACATCAGAGCTGAAACTTGTAAACCACTAGCCTCGGCAAATTGATTGGCAAGCAAAGAAGCAATGGTATTAGATGGTGCCAAAATCGAAGCGCTGATGTCGTTGGAATTTCCAATCAACATGGTTACAGCCATTGTCTCGCCCAAAGCTCGACCTAGTGCCAGCATAATAGCCCCCACAATTCCAGAAAATGCTGCCGGTACTAACACCTTGAGAATCGTTTCCCAGCGAGTCGCTCCTAGCCCCACTGCGGCTTGTCGCAAATCAGAGGGTATAGAAATCAAAGCATCGCGGGAAAGAGCCGCAATCGTCGGTAAAACCATTATTGCTAGCACAATAGCTGCCGGTAGCATTCCTCGTCCCTGAAACTGGGTACTAAAAATTGGCAACCAACCCACAGAACCGTGGAGCCAACCAGCCAAGCCGTTTAATATCGGCACCAGGACATAAATACCCCACAAACCATACACGACGCTGGGAATAGCTGCCAGCAGCTCTACTAGAAAAACCAATACTAGCTGAATTTGTGACGGTAAATAGTTTTCACTCAGGAATATTGCTACCCCAATGCCTATAGGAACAGCAAGCAACAAGGCAATTAGTGAACTAACAATAGTGCCATATATTTGGGGAAGTGCGCCGTAGCTATCACGAACTGGGTCCCAGCTGGTCGAAGTTATAAACCCAGCACCCAACTGTGTCATAGCGGGGAAGGCTTTAATTGCCACCACCACGGCAATCCAGATTAAGGTGCCAGCAACAGTTAGCGCAAAAATTCTTGTGAGCCAGATAAAGGCACTATCCATGATTCGCGCCCACTTAGATGGCGGTTTGATGACGCCTTGATCGTTTGTGGCTAATGAATTCATAATTCCTTTTTAAATAAATTGCCCATTTGCCCCACAACTAACACCTAACAGTGTATGAGGACACTATAACTTCACACGAGCAATCTTCAGCTTTTTGGTAGTCAAAGCTGGCTTTTTTTCGCGGAGCGTGACATCCTCCCGACGCTGACCGCCTGGCGGTAGAGCGCGGACTTCCCGTCTAGAAGCTAAACGGCAATGGTGCTGGGGATGATAAAATGCCATCGTTTCAGTAGATGTCATCAGTAGGGCTTTCCGTGGTTCAAGCACCGATGTCAACTTCCAATGAGCAACTCATAGCTAATCTTCCCAGAAACTCTCAGGAATCTTTGCGAGAGTGGCTAGACCAACTGACTGAACGAATTATTGCCGGAGAGCGTATCAGCAGAGAAGAAGCGATCGCACTTACCCAGATTGAAGGTCAAGAAAACATTTTGCTACTGTGTGAAGCCGCAGACAAGGTGCGCCAAGCTTGTTGCGGTAACACTGTAGACCTGTGCAGTATTGTGAATGTCAAATCTGGCAACTGCTCAGAAAATTGTGGCTTCTGCGCCCAGTCGGCACACCATCCGGCTCAAGATTCGCCAATTTATGGTCTTAAATCTACAGAAGAAATTCTCGCTCAAGCCAAAGCCGCAGAATCTGCCGGGGCACGACGGTTTTGCTTGGTGAGTCAGGGACGTGGTCCGAAGTACTCTAGCCCCAAATCGGGGGAATTTGAAGAAATACTGGCAACAGTACGGCAAATCATCGCGGAAACTAACATTAAGCCCTGCTGTGCGTTAGGAGAGGTGACACCAGAACAAGCCAAAGCCCTCAAAGACGCTGGTGTAACCCGCTATAACCATAACCTAGAGGCGTCTGAGAACTTTTTCCCGGAGATAGTGACAACTCATACTTGGCGCGATCGCGTCCAGACCATTAATAACTTAAAAGAAGCGGGTATTCAAGCTTGTACCGGCGGCATTATGGGCATGGGCGAAAGCTGGGAAGACAGGGTAGATTTGGCTTTAGCGCTGCGGCAGCTAGAAGTAGAATCCGTGCCGCTGAACCTGCTAAATCCCAGGGCGGGGACACCTTTGGGAGAAGGTCCCAAACTTGACCCTTATGATGCCTTAAAGGCGATCGCTATTTTCCGCCTCATCCTCCCAGAGCAAATCCTCCGCTATGCTGGTGGTCGAGAAGCCGTTATGGGTGAACTCCAAGCCAAGGGCTTAAAAGCTGGAATTAATGCCATGCTGATCGGACACTACCTTACCACCCTGGGACAACCGCCTCTTCAAGACCATGCCATGCTGGACACTTTAGGACTCACCGGCGGCGAGGCACCAATTCCTGGTGAATACAGCTCCATTAAATTATCAGCAGTTAGCTAATAAGGGAGACAAGGAGGACAAGGAGGACAAGGGAGAGGAAAGGCTCTTGTTCACGAATCACTTAGGACTGCTATATATTGCATTGTGTTTGCTCCCCATGAACTACTGTGGGCCCTGATCGGCTTATTCCTCACAATTGGTGGCAACTTTCTGGAAGCGTCTATCACCAACCTTCCTTGGGATTGGAGCCAGCAGGGGATTCAGGCTTACTCGCTGGGCGTCACCTATCAAATTGGTGCTGTACTACTCGTCGGTTGCTTGGGAGGAAAGAATGCAGGTGCCCTTTCCCAAATCGCTTATTTAGTCATCGGTCTGGTCTGGTTCCCAGTCTTTTATCAGGGTGGCGGTTTTGGCTACGTCAAACAGCCTACGTTTGGCTACTTACTGGGCTTTATTCCTGGTGCTTGGATTTGCGGCTTTATGTCTTTTAGGAGACCTCCTAGGCTAGAGTTTCTAGCATCAAGTTGTGTCTGTGGTTTGCTGAGTGTCCATATCACTGGTTTGAGTTATCTAGTGCTTTCACACTCTTTTCGCTGGCTAACCACAGAGACATTGCCCCTATGGGATGCGTGTCTGAAGTACTCCTTAGACCCAATGCCTGGGCAGCTGGTAGTTGTCTGCGCCGTAACGGTAGTGGCTTTTATCCTACGGCAGCTGATGTTTTATTAAGGAAGCTAATAGCCTCAGAGCTATTAGCTGAAAGCACTTGTGATGAACTTTAAGAATCGCCTGTTTTGGCTCGCTGCTGTTGTTAGTCTGTTCCTTGACAGGCTGACTAAATATTGGGTGGTACAAAACTTTCACCTCAACGAAACGTGGCCATTGTGGTCAGGGGTGTTTCACTTCACTTATGTCACAAATAAGGGAGCAGCTTTTAGTTTGTTTAGCAACGACGGAGGCTGGTTGCGCTGGCTGTCTTTGGCAGTTAGCCTCGGTTTGATAGCACTAGCTGTGTTTGGTCCTGTCTTCAACCAGTGGGAGCAAATGGGCTATGGCCTAATTTTGGGGGGGGCCTTGGGAAATGGGCTTGACCGATTCATTGCCGGTAGCGTTGTTGATTTTCTAGATTTTCGGCTGATTCAATTTCCGGTATTTAATCTGGCGGACGTGTTTATTAATGTGGGGATTATTTGTCTGCTAATTGCCAGCTTCCAGCAAAAACCAGCATCAGACCATCCACGTCAGCGTTAGCCCTTGTCCGATGGCTCTCAGATGAACAGGTGTTGCGAGTAGAATGGTTGATTACAAACCCCTGAACGTTAAGACACTCAATTCTCTTTCACTTCTGCCTGAATAGCGAATGACCCCACCCCAGCCCCAACGTCCGTCGCCAACAATCCTGGGTCAGTTGACTCAGGCAGTACAGACAATTCAAGCAAAGGTTAATTTTTCTCAACTGGCACTGAAGCCCAATGCCAGGGTGCCGGAACTTAGGGTGCAAGATGCCGATGCCGCTAAAGCAGAAGCATATCCTCTTTTAGGCGATCGCTATATCGTGGGACGCAGCTCCAAATCCTGCGATATCGTCGTTCGTAACCCAGTCGTTAGTCAGGTTCATCTGTCTTTAAACAGGGATGGGCGTCGCCGCACTTCCTTTGTCGTCAAAGATGAAAACTCCACCAACGGCATCTACCTTGGCAGACGGCGGCTCAATTCGCTGCCCCTGCGCCACGGTGACGTCCTCACCCTTGGACCACCGGAACTGGCGGCAGCTGTCCGCATTCAGTACCATGACCCACCACCTTGGTATATCAAAGCCCTTCGTTACGCCATTTATGGTGTCAGTGGGCTGACCGCTTTGATAGTGTTGGCAATTCTTATTGAGTCTTCAAAAATTGCGGTGCGGCCATTGAAAGACGCAACGGGGCCAGTAGTTGTGTATTCCGGTGACCTGGAAACCCCTCTGCGTCAGCCTCGCCTTCAGGCTCACGTAGATATGACCAAGCTATCGGATTTCTCTCCTTATTTACCTAAAGCCTTAATGGCGTCAGAAGACAGCCGCTACTACTGGCACTTTGGTGTCGATCCTATCGGAACTTTGCGGGCGGTGCTGATTAACACGCGAAAAGGTGAAGTTCGTCAAGGGGGTAGTTCGCTGACACAGCAGGTAGCCCGCAGTCTGTTTCGGGAATATGTAGGGACTCAAGACTCTCTCGGTCGGAAACTGCGGGAAGCTGTAGTTGCCTTAAAGCTAGAAACTTTTTATAGCAAAGACCAGCTACTCCTGACTTATTTAAACCGCGTCTACTTGGGAGTAGATTCTTATGGTTTTGAGGACGCTGCACGGCACTACTTTGGCAAATCTGCTCATGATCTGACGCTTTCTGAATCCGCTACTTTAGTGGGAATTTTGCCAGCACCTAATGCTTTCAATCCTTGTCAGAATTATGATTCTTCGCTGAAGCGGCGTAATTTAGTCCTTGGTCGCATGGTATCTCAGGGCGCGATTAGTCAGGATCAGGCCCGAGAGGCAAGGCGATCGCGTATTGAAGTTAACGCCAAAGCTTGCGAACCAATTAGAAACACCAAAGCACCTTATTTGTATGCTTATGTCTTTGACGAACTTCAACAGATACTGGGAGAAGATTTAGCCAAAGAAGGTAACTTCATCATTGAAACGGGTCTAGATTTGCAGATGCAAAAGAAGGCGGAAACAGCCGTCCGTAACGCTGTCAGTAACGCTGGGGGAACCTACGGATTTTCCGCAGGAGCAATGGTTACTCTCGACACTAACACCGGGCTAATTCACGCCCTCACAGGTGGCTTAGATTACCAAAAAAGCCAATTCAATCGAGCCACTGATGCTCAGCGACAGCCAGGATCGACTTTTAAGCTGTTTGCTTACGCCGCTGCGGTTGAGCAAGGTATCTCGCCGGGAAAGTCTTATTCTTGCGCTCCTTTGAACTGGAGAGGTCAACCTTATAACGGTTGCTCTCACGGTGCTGTTGGTAGTGCAGATATGTATACAGGACTTGCTCTTTCCGAGAACGTAATTGCTTTACGGATAGCTCAGGATGTCGGTTTAAACAGGGTGGTGGAGATGGCCGAGCGAATGGGCATAAAATCTAAACTCAATCCCGTTCCCGGTCTGGTGCTGGGTCAAAGCGAAGTTAACGTTCTGGAAATGACAGGTGCTTTTGGGGCTGTGGCAAATCGTGGCGTCTGGAACCGTCCTCATGCTATTAAGCGGATCTTTGATAGTAGTCAATGCAGCGATCGCTCTAAACCTGAAACCTGCCGCCTGATCTATTCTTACGACCAAGACAGCAACGCCAATAAGCGGGTGCTGCAACCAGCAGTGGCAGATACTATGAATACCATGCTCCGAGGAGTAGTGGCACGCGGTACTGGTCGTGGTGCTTCTCTCGGACTGGGGGAGGAGGCTGGTAAGACTGGCACTACCAATAACA
Organism: Aphanothece sp. CMT-3BRIN-NPC111; assembly: GCA_019359765.1. Taxonomy (GTDB): domain Bacteria; phylum Cyanobacteriota; class Cyanobacteriia; order Cyanobacteriales; family JAHHGU01; genus JAHHGU01. The sequence goes on from JAHHGU010000061.1 coordinate 25,917, forward strand.
ACGTTGACCTCTGGTTCGTGGGCTACATTCCCAGCCAAAAGCTAGTTACTGGTGTCTGGCTGGGAAACGACAACAACTCCCCCACCACTGGCAGTAGCGCCCAGGCTGCCCAGCTATGGGGGGACTATATGCGTCAGGCGATCCGATAGCAAGTCAGAAAAGAAAGTTTTGAGTTTTGAGTTTTGAGTTTTGAGTTGTAGGGGCGGGTTTTGTTGAAGGATTGTTCTGTTTAGAACCCAGATTCATCTGCTCAACCCGCCCGTACAGAGTGCGTGAGTTTAAGAGAAGTCTCCACTTCAAAACTTTCCTGCTTACCAGCGGCTGACTTCCAGGACGCCGCTAGGCTTGAATACTACCTGAAATTGGCCAAGAGGTTCCTGAAGAACAGAGCTTGCTGAGCCGCTGTCCTTGATTAAGTCAGGGAGGGGAGTTTCCCCAACATAATCAAAAGCGGATTGATTAGTTGGTTCGTAATCGGCAATGACACCATCTTTCGTCATAGCCACGCGGTAGACTAAATTTTCCTTGTACGTAGGGGTTCCTTTCCAATTTTGCTTGATTTCGGCATACAGCTGTTTATTCAAGGTACGCAGCTGGGAGGCATCGGTTATTTCCGCTCCTAAGCTAGGCTTACCTTTGTAGCCACTCCAAGGACTAACTTGCAGGATTCCTCGATCGGTAAACACCACCTTAAACTGGGCTAGAGGCTCGGTGTTAGGAGTTGTGCCTGTTGCTGGAATCGAGAGTAATTCAGGTAGCGGCGTGGCTTTGGCGCGATCGCTTCCGGCACTTGTTACGGGCTTGTAACCTACAATCGCTCCTTCTTTGCTAACGCCCACACGATAGACTAAGTCATTACCCAATCCAGATCGGCTTTGCCACGCTCGATCGATTTTGTTGTACACTTTCCGCTGCAAAAAATGCAGCTGAGTGGGATCGGTAATCTCAGGTAAAGATGCCAAGAGAGTCTGTGATTTAGTCGCCGAACGAGGTGTTGGTGCGGGGCTGGGGCTTGTTGTCGCCTTGGACTTTGGCTGTGGAGTTGGCTCTTTGGGGCGCTCCACTTTGGGAATGGGAACAAAGGCAAAGCCGAGCGCTGCCAACGTCAAACCCGCTACCCCCAAAGCTGCCGGTGTCGCACGCTTAACTATCGGTTGGCGAGCCGCCGCATACCGCCGGGAAACAGGCCTCAACTCCACCGAGATATCTGGCAGCGTCCGGGAGTCAGCCAGGAACTGATCCACCGTCTCCACGAGGTCAAACAGCTGCACCGTTGTCAAATCAAAAACCTGCGCCGCTTGATGCATTGCGGATTTCTGTTCTACCATAAGGCCCCCGGTTGTCCCCCCTGATAAAGGGGGAGGGGTAGAAGTGGTGCCAGCCACTTCTGCTTGTTTAACCGTTAACCTATGCAAATTACTGGCATTGCCTTTATGTAACTGCACCACATCTGGCTTGTCCTTCAAAGATGCCGGTTGCGGCACTCCACTCAAGAATTCCTGAGCATAGCTGCTGACAGACATCACAAGGCTTTCAAAAAATTCACGTCCCCCAGTCAGGGGCTTCTCGTGACCGACAAAATGGCACTCGGCATTGACCAGCATAGACATTAAAGGTCGGGGGTCTGGCTGACCGCTAGTAGATGTGCCGTTATTCAACCCCTCCAAAATCAGCGTACAGTTGGGCAGAATGTACTGACGTCGAATCGTCATCCCACTTCTCCATCAAACAAACTAATCCAAAACCGTTGCATTCCAGATGTCCCCGTACAGAATAGCAATTGAGTCAACAGCGAGATTGCTAGCTCGTTCAATTTATCATCTGATCTGTAGGTCATGATCAGTGCTCTGCGTGGGTTCATCCGGCTGCGGAAGTGCGCCCGGAACCTTTCCAGGTACTCAGACAAGCGAAAATTGTGTTCCAGCGGCAGCTGCTTTTCACTGATTTGTTGATAAGCCAGTAGCAGCTGCCTGACGACCACAGTCAAGCGTCGCGCTAGATGACAGGCAATTACCACTAATGCCTTTGCCTCATCTAAAGTCAGGGGACGCCGCGTATGAGCGCGTCGCAGGGGGTTTGTCGTGCGTAAACGCCAAAGCACCACTCGATTTTTAATAATTTCCTGAAGTTCTAGATCCTTTGCCACTGCCAGCATGACTTCAGAACCTCCCAGTTCCAAGGCTTCTATTGCCAGTAGAATTAGGTCAATCTGTAGCCTAGTTCGACGCGGGCTGACCCTAGTTGAGATGGGCGGGTCTGGCAGGCTGTCCAAAATTAGCGGCTTTGACTGGGTAGGAGGACTGTTTAATGGCATTAGGCTCACAGAACGATTCATTCCAAATTGCAGGGAGTTTGAACTGGACTTTTGCTCTTCACAAATTTAAAACGGCTTGCAACCTTAGAATACCTGACTTATAGCGATCGCATTTGTGCCCAACTAAGTCTTGGATGTTAGTCCCGATATCAAAAACGATGCAACTTCCTAGTGTACGATTTTCCAGGTATCTCCGAGCATGATCGTGCCGGAGTAGGAAAGCCGATGCAATAACGGCACAGATTCTAAGTTCACCCTAACAATCCTCAATTGACGCAAAACATGGATTTAAAATCTCTCATCCGGGAAATCCCAGACTTCCCCAAGCCAGGAATTCTGTTTCGGGACATCACCACCCTGTTGCGCGATCCAGACGGGCTGCGCTACACGATTGACAGCTTAACTGAGAAGTGCGCTAGTCTATCTCCAGATTACGTGGTGGGGATGGAGTCACGCGGCTTCATGTTCGGGACACCTCTAGCCTACCAACTGGGAGCAGGATTTATTCCAGTCCGTAAGCCCGGTAAGTTACCCGCGGCTGTGCATACGGTTGAGTATGAGCTGGAATATGGCATGGACTGTCTGGAGATGCATCAAGATGCCCTACATCCCGGAAGCCGCGTTTTAATTGTGGACGATCTGATTGCGACAGGTGGAACCGCTGCCGCTACAGCCAAGTTGGTGCAGCTAATCGGTTGTACCTTGGTCGGCTTTGGCTTCATCATTGAGCTTAGGGATCTAAATGGGCGTCAACGACTGCCAGATGTGCCAATTGTGACGTTGATGGAGTATTAGGATAGAGCTGTTAGCAGTCAGTTGTCAGTTAAAAAACAACAGACAAAGGACAAAAAGCTGTAGACCCAAGAGGGTTGGTGTCTCATGACTTCGACTAAGGTTTCTGGGGTTCGGAATAAGTTTGATTCAGGTGGGAATTGGCTACAAAAGCTGATTACGAGCGAAACTTTTCTCTACGTAGTCAAGCGGCTGTTGCAAGCGCTTTTG
>JAHHGU010000063.1 GCA_019359765.1 Aphanothece sp. CMT-3BRIN-NPC111
AACCCCCTGTTGGGGGACGGCCGCGTCCCCCAAGCAGAGTCCGGAAGGTTTGATCAGTTTGATGATTATTTTTCTTTCTAGACAATGAAGTAGCCCTGCTTTTAAAAAGGGGGATTTAGGGGGATATTCCAGGATTGAACACAATAACAAGTAGTTGGCAGACACGCCTTAGTTACGTTTGCACAAATAATAATTAAATAACTAATTTACTTTTGAATATTCCCAATCCCAAATATAAAATCATAAGAAAATGGTGGTGTAAGTGCGATCGCTATCCTGACCGTATGAAGACAATTACGCACCATGTGTACAGGCTATAAGAGACGCAATTGCCCCTTATCTAATTAGGAAATATTGCATACATTATGTAATTGGCGATCGCATTCATGCCATCTAGCCCTCCGGGGTACTCCCGCCAAGCTTCGCTGTGGCGGTGAGGGGGATAGGAGCGGCGATTGTAGCGGTGAGCGGAAATCGCCAGTTAATTTTCGGCTTCACGATTGATTTTTCTTTTGAGACTACGAATGAGTTCCCTAACAACTTCGGTTTGAGTTCGGTTTTCTTGCTTGCAATAAAGCTTTAGCATTTCTAGTTCCGACTCAGGAAGTCTAATGTTAAAGGTTTTCATTTGATGTTTGTAACGTAAATATCGTTACAATAATATCATGCTACTCACCTATCAGTACAAACTCAACCCCGCTCCAGAACAGGCGGCAACTATGGCGCTCTGGGGTGAACTGCTGCGTCGTCACTGGAACTATGCGCTCGGTCAACGGCTGGACTGGCTGAACAGAACCCGTTCGCCCGTTGACCGTTGCAGCATTGTTTTAGAGCCGATTGGGGAGATTCCAGGACGGGGTGATTACTACACTCAAGCATCGGAGTTGCGCCAAACGAAACAGCTATTTCCTGAATACAAAGACATCTACGCAGACTGCCAGCAACAGAACTTGATGAGGCTGGACTTGGCTTGGAAGCGGTGGCTAATGCCCGATAAGAACGGGAAAAAAGGCGGTAGACCTCGCTTTAAGAAGCGTGGCGACTTGTCCTCATTCACCTTCCCTAGGGTTAACTCACCCAAGGCGGGAGCGCACCTAACTGGAAATGTTTTGAAGCTTTCCAAGATTGGTGAAATTGAGGTGATTCTGCACCGTCCCATCCCAGAAGGGTTTAGTCTCAAGCAAGCCACAGTTTTGCACAAGGCTGATGGCTGGTATGTCAGCTTTAGCCTTGAAGATGGTACAGTCCCAGAGCCGCTACCTGTGGATGAAATTAAATCTGCTGTTGGCATAGATGTAGGGCTGGAGAAGTTTCTAGCAACATCAGACGGGCAAGCTGTTGAGATCCCTCAGTTCTATCGGAAGTCTCAGAGGCAGTTAGCCCGTCAACAGCGCAAGGTTTCCCGGATGCAGAAGGGGTCTAGCAACTACCAAAAACAATTGAGCAAAGTAGCACGGCTGCATCTGCACATTGCCCGTCAGCGTAAAGAATTTCACTATCAGGTGGCGCATTGGCTTTGCAGTCTCTACGACCTGATAGCGTTTGAGGACTTGAACATTAAAGGACTTGCCCGTACCCGACTGGCTAAGTCGATCCTGGATGCCGCTTGGGGCGCATTCCTGAACGTCCTGCAAGCAGTAGCGGTCAAACGCGGCAAGTGGGCAGTGGAAGGCAACGCTAGAGGCACTAGTATCGAATGTTCAAGCTGTGGTGAGCGAGTTGAGAAAACGCTGAAAGATAGGGTTCATAGCTGTAACTGTGGGCTTGTAATCGACCGTGATTGGAACAGTGGAATCAACATTTTGAATCGGGTACAACGGACGCTTGGACTAGCGTTTGCTGGCTGTAGAGGCTTAGGGGATACCCTGCCTGTGAATCAGCAACTCTCATTTGTGAATTTGAGAAGCCCCCGCTACAGCGAAGCTTAGCGGTGGGAGTTGTCACCAACCTATAAACTAGCCATATCAATATCCATAGCTACGACATGATAATTCTGGTAGCCCTTCTAGCCTTCTACTTAGCTTGGAATCTAGGGGCAAACGACGTTGCCAACGCGATGGGAACCTCTGTAGGGTCAAAGGCTGTTACCTTGCGACAAGCACTGGTAATTGCTGGTGTGTTGGAGTTTACAGGGGCGGTGCTATTTGGTCGGGCGGTATCAGAGACACTGGCGACTGAAATTGTAAATCCGAATTTGTTCGCTTCCGAACCTCAGTTATTAGTAATTGGGATGGTTTCGGTGCTAATAGGCTGTGGTTTGTGGATGCAAATAGCCACCAGTCTGGGTTTGCCAGTTTCCTCTTCCCATGCGGTTGTAGGTGCGATCGCGGGATTCAGCTGGGTAGCCGCTGGTATCGGTGCCGTTGAGTGGTCATCTATTGGCATCATCTCCATAGGCTGGGTAGTGACGCCGCTGATCAGTGGTTTGATTGCTGCGCTGTTCTACAGCATCGTGAAACGCTGGATTCTCGATCGACCCGATCCACTTGTTCAACTGCGGGAGTGGATTCCCTGGCTGAGTGCCACACTGTTAGGCGTTTTTGGCGTAATTGTGCTACCGACAGTAAGTAAACCTGTACAGGCTTTTCTGACTGAGTATCTGGGTGTTACTATACCTGCCCACGACATCCCAATTGCAATAGGTGCGATCACAACTCTTGGCCTCAGTTGGTTCAGCTGGCGACAATTAGGGATTGGGGACGGGGATACCGAGGATAAATCTCAACTACAAAATCCTGTTGAGCGTCAGCTAGGACGCTTTCAAGTTCTGAGTGCCTGCTTCGTTGCCTTTGCCCACGGTTCTAATGATGTCGGTAATGCGATCGCTCCCTTAGCTGCGATCGTTTATATCCAGCGCACTGGTTCTGTTCCCCTAGCCGGCCTTAGCATTCCCCTGTGGATTCTAATACTTGGGGGTCTTGGTATCGTTGGAGGACTTGCCGTTTGGGGCAAAAAAGTCATTGCCACCATTGGGGAAGGTATCATTCCCCTACAGCCCAGTAGTGGCTTCTGTGCCGAACTAGCAACCGCCACCACCATCTTGCTCGCCTCCCGGTTAGGGCTGCCCGTCTCTACCTCTCATGCCCTCGTCGGTGCCGTTGTAGGCATTGGACTAGTCAAAAGCAGGGAGTCTGTGCGCTTCCAAACCGTGCAATCCATTGGACTTGCTTGGCTAATTACCATTCCCATATCTGGGAGTCTGGGAGCGATTATATTTCTAATACTTCGTCGGCTGTTGTCAGAGCTTTAGCAAAAATTGAGGGATTTATATCAAGCCCGTTTAATTGCTTCGTTTATAGTCTGTCGAATTACGTGTCAGTAGTCAGTAGTTACTCACAACCGACAACCGACTACTGACTACTAGCTACTAACAGACGGACTTGATATCAGACAAGATTTGGGTTCAAGCAGACAAACTTCGTTATGTTCGCTTCCGAGTCCAAGGACCCCAAATTGCCAGGGTAATTCCAGGATCTTGGATATTCACAAACATCGTCTTTCCATCTGGTGAGAAGCAGACACCGGCAAACTCGCTACCGTTAATCGCATTGGTTGCAAAGCGATACAACTCACCACTCTGATTGACACCAATCACGTATTCAGAACCGCTACCATCTTCGCAAAGAAAGAGATCTCCGAACGGAGCCACAGTAATGTTATCGGGAGCATTCAGTTCATCACTATTGGTAGACTCAACGACCAGAGTGACCGTATTGTTATTGGGGTTGTAGGCAAATATTTGACCTTGATTGGCATTGCCCCCACTAGTACAGGCAAAATAAATTACCCCATTGCCATACCAGGCTCCCTCGCCTCGCTTAAAGATAGCTGCGCCTTTAGATTGCGCTTCAATCCGCACGGTATCGCTAACGGGGTCAACATCTTCGATTTTCACCCAAGTTGTTGACAGAGGTACTCCTTTAAGACCGAGATAGCCTGTACTGGTATTGACGCTACCTGTAACAGGATGGACATTAACTGCTCTGCTATCAGAGATCTTTAGAGCCTCAAGAACACCACCACTCCGCAGATTGCCCTTCTGGTTAGGGCGGAAGCGATAGAAACAGCTATCACCCCGATCTTCAGTCTCATAGACCCAGCCAGTTGCCGGATCGACGGCGATCGCTTCATGGTTAAAGCGACCCATTGCCACTAGAGGCACGGGATCTGCGACCTGAATATCAGCAGTTGCAGGCACCTCAAAGTTATAACCATGCTTCTTTGTAAGAGTGGGATTGCTTGGTCCAGGAACGGATACGTTCTCTTCACAGCTAATCCAAGAACCCCAGGGAGTCGGACCACCAGCACAATTACGAATAGTACCTGCCAAAGAGGCATAGTGTGTTTTTACCCGACGGTCAGAACCAATGATCAGAGTCGTTGTACCTCCCCCAATCTGATCGTATTTACTGGATGCAACAACTGGATTATCTCCACCAGATCCAACTTCGTGATTCCGCACCAGAATTGTGGTGTTATTAGAACCTTGAAAAGCAGCCATGCCGTCGTGGTTACTTGGTACAGTTCCGCCATCACTCATGGATTGTCCTGTAAACGAGATGGCTGTGTAGTTAAAACCAGGAGGAAGTTCTAACAAAGGAGTAGTCTCTAAGTTAACCCCACCCAGAATCACACCCTTAAGTTCATCCGCATTTTCAGGCAGCTTAGGCGATAGCGGACCATAGCCAGTCCCCCGAGCAACTTGACCACGAGCAACTCTTGCATAGAAAGCTTCTAGAGGAGAAAGCAATGTGACGCCAGCAGCAGTTGTGCCAGCTAATGTAAAAAACTTACGTCTTGATAAATTCATTGCTAGTAAATACCTAGAATCCAAAACAGTCAGCTATCTGCCGTATAGAATTCTAAGAGTTGTCTGTTAAGAAAAGAAAAAGCTTGGATTAACATTCACATTCCTGTGATTTTGGGTTAAACAGAAGGAAGCAAAACTACATCCAAAGCTAATACCAAGTTGCAGTCAAAGATAGTAGATAGGGGGACAATGGGGATAATTAGAAAATTTGATTCGATCAGTTTTTTCTGCTAAACTGCACTAGAAGCACTTATAAAATAAGCTGTATAAACTTATAAGTTTAGGATAATTCAATCCGTAAAAATATGGTGAGCAGCGAAGTATAATCTACCTTTCTGAAGCTTCTATTTTTCGAAAATACATTTTTTACCTGTTAACCTTATTAAAACAGCACTATAAATTGCTATTTATTAGCAACCTATAGTGCTGATAAATATTTAGATATTGATAGAGAAAACTCAATACTTTTTACTAATCAACTCCTTCGTAATTCTTACAAAACTACTCAGGTTGGCTTCCATTTCCTTACTTGTTGCTTCAATTGTGGTTCCAGGCCGGACATGACCAACTTGATTACGTAGTCTCGTATAAACTGTTTTTTTTATACCTGATTTTCTAGGACGATAAGGTGCATTAACAGATACACTAGGTTGTATCAACATAATATTTTTATCTACATCTTTCTGGTTGTCGTTACAAAGACTTAATATAGTATTATACAATGCCATAAATTTCGACATTGGATCAGTTAATTGAAGAGCAGAGTGAAATTGCTCGTACAGATAAAAGCAAGGTAAATGTTTATTATGTAGCAGTTTTTTTAGTTCGATCAGTTGTTTATCACCAAGCTTTTGTTCTACCGTTATACTTCCTCCAGCGCCGCCAGATCCTCTTAAACTAATGACACGTTGTGTGTTGCCATCAGGTAGTAATCCCTCTCCAAAAAGCCTATCTTCTACAAGGTGAAAATTATCATGAAATATACCAAGATCAAACGTCAATACCTTGGCAAAATATGAGGCTACTTCTCTAGCTTTGTTGATAGCTTCATTAAAGGTATCGGTACCAGCAATCTCAATCTCCAGTAGAGTACCTTCAGTAGGAGATAACTCAATGCTTGCTTTTGACACTTGGGTACAGGGAGCGACAACTTCAATTGTTTCAAACGCAATTCCAAAAAAAGCTGTTTTGAAAATAATTTGTCCTTTAATAATCATGAGGTTTTTGTATGGAAATCAATAATTGTTTAAATAGCTAAACAATAAATGTAATACAATGTCGATTCAGGTAGTTGTCATAAAAGTAATATTTACAATCATTCATTATGATTGCTGTAATAATGATTATTTGAATCTATACATTTACCGTTAATTTACCTAGCACTTGGGCTGTTAGTTCTCAGGTTAAATAAAGTTTAACTCTAGGTTTAAATCCTAATAGAAAATGTAAGTAGCTAGGAATTTTGAGTGTACACTCAAATCTTAATCAAACCTCTTACAGGTTAGCTGGCTGAGAAGCGCGTAGCTAATGCCGACACCATCATCGGTGGAAAGGGTATCCACAGTACGGGTACCCTTGAAGGGGTGGTATTGAATACCGATCCTTTTAGCCTTAGCGATCGCACTATCACCAATAGAAGACACTCAGTATGTCACTACCCATAAACCGCAGTCTGAAGCCAGATTGTCATCAGCTTATATATTTAGCGTGGTTGAATAATAAAAACCTATTCAACCATTAATTCAACCATTTCGACCTATTCAACCATCACTGGGAATAAGTTGGAATCGCTAGAAGCTATACTGTATAAGCATTGAACGGAGAGGGAGGGATTCGAACCCTCGTTAAAGTTACCCCTAAACAGCATTTCCAGTGCTGCGCCTTCAACCACTCGGCCACCTCTCCAGGAGAATGATGAGTTTTGAGTTGATAATAACTCAAAGCTCAAGTCTTTAATCATACACTGAACTTATGACTCATTATTACACGATTCGGATTCATGATCGCTCTTCTGATAATTATCGCCTCGCACAAGTACCAGAGGATAGGTACATCCTTCAGAGCCTGGAAAGCCAGGGTGTCGAGCTGCCTTTTGCCTGCCGCAATGGGGCTTGTACCACCTGTGCCGTGCGCGTCAAAGCCGGTACTGTCTACCAGCCAGAGGCGATGGGGCTTTCCCAGGAGCTGCGTGAAAAGGGCTATGCCTTGTTGTGTGTCAGTTATCCGCGCTCTGATCTGGAAGTAGAGACGCAGGATGAGGATGAAGTGTACGAACTCCAGTTCGGGCGCTACTTTGCCAAAGGTAAGGTTAAGTTTGGGCTGCCCCTGGATGAAGAATAAGGCAAAAGCAAGAATTTTTCCTTTTTACTTTTTCCTTCTTACTTTTTCCCTTTTATTTTTCCTTCTGAGTTGCCAATCGAAAAAGCCTCCTCAAGGAGCGATGGTTAACATCGAGCGGGTGGTTAGCGGTCAAAGTTTGGAGTGGGTGGACACCAGTAAACAACCGCCTAGATTAGAGCGGGTAAGGCTAATTGGCATAGATGCACCTGATTGGCGACAGCAGCCTTGGGGACTTGAAGCCAAAAAAGGGCTAGAGCAAATGCTGGGAAAAGTCATCAGTCAACAACTCGTCCTCAAACCCGTTTTACTAGAATCGGATGTGGAGACACTAGACCGCTTTGGGCGGCGTCTTGGATATGTCTGGAAAGATAAAGTGTTGGTGAACGAACAGCTGGTAAAGGAGGGCTATGTGCTGGCAGTACCGCGATCGCCCAATAATAAGTATGACCAGCGTCTAGCCCGCGCCCAAGAATACGCCAGACTTATGGGACGGGGCATTTGGAACCCCTCTCAACCGATGCGGCTGACACCAGCTGAGTTTCAACGTAAATATCGCTAGTTGGCCGCTTTTGGTTTGTCGCTAGAAATCTCAGAACCTATCCGAAAAGTCAATTAAAGATATTTGTTACCGCTTTCAGCAAGCCGATAGACGCAAATAGTTGTCGGACAAAATTCTTTTGGGGATAGGCTCTAAGTCCCTGGTATGCTGATTTTTTGGACACGCGAAGTTCACCAAGCTGACGGCTGAAAGCTATTGAGATGACCAAACATACCTCCGAACAGCTGCAAAATTTTCTCGATATTGCCACGGAAGCGGCGCTGGCTGCCGGGGCCATCTTGCAAGGCTATTTGGGCAACTTAGAAGCAGTGGAAGAAAAAGGACGCCCCGGCGACTTAGTAACCGAAGCCGATAAAAATGCAGAAGTTGCTATTTTAGATGTCCTGCGCCGTCATCTGCCGCACCACTCGATTCTGGCAGAGGAATCAGGTCAACTAGGAGATACTACCAGCGAGTACCTTTGGGCGATCGATCCCCTGGATGGTACAACCAATTACGCTCATCAGTATCCCTTTTTCGCTGTATCGATAGGGCTACTAATTGATGGAATTCCTCAAGTCGGTGCCATTTTCGATCCGTTCCATAACGAATTGTTTCGTGCAGCTAAAGGCTTAGGAGCAACGCGCAATAGACGCCCGATTGGCGTTTCCCCTACATCTCAACTCAGCAAAAGCCTGTTAGTCACAGGCTTCGCATATGACCGGCGAGAAACAGCAGATAATAACTATGCCGAGTTCTGTAAGCTGACTCACCTAACGCAGGGTGTGCGGCGCAGCGGTGCTGCATCTCTGGATCTGGCTCATATTGCCTGCGGACGCCTGGATGGTTATTGGGAAAGGGGACTATCGCCCTGGGATATAGCCGCAGGGATATTGCTAGTAGAGGAAGCAGGTGGCAAAGTGACCTCCTATGATGGTAGCCCTTTGATAATTAGTTCTGGTCGGATTCTGGCAACCAATGGAAAAATTCACCAGGAACTCAGCACTGAGCTTTTGCAAATTTCTCCTTTGAAAGGCTGGGTATAAAGGCATTAGTTAGGCTGTTTTCTAATTATTGGCTGTAGTGTTCTGCCCGGTTCCTGGTAGATTAGGCTAGTGTGCTCGGGGCAAAAATCTACGACATACTATAAGCAAGGCCTTAGGCACAGATATCGGACAGGGCGCTATGTCTTTTCAAATCGAACAAGGACTATTCAAGTTTGAGTTCATCGACCACCACGCAATTTTAGGGGTTCCAATTGATGCAGACCCCGAACAAATCCGCCAACGTTATAAGCAGATTGCTCGTCACCTGCATCCCGATAGTTGCCCAGCAGAAACCCAAGCGGAGAAAGACTGGGCAGTGCAGCTGTTCTCGAAGCTGGTAAGCCCAGCTTATGCACAACTGTCTAAGGTTCGCAATCGGGCTGAACATATGGTCATGCTGAGGCGCATAAGTAAGCGCCTCGCAGGAGAAGCACCTCAAGTCCAACAACTCAAAAGTGAAGCCGCCAAGCAATTAGCCCAAACAGGGGGCAATTTAGACAACGTTTATAAAACCTTGCTGCAAAACCTGGCAGCCAATCAATATGAATCCCTAGACAAAAGCTTAGATGCGATCGCTCAAATCAGCGAGCTGAACATGGTCTATTTGCTCCAGAAAGGCAAAGACACTCAAGGATTCAGAACCCCAGGGACAACGGGGAATGATGCAGCATTCGGCGGCACTCAGGCTGGTGGCTCCAAAGATATGGAGAATAAAGTAGTTCCGCAGCCAAAAGCATCGCCAGTCGATCCGTATCTCCGTCGTGCAGAAGAGTATATTGCTAAGAACAATTTTGCTAAAGCAGTTTTGGAGTTGCGGGATGCTCTGCATCTAGAGCCGAACAATAGCAGCTCCCACAGCTTACTAGGAATGGCTTATTTGAAACAAAATCAGGCGACAATGGCTAAAGTTCACATTAACAAAGCCTTGCAATTGAATCCCCAAGACCCAAAAGCCTTACAGACTAAACAAATACTAGATGCCCTCGCTCAAAAAGCAGCTGGCAGCAAGACAAAAACCCCCCAACAGTCCGCTCAAGACAAGTCAACAGGGGGCAAGCCCTCCGATCAATCCGGCGGCGGCTTATTTGGTGGACTGTTTGGTGGTAAGAAGAAATAATGGTTCATCAATCACCCCCCTCTTTCCCTATTAAAAAAGGGGATGACAAAGGCATAAACTTTTATTCCCCAGGCGCGAGAGATTTGCTGCCCCTAGATGTCGCCCAAAAACTCTGGGTAGAAAACCGCTTGCAGCAGGTGTTTCAGCGCTGGGGCTATCACCGAATTATTACCTCTACCCTAGAGCGGTTGGAAACTTTGATGGCTGGTGGGGTAATTCAGCCTTCGACGGTTATCCAGGTACAGGATATCGAAGAGGGAACGTTAGGACTGCGCCCAGAGCTTACAGCCTCAATCGCACGGGCTTCTGTGACCCGCATGGGAGCTGCCTACCCCCAACGCCTTTACTACAACGCCAATATATTCCGTCGCTCGCCTGTCGGTCATCATGGACGTCAGCAAGAATTCTACCAGGCAGGTGTTGAGCTGCTGGGTGGGGGCGGATTGGTGGCAGATGCCGAGATTCTTCTCTTGCTGGCAGATTGCGTCAACCAGCTGGGTTTGTCGAAGTGGCAGCTAATTTTGGGAGAAGCAGGTCTAACGCGATCGCTCCTCTCCTCCTTTCCCATCCAGCTACAAGAAAAGATCCGCTTCTGCATTGCCAATCTTGACCGCATTACCCTGGAAACTTTGCCCCTGTCGCCAGAACATCAGCAACTGGCGTTGTCTTTGTTCGAGCTGCGCGGACGCCCAGAAGACGTGTTGCAAAAAATTGCGGTTTTAAAGTTAGACGAGTCTGGGCTAATAATTGTCAATCATCTCAAATCCCTCGTTGAACTTCTCCGCGACACCTGCACCACTCCCTTACCCATAATTCTTGACCTGACTTTGATTCAAACCTTTGACTACTACACTGGCATTGTGTTTGAAGTCGTAAGTGATGCTGATGCCCAAGCGCGAGTTTTAGGGCAGGGTGGTCGCTATGACCAACTGCTGGGTCTTTATCATCCCCAGGGAGAAACGTACCCAGGAATTGGTTTTGCACTCAATATCGAAGATATACACCAGGTTTTACTCTCCGACGGTCAATTGCCTAGGCAGACACCAGCGAGTGACTGGTTAGTTGTCCCGGTGACATCTCAAGAGTCGGCTGCTGCTTTTGCTTATGCCCAAAAACTCAGAGAATCGGCGCATTTAGTGCGGGTGGAGATGGATTTAGGCGGGCGCGAACCCGCAGAGATTCGGGAATATGCCCGTCGCTGCCGTATCTCTCGCATTGCCTGGGTCAAAGCCGAGGGGACGCCAGAGATTGAAACTCTCAATAATAGTTGACGACGTGAAATTTGGTTCAAGCCTCGTCCGATTCTTTGGGCGAGGTCAATTCTTGAATCTAAAATCGCTTGACTAGCATTCCTCAGAAGTAGTTATCATTGATAGGCTAGAAGCAACCGCCTGTTGATCGTCAGAGAGAGAACACTGTGCCGCATACTATTGTTACTAATACCTGTGAAGGTGTCGCTGATTGCGTGGATGCCTGCCCTGTTGCCTGTATTCATGAAGGCCCAGGTAAGAATACGAAGGGTACAGACTGGTACTGGATTGACTTTGCCACCTGTATTGATTGCGGTATATGTCTGCAAGTTTGCCCAGTGGAAGGGGCAATTGTCCCTGAAGAACGACCTGATTTGCAAAAAACGCCTCAATAGAATTTAGTTTTTAGCAATTAGCTTTTAGCGATCCTTCATTTATAGCACCAGTTCTGGGTGCATTAGACCTCGTGCCGATTGTCAAACATCTGACAAGGCAACTGCTATAGCTATTAGCTATGAGGAGGACAAGTTCAAGCAAACTTCAGATGAGATTGATTTACCAAAAGCTATATAGCAATCCTATTTGATTTGTGAAAAATACTTTTCTAATAAACCACAAAGACGCAAAGACACGAAGGAAAAAGATCTAGAGAAAGTTCACAAATGATTTAGGATTGCTCTAATTTTTTCTAGAGGATAACTACTTAACTGTAGCTACTTGACTCGCCCGCTTCTAATCATACTAAAAATTAACCACAGCCCGAGCAAGCTAGCTACTACGAACAAAATACCACTAACCCAAAAGAAAATAGGATTGCCGGGATCTTTAGAAAAAATCATCGCGGCACCAATAAGTATAGCCGCTGTCACAATACTAAATGAAAGCCGATTGCCGATACTATCGAGACTACGCCGGAATGGATCGAGTCCTCGCAGGGCTACGTTCCATTGCAAGGTTTCAGAGGTAACGCGATTTAACAACATCTCAATTTGCCTAGGTGCTTCTAGAGATAAAGTTTTGACATCTAGTACCGCTCTTAAGAAGTCTTGGAGAGGTGCAACTCCTACTAATCTGCGTCGGAATAAATCCGCCATTAGTGGTTTAATTTGATCGACAAAATTGAAATCAGGATTCAGTTTGCGAGCAACTCCTTCCAAATTGGCGATAGTTTTTGCATACAAGCCCATGTTACTAGGGAGGCTAATTTTGTTTTTACGAGCCGTTTGCAAGACTTCGTAAATAAGCTGGCTAAAGTTAATGTCCGCCAAATTTAGGTTGTAGTAGCGTCGCAGCAAGTGGTCAAAATCATTTTCCAGGTTAGCGATATTTACCAGTTGACTAGACTCGGCTATTTCTAGGGTTAATTGACTACAACGCCGGGGATCTAAGTTAGCGATCGCTAAAATTAATTCTGTTAAAATTTGCTGAGTTCGGGGGTCAAGACGACCCATCATGCCACAATCAATAAAAGCAATGCGTTCATCTTGGAGATAAAACAAATTTCCCGGATGGGGGTCGGCATGAAAAAAGCCATCAATATAGAATTGTTGAAAGTAGGCTCTGACAATTAGATCCGCAATGGCTCGGCGTTCTGCATTAGCATCGCCGCCGTATTTATTCCCCTGAAAGTCTGCTAGTAAGAGGGGGACTCCGTACAGCCACTCCATAACAAGTAACTTTTCAGTAGTCAAGTCCCAGTGAATTTGGGGAATAACCAGCCTTTGGGGATCGAACCAATAACTTTTGGAGAGATTGCGGCGCAGTAAATCTGTGTAGCTGGCTTCTTGAGTGAAGTTGAGTTCAGCCCGCAGCGTCGTGGCAAATTCATCAACTACAGAAACTAGATTGTAATACCGAGCAAATTCAGTTCGGCTGACTAGGCGTGCCAAACCGCGAAGCAATTTGATATCTTGCTCAATAATTCTGCCAATACCCGGGCGCTGAATTTTTAGGGCGACTTCACGCCCATCAATGCGCGTGGCGCGATGGGTTTGGGCAATCGAGCCTGCGGCAACGGGTTGAGGATTAACGACTGTAAAGATTTCTTCTAGGGGTTGTGGAAGTTGCTCGCGAATGATGGTTTCTACTGCTTCCCAAGGAACTGATGGAACTTCAGCTTGCAGAGCTGTCAAAGCTTCAATATAAGCCGGTGGTAATAAATCTGGGCGCGTGCTGAGTAGTTGCCCAAGCTTAATGTAGACAGGGCCTAATTCCACCAAGATATTGCTCAGTACTCTAGGGGGTGGCAGTGATGGTTCTTCAGCTTTCCCACCCAAAAGCAGCCCTCGCATATACCCCCAACCGTTCCGGAGAACCACTTGCACAATTTTGCGTTGACGAGAACTGATTTTTTTAAGTCCTGAAAACACTATGCCTCCTTGTAACTCCACCAATTTTATTGTGACAGGTGGAAAGCAATGTCAGGTCATTCGATTTTGGATTTTAGATTTTGGATTTTGGATTGACACTCGCGTATTAATTCGGGGGCTTGAATTTGGTTATTTTTGGTCAAAGTTAGGTGTTGCAGACAAGGCTGAATCACGTTTTTGGCTCGATTCAGCAGATAAAATTAATATGTGATAATTATCTGACAGATAGTAAGGCAAAATAGATAAAACTTTTTCAAGCCGCATTTATGAGCTAATACCTCGATAGCAGTTACCAGAAATCGAATAATTATGCTAAAGATAATTTTTTCCCCGTTATCCTTAACAATATTTAGTAAATAAAATAAATATTTACAGGCTATGGGTGCCTAAAATCTTTACATCGGGATGCACTTTGCTTAAAAGTAGGTATTCGATTTGGTTGTTGGTAATAAATACTTTCATACCCTAAGTGGAGGGTTAAATTTTATATGCAGGAAGAGATTGAGCGCGAGTACATTTTAGCTACGATTGCACTCCGCATTCGTCAATCCCTCGATTTGGATGAAATTCTCAACACTACAGTGGCAGAAGTGCGGCAATTTCTCCAGACAGACCGAGTAATTATCTACCGCTTTGATCCGGGCTGGAGTGGGGCAGTGACGGTGGAATCTGTAGCTGACGGTTGGATGCCGATTCTAGGAACAATAGTTAATGACACTTACTTTGCAGAAAACTATGTTCATCTCTATAAAAAGGGTCGCATACAGGTAACAGCAGATATCTACGCAGCAGGTTTAAGCCAGTGTCACATTGATTTACTGGCTCGGTTTCAGATCAGAGCCAATTTGGTTGTACCTATCTTTCAAGGGGAAGAACTGTGGGGTCTACTAGTTGCTAATCACTGCTCGGAACCTCGCCAGTGGCAGCAATCAGAGATTGATTTGCTACAAAAATTGGCAACCCAGGTGGCGATCGCTATTCAGCAATCTGAGCTTTATCAAAAGGTACAAGCTGAACTAATAGAGCGCCAGCGGGTTGAAGCAGAACTACAAAAAGCCAAGGAAGAACTAGAGTTTCGGGTAGAAGAACGGACTGCTGCCCTGAAGCAGGCTAATGAGCAACTGCAAATCGAGGTTGCTGAGCGCAGGCGGGCCCAGAAGGAGTTACAACAAAGTGAACAGCGCTTTCGCTTACTCACCGAAGTTATCCCCCAGCAGATATGGACTGCACAGGTAGACGGTGGACTCGATTACGTGAACCAGCGCGTTCTAGACTACTTCGCCTGCACAGCCGAACAAGTCCTGGGCGAGGGGTGGCAGTCAGCGGTGCATCCAGAGGATCTGTTACGGTCTCTCAACTGCTGGAGCAAGGCTCTGAAAACGGGCAAGCCTTATGAAATTGAATTTCGCCTCAAGAGTGGGGTTGATGGAACCTATCGCTGGCACATCGCGCGTGCCTTACCTTTGTATGATCAAGAGGGTCGGCTGATCAGTTGGTTTGGGACAAACACCGACATTGATAATCTCAAGCGGATAGAAGAAGAATTACAGCACCAAAATTTGCGCTCCCAATTGTTTGCGGAAATTACGCTCAAGATCCGCCAGTCTTTGCAACTAGAGAATATTCTTCAAACCACGGTCACGGAAGTGCGATCGCTGCTGCAAGTGGAGCGAGTTTTGCTCTATCGCCTGTGGTCAGATGGAACTGGGACTACAGTCACAGAGGCTGTGACTTCGGGTTGGTCTGCCCTTATAGGAAAAAGTTTCGATTCGGAAGTTATTCCAAAAGAGTACCAGCAGCTATACCGCCAGGGAAGATTCCGGGCGATTGAGGACGTGGAGAATGATGACATTGCACCTTGCCTAGCAGAATTTTTGCAGCAGTTTGGGGTGAAGGCTAAACTGGTGGTGCCAATTTTCCAGAGAGAAGAACTTTGGGGTCTGCTGATTGCCCATAATTGTATTGGCCCACGGCAGTGGTTTGATTTTGAAATTGAACTCCTACAACAACTTGCCAACCAAGTGGGCATTGCCCTAGCCCAAGCTGAACTTTTAGAAGCGTTGCAGGAAAGAGAGAAACAGTATCGATCCGTTGTAGATAACGTTAGCGAAGTAATTTTCCAGACGGATGCTGCGGGTTTATGGACGTTTCTCAATCCCGCCTGGACTGAAATTACTGGATTTGCACTAAATGAAAGTATTGGCAAAAACTTCTTAGAGTATATTTATCCAAGCGATCGCCAATACAACCTGGAGCTGTTCCAACAAGTCATAAAGGGCGAAAAATACTCTTCTCGGTTTGAGACTAGATACCTGACGGCAGATGGTGGTTTTCGCTGGATTGAGGTGCATACCCGATTAACGTTGGCTTCTGACGATACGATCCTCGGCACCTCTGGCACCCTTAACGACATCACTGAGCGCAAGCAGGCGGAAGAAGATATCAGCAATACTCTGAATAAAGAAAAAGAACTTAGCGAGCTCAAATCCAACTTTATCACCACAACTTCCCACGAGTTTCGCACTCCCTTGAGCATCATCTTCTCTTCGGCGGAATTACTACAAAATTATAACCAAAGATTCGACGAAGCAAAAAAGAAAAAGCATTTTGAGCGCATTAAATTATCTGTAAAATATATGACTCATCTCTTAGAAGATGTTTTGCTCATCAATCGGGCTGAAGCTGGAAAATTGGAGTTCAACCCTAGCTGGATTGATTTGGTAGAATTTTGCCATAATTTAGTGGAAGAACAGGAACTTGGGATTACGACTAATCACATAATTTCCTTGCAAATAGACTGTAATAAAGTTTTGAGTACGAATGCTTACATTGATGAAAAATTGCTGCGGCAAATCCTCAGTAATTTACTTTCTAATGCAATTAAGTATTCACCATCTGGGAGCAAAGTTCATTTTGACCTAGCCTGGATGGATGGATCGGTAGTCTTCCAAATTAGCGACGAGGGCATTGGTATCCCTCCAGAAGACTTTCAACATCTATTTGAGTTATTTCACCGAGGAAAAAATGTTGGCACTATTTCCGGTACTGGGCTAGGGCTAGCTATTGTCAAAAAGTGTGTGGATATTCACCAAGGTAAGATTGACGTGAAAAGTGAAGTTGGAACGGGCACAACTTTTACAGTTACTATTCCGTTAAATTAATTAATGTAGGTTGGGGTTATTCGTAGGGTAAGAGTAGTGCTGTGCCTCAAGAAGAACCTATCCCAAAAGTAGTTTTAAGTTATTTTTAACCACAGATGAACACAGATGAGATACTCTTATAAAAAGTTGTTCCCCTATCAAAATAAATGTGGTAATTAAACTTATCCCAGAACATCTTCAAACAATCCGCGCCCACGCTGAAAACACCTACCCCGATGAATGCTGCGGCATCATGCTAGGGCAGATGGGTGATGATGCTAAAACATTGGTAGAAATTTGGCAGACAGAGAATGCGTGGAGTGCGGAAACAGTGGATGATTACCCGGACGCTGAAGCAGTGACAACAAAATCGCGTCGGTATGCGATCGCGCCTTTAGATCTACTCAAGGCCCAACGGTCAGCACGCGATCGCCACTTAGATATAATCGGAATCTATCACTCTCACCCCGATTACCCAGCGATTCCTTCGGAATTTGATCGCACCTGTGCTTGGCAGGAATACTCCTATATCATCGTCTCTGTCCAACAAGGCAAAGCTTGTGACCTCCGCAGTTGGAGTCTTAATGACGCTCACCAGTTCCAGTTAGAGGAAATTATTAAGCTAGATTAAGAATTTAAAAACCACAAAGACACAAAGACACAAAGGCTATTGTATTTTTAATAGACTATAAGTTCTCGCTGCCCTACCTGCAAGCTCATGCTGAACCCGAATCTGGATGAAGTCCAGTTAACTAAAGAAGAATACGAACGCTATTCGCGGCACTTAATTCTGCCCGAAGTTGGACTAGAAGGGCAAAAACGCCTCAAAGCCGCCAGCGTGCTGTGTATCGGCACAGGTGGACTAGGTGCCCCCCTGCTGCTGTATCTGGCTGCTGCTGGGATCGGACGTATCGGCATTGTCGATTTTGATATCGTTGATAGTTCTAACCTGCAACGCCAGGTTATCCACGGCACCTCTTGGGTTGGCAAACCTAAAATTGAGTCTGCCAAAACTCGGATTCTGGAAATCAACCCTAATTGCCAAGTTGACCTCTACGAAACTCGCCTCACTTCCGAAAACGCCCTGGAAATTATCAAGCCTTATGACATTGTGGTGGATGGCACAGATAACTTCCCCACCCGCTATTTGGTGAATGATGCCTGTGTGCTGCTAAACAAGCCAAACGTCTACGGTTCCATCTTCCGGTTTGAAGGGCAAGCAACTGTCTTTAACTACGAAGGTGGTCCCAACTACCGCGACCTTTATCCCGAACCCCCACCACCGGGAATGGTGCCTTCTTGTGCTGAAGGCGGCGTTTTGGGTATTTTGCCAGGAATAATTGGCGTTATCCAAGCAACGGAAACGGTCAAAATTATCTTAGGCCAAGGTACAACCTTAAGTGGACGGCTGCTGCTGTACAACGCCCTAGAAATGAAGTTCCGGGAGTTGAAACTGCGGCCCAACCCCGTGCGACCTGTAATTGACAAGTTAATTGACTACGAACACTTCTGCGGTATCCCACAAGCAAAAGCAGAGGAGGCTAAACAGCAAATGGAACTTTCTGAGATGACTGTTCAAGAACTCAAGCAGTTAATCGACAGCGGCGCAGATGATTTTGTGCTACTTGATGTCCGCAATCCCAATGAGTACGAAATTGCTAAGATTACAGGCTCAGTGCTAGTGCCGTTACCAGACATTGAAAGCGGAAAAGGTGTTGAGAAGGTTAAAGAAGCGCTAAACGGTCATCGCTTAATTGCTCACTGCAAGATGGGTGGTAGATCTGCAAAAGCGCTGGGCATTCTCAAGGAAGCAGGAATTGAAGGCACCAATGTCAAAGGTGGAATTCAGGCTTGGAGTCGGGAAATTGATCCCTCGGTGCCAGAGTATTAAGAACCGCCAAAACCTCATAAGTTTTAGAGTGCATCCTTAATAGCCGGGAACCGTGCTCATCCTTCATCATCATGGTTCCCGGCTCTTTCTTCATAAAAAAAGTAGCTTTACTTCATCCATCTGAAAACTTCTGTAATCGAAAATCCTAAATCCTAAATCTTAGATCTAAAATCTAAAATCTAAAATCTAAAATTGTTTGACTATTGCCGATTAGTTTGCTTGCATTGAATGATCACCATATTACAAAAGTGGGGCAAACAGCATGAGTGCCTCCAAATCTCAGCCATCTGTTCTATGGTTGCAAGTAAGAAGCTTGGCAGCAGTGCAGGCAGCCATCACCTTGACTTGGGTCATCTATTATGATGAGTGCCTAAATGCACAATATATGATAGCGTCGGGATGAATTCCCGACCAGTTTTTCGACACAAACGAGTGTCGTTGTGTTAAAATAAACACGATTTTCAAAGCTGAAAATGCTGGTTAATAAACTGAACCTTGAAAATAGCGATTACACCTTTAATTGGTGTGATAGTGGGAGCGATCGCCTTTATAACAGCGGCTCTTTGCATTGCCGTAAGTACAAAGGTGCAGAGGACGGTTGAAGTCGAAGTAGGATAACGTTGGATATGCTTGTGTAGAATTATTATGCAAACGCCAAGTCGCCATACTAGCTTGAGCAATACGCGTGATCGCCGCCCCCTTTGTCGTTCCCTCTTCTCTGCTATTCAGCTGACGACGTTGTTGTTATTGGCAATGGCAATTGAGAGTGTTCCTGCTGTAGCAACACATCGGAACGAGTTTCGACCATGCGCTGCTGACCTCTTGAAGGCTGGTATCTCCCCTGAACAAGCAGCAGCTGACTGTGCGGGGGCGCTTCATCCCACAGAGTTATCCAGGTGCGCCGTTAATATTAAACAGGTGACGCCGCTTCCCCCGCAGGATGCTGTCTCTGCCTGTTATCAAGTGCGACGCCCCCTAGATTTAGCAAACTGTGTAACTGAGATCAGCATACGCATCCCAAACACTGTTGCCTCAGACGTTGTGAACAACTGTCGCCGTAGTCTGTTACCCACCCGCTTTTCTGAGTGTGTAGTTGCCTTGCATCGCGAAATAGATTTTTCCGCACCTAAAGCGATGGAAACTTGCATTGATGCCAGGGATTGACCAAGAAAGCGATTAGCAATTAGCAATTAGCAATTAGCTTGATGGAGTTGTTACTTTCAACAATTTATGAAGGCAGCCGAGTTTTTTCAAAGCTATAAAAGCTAATCGCTTTTCTTGACTTATTTGTGATGCCCTCGCCATAGTAAGTTTACTCCTGAGTTAGCGCTGCCACATCGGCAGGTGTGTTGCAATTAAATAACAACTGGGTATCTGACAGGGGCAGTTCCTGCACGGGATGTTGGGCTAACCACGACTGAAACGATCGCCCCCCCTGATTGATAAATTCAGTTAGCAGTGGCAGACATTGGCGGCGGTAGAAACCGCATAAAGGTTCCCAGCCTTTGGGGTGTCGGGGGAGAAGGGCGATATCTTTTTCTGGCACATTTTCCAGTCCAACTATCCAGTTTTGCAATACCTCGACTCGCAACTGGGGAAGATCGCAGGCGAGTAATAGCACCCAGTCTGTCTGCACCTGTGCTAGTCCTTGGGCAAATCCAACTAGCGGCCCTTGGGGTTTCATGTCCCCATAAATTGGCACTTCCCGAATTAATTGGCAGCTGCTGGGTAAAATATCCTGGTATCGTTCCGGCCAGGATGTCACCACATAGACTTTAGCAGCACAATTCCCGGCGACTTCACAAACCTGCCGAATCAGTGGAACCCCTTGGATAGAAATTAAGGCTTTATCCCGACCCATGCGAGAACTTTGTCCACCAGCCAGCACAATAGCAGAGAGATTCAATTTCCTGTAAGTAAAGAGTTTTGGATGCATTGGCTCTTAAGCTACGGAAGGCTCACCAATGCTTATGGTATAGGATCGGCTTACCAAGAAATTGGGTCTAAAGCCCCGTCATAAAGGACGGCTTTAAATTCTCCTACTATATTTATCTAGCACTATAGCGGATAAAAATGCTATAGTTAGAGCATGATAGTAAGAGAAGTAAAGCTAAAAAACGGCACAACAGAGCAGTATTTAGCAATTGATGAAGCCATCCGCACAGCCCAGTTTATCAGGAACAAAGCCGTGGGCTTCTGGATAGACAATCAGGATGTTAACAAGGCTGTTTTGTACGCACTCTGTAAGAATTTAGCTAAGGAGTTTCCTTTTGCCAAAAAGTTAAACTCGGCGGCTAGACAAGCTAGTGCTGAGCGTGCTTGGTTTGCTATCTCTAACTTCTATGCTCGATGTAAAAAAGGTACAGGGAAGAAAGGCTTTCCCAAGTTCAAAAAACATTGTCGCTCAGTAGAGTATAAGGTTTCAGGATGGAGGCTGTCAGATGATTGCAAATCAATCACTTTCACTGACGGCTTTGAGATTGGAACCTTAGCGATATTTTGCAACAACGAAACCCAAGAAGACCTGCATAGATTAAAGATTAATCGTGTGCGAGTAGTCAGAAGGGCAGATGGCTATTATGCTCAGTTCTGTTTTGATGCTGATCGTAAGGAAAAGGGCAAATACACGGGTAATATTGTCGGGTTAGATTTAGGTCTAAAGTTTTTCACCAAAGACCAAAACGACAACACCGTGGTATACCCCCAATTCTTGCGGGAGTCGGAAAAACGACTGAAGAAAGCCCAGAAACGATTGAGCAAGAAGTTTGTTAAGGGAGCTAAATTTCAATCAAAGAACTACCACAGGCAAAGGAAAAGACTGGGTAAAATCCACCTAAAAGTCCAAAGACAGCGTAAAGACTGGGCAATCAAACAAGCTCGGTGCGTAGTCCACTCTAACGATGTGGTTGTTTATGAGGACTTGAAGATTGCCAATATGGTCAAAAATCATCACCTGGCTAAGTCAATTTCTGATGCTGGCTGGTATCAATACACTCAATGGCTGGACTACTACGGCAAGATTTGGGATAAGGCTGTGGTGGCGGTATCGCCTAGCTATACATCTCAAGATTGCTCAAACTGTGGTCATAGAGTAAAAAAGTCCCTTAGCACCAGAACACATTCATGCCCTAGTTGCAAAATTGAAATTTGTCGTGATACCAATGCGGCTCTGAACATTTTGCTTTATGGGATGAATATCTTGGGTGTTGAGTGGCAGAAAAACGGTACTTCTGGGCAAGAAGAAGCCGCCTCACAAGAGGGAAAGCGTGGGGAGAAGACTGCCTCTACTATTGATGGGCAACCTGATATAGCAAGTGGACTTCTGTGAACCACGAATAAGAATCCCCGTACATCGACGGTCGGGGAGTATGTCAAAGTTGCAGACTTTTAGGGAATGGAGACTACCCAGATGGAGACAAACAAAAATCTACCCAGTGAACATCAAAATGTACCTATTGAACACCGAGGGTTGCACGACTTTTTGTACAGTTCTGGTGACGAACACGCCGCCACGGTGACAAGTACTCCCGATCTTGAATCCAATGGTACTGAGTTGCTAGCACTTGAGACGTGGTGCCAACAGGCTCAAAACGCTAAGGTCGCTGGCGTGTATGCTGTGTTAGATGCCGAGCAGCGCACGCAGTATGTAGGCTACTCTCGAAATGTATTACTTGCCCTTAACAGTCATGTAGCCCAAAATGGTCAGCAAACGTGCGCTTTTGTGCGTGTGCAAACATTCAAATTCCCGAAGCGCGAAGCAATGGAACAGTTACGTGATGCCTGGCTTGAACAACTCGGCAGCATTCCCCCAGGTAACAGTGATGCTAGGGAAATGTGGACTAGTACAGTAGGTGAAGCGGCGCAGGTGGCAATGTCAGCTACAGAGCGCCAAGCCTACGAGGAGAAAAAACTCAAAATGCGTCAAGCAATTGCTGACACAAAACTGAGCCATGAATTGGATACAGATAAGAGCCAGCAACGCCATAAAATTGAGGCTGCGGTGAACAACGATGACTGGAGTTCTGTTATCGACTCCCAAACGCAGGAGACGTTGAACAAGCTGCCTTCGGTATGATGAATCTGACGGATAGCCAACTGAAACAATAGCCTTAACAAGAACTGGGGGATGACGTTGAAGCGTCTTCAGCAGCGGAACGCACTCCATGCGTAGCTACACGGAACTTTGCCTGCCTTCGCAGACTTTTAATTTATAAGCGATCGCACTTCGGCTTCAATCTCTACTAAGCGCGATACGTTCCTAAGTCCTCCAGACAGGCTACGCCAACGGAACACGCTATGCGATCGCCCCAATTACAACCTGGTCTTGAAGCTTAACTTAGTAGCTGTCTTCCCCAGAAACGCCGTCACTATTAAGCTCAGAGAACTCTTGTGTTAGCGAAGCCTCACAAATTGCCTGCCACTCACAAAATAGTTCCAGCCCATCTATGTCACTTTCTCTATAGTGCTGAAGAGTCTGTTCTAGTTCTTGTGGAGTGGTAGGAATCGGAATAGTACAGCTAATGTCTAGCATAAGTCAATCTCCTGGACAGGACTGGTAACGGCTAAGACCGTATTGCCCCATTCTAAGGAAATCAACACACACTCAATAGAAATTGTTACAAATTTTCAGCCTAACTTCGGAGAAAAACTTCCAGAACCTGAGGCGTTATAGCACGTTAGGCATTAACCTTGCCCGTATATAGCCCCACCATTTAGGTTAAAGAGTTTTAAGTTTTGAGTTTTGAGTTGTAGGGGCGGGTAATGTTGAAGGATTGTTCTGTTTCGACCACAGATTCATCTGCTAAACCCGCCCGTACAGAGTTTTGAGTTAATCCCCCTGAATGACGTTAGAGGAGTTGATCTGGACGCTCCTCTGTCTCCTGCTAATAAGCTTTTATCAGAAAAATAATTTAAGCAAGCAAGATCTCTGCGTTTATCTGCGTTTATCTGCTTTCATCTGCGGTAAAAAAACTCTCAAATCCACTTCTTGTATCAGTTATAAGCCTTCAAAAACTTATTGAAGAATGTATTAATTGATTGTTTCATCTGGTGCTTGCGATACCACTGCTGAAATGCTCTTTCGTAATCCTCGCCATCAGACTGATAAGCATTCCAAGCATTTAGCCCCAATCCTAGTCCCCAAAATAATAATATATATAAAGACCAAGAAAGCTCCCCAGCACTGACTAGATTCAGCGGAATTAAAAAAGTATTGACTATCGCATATTTACCCAAACTTTTCTGTAATTTACCACGTCTGTAAATATTAAAATCCTGCCGTTTTTGCAATTCTCCCTGCTGGGCTAACCACTCTTGTTCTGCTGCCTGAAGACACTCTAGCGAAATATCTAATTCAGCCGCGATTTCTACAAGCTGCTCATGGGTAAACTCTGCGTCGTTTGCTTGACGCGCGATCGCCGAGGCGAGAATTTGCTGGATATCGTCTTGATTATAAGAGCGGGTGATTTGGGTTGCAGAGACAGTCATAGTAAGAGCCTGTAGCATGAGGGAGAGCTATATTCTGCCCAAGGATATGATGCCACTGAGCCAATCGGTGAGCAGTGCTGATTCTATTATGCCCAGGCAGCAAGGAAGGCTGCACAGTACCGTATTCCCAAAACCGAACCTCAACTGACGGATACCACGGTAGTTGAAATATGAAAATGCCCGTTACATTTCGTTACAGTGAATAAAGAAAGAGAGAAGTTAAACAAAGTCTCTCTAAACAGAAATCAGAGGTAGTCCGCATGAACGGCACTATTCGCGTCGGCAATCTATTTGGCATTCCCTTCTACGTGCATCCGTCCTGGTTTTTAGTCCTGGGGTTGGTGACTTGGAGCTATGGCGGTGGAGTAGCGGCTCAATTTCCCCAATTAAGCGGGGGATTCCCCTGGGTACTGGGATTTATCGCCGCGCTGTTGTTGTTTGCCTCCGTCTTAGCACATGAATTGGGGCACAGCTTTGTAGCTATCCGGCAGGGAATTGAAGTTAAATCAATTAATTTATTTCTCTTTGGTGGTTTAGCCAACCTAGAAAAAGAATCAAGCACGCCAGAGGCGGCATTCTGGGTAGCGATCGCAGGTCCCTTGGTTAGCTTAGTGCTGTTCGGTCTGCTCACCCTCATTGGTATAGGAACAGGTGTTTCCGGGCCGTTGGCAGCGATTCTGGGACTGCTAGCCTCAATCAACTTAGCGCTGGCGCTGTTTAACTTAATTCCTGGCTTACCTCTAGATGGCGGTAATATCCTCAAAGCTATAGTCTGGAAGATTACTGGCAATCCTTACAAAGGCGTCGTTTTTGCGGGTCGCGTAGGTCAGATAATTGGTTGGGTAGCGATCGCCTCGGGGCTGTTTTTAGGTCAATTCTGGAATCTGTTAGTAGGTTGGTTCTTACTGCAAAATGCTGGTCGAGCTGCCCAGACTGCCAGAGTGCAGGATAAACTAGCAGGACTGAAAGCTGAAGATGCAGTAACCCCGAATAGCCCGATTGTGCCAGCAGAGCTTTCTCTGAGAGAGTTTGCTAACGAATACATTATCGGCAAAGGCAATTGGTCGCGGTTCTTGGTGACAGATGAGGAAGGGCAACTGGTCGGTGCGATCGCAGTTGACGATCTCAAAACCATCTCCACTTCCCAGTGGCCAGAAACTCAGGTCAAGGAACTGATGCAACCTTGCCAGCTAGACACGACAGTAAAATCCGATCAATCGCTGCTGGAAGTCGTGACGCTGCTGGAACAACAGAAGCTAACTCAGCTACCTGTCATTCGTGAAAATGGGGTGCTGGTAGGAATTCTAGAAAAAGCTTACATTATTAGCCTGCTTCAAAAGAGAGCGCAAGCGAATCCTGCTTAAATAAGCGATTAGCTAAGCCCTATTCTCCCCCAGACAGTGAGATTCTCGTCTGGGGGAGTTTTATTGTAATTCGTAATTCGTAATTCGTAATTCGTAATTAAAGACGGGTATGAATACCCCGACCTCTACAGGTCGCCCACGTTTAGGTAAAGTAACGGGTTTCCATCTAAACGTTATAACAACGGAAGAAAAGTTTAGGAAATCATAGATGAAAAGCCAACATGAAAGCGAGTGGATACGGCTGTTCGCCTCTCGTCCCAACCTTTACTTCAACTGCTATAATTACGAATTACAAATTTTTAATGTGCGATCGCGATCCGATATACCCAATATATTTTCGGGTTTTGACAAAGCTGTTAGCTGTTAGCTGTTTCGCGACCCATTAATTAGAACCAATCGCTAATCGCTAAAAGCTAATTGCTAAAAGCTATATATTGAAATAGCCTCTAGTCCAGCAACCAAGTGTTGGAAGCAAAATCACTATTATCCCCGGTTTGGTGTTGAGCAACACCTACAACGCGCGGCGCTGACCTGGTGTAGCTTTGTGGTTTGAAGTCTTCCTTCTGTGTTTTCAAAGCAACGTCTTCCTTGCGGCCTTTCAAAGCATTGACTTCTTCAATGAGCTGGGAATTAGCGTCTGCAAGTTGCAGCGCTGCTTTTTTCGCTTGCTCAAGCTCTGTCTTAATTGGTTTGACTTTCTCTAGCTCTTGCTGAAGCTTGTGTACCAATTTTTTTTGCTCAGACAACTCTGCTTGCAAATCAGCAACTTGCTGCTGTAGAGAGCCTTCGTGTTGGTGTGCTAGCTCAAGTTGGTTTCCTTGCTGTAGAGCTGCTTTCAACTCAGCCACAGTTGCTTCTAACTCCGCCTTTGTGGGGCTGGTGTCACTAGCAGGAGTTTTCTTCGGTGTATCTATTCGTAATTCCTCTAGTGCTTTAGCGTCTTCTTCTAGAAGTTCCTCAGCGGTGACTTCTATAACAGGTTCAGTTCCTGCATCTGGGGATTTTTCTGCCTCTTGGCGTAGCAGGTCTCCGATACGTTTTCTAGCCATCATTTCCTCCAATCACGTTGTAGTTCATCAGCCACGCGGCGGTAGTCTGCCTGAGCCAAGCGCGCATTTTTCCCTGTCGATTGACTAATCGGCAAGCCCTCAAGAGCCGCTCGTTCGTGGGCTTTGTAGGCCCGGACAAAGGCATGGCAAGCGGGAATTCCTAGCTCTTGAAGTGTGTTTTGAGCCTCCAGTGCTTCTCCCAAACTCCGCGCATCCACCTTAGTCAGAAGCACCCGATGGGGGATTCCTAGTGGCATGACGGCTTCCCGTACTGTCTCAATGAGTACAGCTAGATCCATCGGCGCACAGGGCGTGGGTAAAACCAGATAATCAGCGATCGCTACTACCGCCGCTAATGCTTCCGATCGCAACGCCGGAGGCGTATCCACTACTACTAAATCGTAGCCTTCTATCTGGCGTAAATGACCTAAAAGTTTTGGATCTGTCTCTTGGGATAGATCAAAGCCCATTCCTTTTTGGCTACGTTCAACCCACCAAGTTGCCGAACCCTGAATATCTGCATCAACCAGAAGAACCCGTTTTTCTTCTGAGAAGTTGGCAGCCAGATTGACTGCTGTAGTAGTTTTACCTACTCCCCCTTTGCCGTTGATGATAGCGATTATTCTTGGCACTGCTAGGTTCCGATGCTGACTACACCGAATATACAGCTTTCTGGGAGCAAGGGGAGCTTTTTTAGGTTAGCTCTCACCTTGCTTCAGCCAACAGTCCACCCTCAAAAATCGGCAAAATAGAATCAGATAGCCGTGAAGAGAAAAGCCTCTATGAGACTCACTAATAGCCTCCCTGATGGGCCAACGACTCCGCGATCTCTGCGATTTCTGCGGCTAATAAAGTTGATTTTTCAGCCTGTGAAGTACCTGGATGATTATGCTAAAGCCTATGGTGACACTTTCACCCTACGGGGTAGCAAAGGTACTCCCATTGTGTACTTCAGCCAACCAGAAGCACTGCAAGCGATTTTTACTGCCGATTCCAGTCAGTTAGATGCTGGCAGAGGGAACAGCGGTTTAGAGTTTTTGCTGGGAAATAATTCACTGATATTACTAGACGGCGATCGCCATCAGCGCCAACGGCAACTTTTAACACCCCCCTTTCATGGGGAACGGATGCGGGCTTACGGTCAGATTATCTGCGACATTACCGAGCAGGTAATGGCTGAATGGACAATTGGCAAACCCTTTGACGTCCGTGAGTCAATGCAAGAAATCACCCTGCGCGTCATCTTGCGGGCGGTGTTTGGACTCGATGAGGGGCCGCGTTTAGAACAACTGCGGCAACTGCTCAGTTCAACACTGGACTTAATGGGTTCCCCCTTCAACTCCAGCGCCTTCTTTTTTGAGTTTCTGAAACGAGATTTAGGCGCTTGGAGTCCCTGGGGTCGGATGCTGCGCCAACTACAACAAATTGACGAACTCATTTATGCTCTGATTGCGGAACGTCGGGCTGAATCTAACTTAAATCGGCAAGATATCCTCAGCTTGATGATGTCTGCTCGTGATGAAGCGGGTGAACCGATGACGGATTTAGAGTTACGCGATGAGTTAATGACACTGCTAGTTGCTGGACATGAAACCACTGCTTCTGTGTTGACGTGGGCTTTGTATTGGATTGACCAATTACCCCAGGTGCGTGACAAACTACTCAAAGAGTTGGACTCTGTTGATACCAACACAGATCCGAGTGCCATTGCCAAGCTGCCCTATCTGACTGCGGTTTGCTCTGAAACGCTTCGCATCTACCCAATTGTTGCCAATACTTTTATTAGGATAGTCAAATCCCCGATGGAAATTATGGGCTACAAATTAGAACCGGGGACGCTAATAATTCCCAGTATCTATTTAGCCCACCATCGGGAGGAAGTTTATCCACAGCCAAAGCAATTCAAGCCAGAGCGCTTTTTAGAACGGCAATTTTCCCCATACGAGTTTTTACCCTTTGGTGGCGGTAATCGTCGCTGTATTGGTATGGCATTTGCCCAGTATGAAATGAAACTGGTGTTGGCAACGATTTTGTCGCGCTACTCTGTGTCGCTTGTCAATAAGCGTCCGGTTCGTCCGGTACGTCGGGGTTTGACTTTAGCAACGCCAGCAGGCATGAAGATGGTTGCAAGTCCTCAGAAGAAGAGTGCAAATACTCCAGTCCCGGTTTAATTAAGTTTTTGAAAGCTTAAATTCCTTCTCCCTCAGATAATCTGGGGGAGTTTTTTTGTCAGAGTGAATGTATCTGGCTTTTGTCACTCTAGGCAGAGGAAAAGTAGAAAACCTCCTCTTTTAGGCATGGCTGCATAGAATAAGGAAACAAGTTAATTAGAGCAATCAACCGGGGAAACCCTAAAGATA
>JAHHGU010000064.1 GCA_019359765.1 Aphanothece sp. CMT-3BRIN-NPC111
TATGAAAACAAGGCTGAAGATCGAGGATATTTCCGCTCGGAGTTCCGGTACGGTAAATTCCAACGGATGATTCCTTTACCTGTTCATGTCCAAAACGATCGGGTACAAGCTGAGTTCAAGAATGGCATCTTAACGCTGACGCTGCCTAAAGTGGAAAATGCACAACGCCGAGTAGTCAGAATTAACTTGGGTGAAAGCCAAGGCGCAATTGCTGGTTCAGAATCTTCCAGTACTCTAGAAACGAAGAGCGAGCAGGTCAATACTGACAGTTCTGAACAGACCCAAGCAGCTGAACCGGCGATGACTTCTTAAGCCAACTACCCACACTTCCCCGAAGGTAAGTGTGGGCTTCCCAACTTAACGCTCACGACCAAAGAAAGGTGGATGTAAGAAATCCGCCTTTCTTTGGTTTTACATCCCCTCCTTGAGCACAAACATTGGTTCCCACTGCCAAAATCCGCAATTCGGCATTTCTAATTTTGATGGCAGCGTTTACATCATGCGGCTGTTTATAGTGTTGTAAATGTGAGTAAAAAACGCTTAAATTTCTTCTCTTACTTGGGAGGGTAACATATATTTATCTATTAAATAACCGAGCAAAAGACCTAATAAACCAAAGATAATCCCCGTTACCATAATATTTAACTCAACGCTACCAAAAGCTGTGCCTTTAGGGTTGATAAGATTTAAAATTAGTATAGATAGGGCAGATAGGCTGCCCATAAGTAAAGAAAACCTAACACTCAATTTAGAGTCAGTATAAGGTTGAGTTTGAGTACACAGGTAAGTAACGAAGGGAACAAACACTGCAGCTACATAAGCTGCATAAAATGACACAATTAAATTAACAATTTCGCCGCCCTTCAAAGCAACAGCTAGGCTTAAGAGGGAATTGGCAACAGCGACAAGCAGCCGATTATACTTAGATGCAGGCAGAAAGTTAAAGTCTAAAACAGTCTTACTCTGCACCCGCAATATACTGCTGCCAACACCCAGCGCAGGTACTAATAAAGACATAATCAGGACAATACCTAAAGGCTTGTCAGTCCCACCGCCGATCCATGACAGGATAAAGGGGAGCGTCTCTTTCCCATCAATGTCAGGGGGCAAAATTCCGGCATTTTGGGCAGCTACTACAACTGACGAAGGCAAAAAGGCGAGCAACAGCAGCAAAATGGCCGCCAGCGCACAGCCCTGATACAGACTTCGCACATCCTTTGCTTGAACAACAAATTGCTGATACTTCATATCCATGAGAACTAGCAGAATTGTGGATAGGGAGATGCCTGCTAAATTCGGTGGACTTATTTGTTGTAGTGAAGGAATAAATTCTAAGGGCGATCGCAAATAGTCAGGTAATCCGTGCAACACCCACAAACCGTACAGCAGAGCCAACAAATTTATAACTAATAGCCCTCGAAATAAAAAGCCAGCTTTCTCTACTGGCAGCAAGGAAACAATTGTAAACAAAATAGCCAAAGCAACCATACTGGGAAGTATGGGTATCCCCAAGACTTTGAGAATAAAGGCTCCAGAAATCATCTGCACAGCTTCAACGCCAATCAGCGATGACCAAGACATCAACCCCACGCCGATTTTTACTTCCCTGCCGTAGCGATCGCCCAGTAATGTCCAGATTTGCTCTACTTGTGTCCAGTAAAACTTTGCCAGTCCCAAAAGAGCGATCGTACCTAAGCCAAGGCAGACGGCGTACAAGCTGCCAGCAACGCCCAAACTCAACGATTTCTCAGCCGTTCCCAGAATAAATCCCAAGCCGTAATGCGCGGACACCAGCAAGGCGGCCAGCGAAAAAGCGTCTAGTCGGCGATTTTCAGATTTATTCACACCCCGTCTTGCCTTAGCTTAATGCCTATCTATTCCACTCTCTGCTTTACACAGCAGCAAGATAAGCTGCTAGCGCCTCCGAACCGCCAATTAATTTGCCATCAACAAAAACTTGGGGAACTGTGGTTGCTCCTGCAACCGCCCGTAAAGAGCGGGTGGTAACATCATCGCCTAGGATAATTTCTTCGTAATCTAAATTATGCTCCTTCAGCATTCCTTTAGCACCAGCACAGAAAGGACATCCTACTTTTGTAAACAGGGAAATAGATTTAGGCTTTGTTGCCTCGGGATTGATGTATTTGAGCATTGTATCGGCATCAGAGACCTTAAATGGGTCACCTGGCTCTTCTGGCTCAATAAACATCTTTTCGATTGTGCCATCCTTCACCAGCATGGAATAGCGCCATGACCGCTTACCAAAACCCAAGTCGGTTTTATCAACCAACATTCCCATGCCTTCGGTGAATTCACCATTGCCATCAGGGAGCATGGTTAGATTTGTTGCCTCTTGAGATTTAGCCCATTCATTCATCACAAAGGCATCATTTACAGAAATACAGATAATGTCATCAACGCCATTTTCTTTAAACACCTTGGCTAACTCGTTGTAACCAGGTACGTGCGTAGATGAACAGGTTGGGGTAAAAGCACCCGGTAAGGAGAAAACAACCACTGTCTTACCGCCAAATAAGTCATCTGTAGTTGCATCTACCCACTCATTGTTCTGACGAGTACGGAAGGTAATATTGGGAACTCTCTGTCCTTCTCGATTGGGCAACATGAATTTGGCTCCTCAGCTAGTGACTAGACTAAGCGTACTCATTATGAGTATGGTTTGTCAATATATAAGGCTTACGTAGGGTCTGCTGCACAAGCCCTGTCCTAAAGAGGGGGAGATAATTGTGCGTTGAACTCACTTGTTGAACTTTCAGAGCGAGAAAAATACAGAGCTTACTCAGAAAGCCAGAATGCACGACTATCCGTAGATCGCAAAGCTTGTGTTCGCGGCATATATAAGCTAATGCTCAATGCATTTATGGCGCTCTATCGCGTACATCACCCACTCCACACCATAGAGTTGGACTACTCGCTCATATTGCATACCGATTTTTTGCATGATTCTCAGGGATGCGAGGTTTTCAGGTTTTGCCAACGCCACCAATCCTTGGAGTTTTAGGGTTTCAAAACCATACTTAATGAGAGATCGCGCGGCTTCGGTTGTCAATCCCCGTCCCCAATATTCCTTAGCCAGCAAGTAATTGAGTTCGACTTCACCTAGGATAGGTAGATTCTCTAACCCACAATGTCCGATAAACTGTTGATTGGGTTTATGAACGACCGCCCACCTACCGAAACCGTATCGTTCCCAATGTGCCAGGTAGGATTGTAAACTCTCCTGAGTTTGTTCAAAAGAAGCAGGTTGTGAATACAGGCGATACTTCATCACATCAGGATCGCTATAAATTCGAGCCAAGCTATCCAAATCAGATTTGGCTAAAGGACGCAACCGCATGCGAGCCGTATCTATCAAATTCATGGGCGGGAGTAGAGTAGTGAATGTAGTTATAGAAAATTAGCTAACAACTATAATCAAGAGTTGAGTCGAGATAGGGTGCCTATCGAGAGGATATATCACAAGGCAATAATTGAGCAATATTCAGCTAGTCCACACTTAGTTTTTATCTAGTCTCAACCTGGTGGTAAGTGCAAAGCAATTCTTCTAAGCTATGCTCAATAATCTCTGCATAAATAGCGGTTTATTTAGAAGAATCATACTTACATATACCAGTTGCAAAGATACGTCTAATTTGTCTATACTCTGGATAAAAGCGGTTTATCCTAATTTTTATCTCACGAGAGAGCAAGAAGAGGAATCGGCGGGGCGTGCCCCACGGCAGGCAAATGGTTTTGATGAACCCAATTTAAGTTAATTTAAGATATATACCTAACAAAGTCACCGGCGCAGTATACTTGCTTCCCTTGCGATCGCGTGGTACTCCCTCCCCATCTGTTCTTCATCAGCAGATGTAAAGCCGGACTCAGTTGGCCTTGCTTAGGAATTAAGTTTCATGCCTTCCCGTACGGTGTAAGCGTTACCGTAGGATAGTACGTGCCGTAGGCATTGCTCAAAACTTGTTGATGTACCACCCTTAGCCATCTGTGTAATTTACATGAATATTCTTAACAATCTGCTTTTTCAACCGACTCAACCGCCCCGCGAAAAAAAAGCACGCCGGGGCGTTGAGATTAAGTCGCAGCGTGAAATCGAAATCATGCGGCAGGCGGCTAAGATCGTGGCAACAGTACTGAAAGAAATTTCCCAAACAATAGAGCCTGGGATGACGACTGCTGACTTAGATGCCCATGCGGAAAAGCGCATCCGTGAAATGGGTGCAACCCCCAGCTTTAAGGGGTATCATGGCTTCCCTGCTTCCATTTGCTCTAGCATTAACAACGAAGTAGTGCATGGCATTCCCAATCCTAAGAAGGTAATTCGCACCGGCGACGTTGTGAAAGTAGATACTGGTGCTTATTTCCAGGGCTTTCACGGCGACTCCTGCATTACGATTGCTGTTGGTGAGGTGACACCTCAAGCGGCTAAGTTGATTCGTGTGGCAGAAGAAGCTCTCTACAAGGGGATTTCCCAAGTAAAAGCTGGAAACTATCTGATGGACATTGCTGGTGCGATTCAAGACCATGTAGAAGCCAATGGTTTTGTGATCGTCGAAGACTTCACCGGACATGGCGTTGGTAGAAACCTGCACGAAGAACCATCTGTATTCAACTTTCGTACCCGCGAGATGCCTAATGTCAAGCTGCGGGCTGGAATGACGCTAGCAATTGAGCCGATTCTGAATGCTGGTTCCAAGCGCACGCGAATTTTAGCCGATAAGTGGACAGCTGTGACTGTTGATAATTCTTTGTCGGCTCAGTTTGAGCATACTGTGCTTGTGACAGAGGAAGGGTATGAAATTTTGACGGATCGTTCCGAAGTCTAATTGGAACGAAAAACACGCATAGGTCTCAAGCCCCCGACTTCAGTTTAGTGGGGGCAGTTCTTGTATCCTGGCATCGAATAACGGGGGTAGCGCCAGGATAAACACCCCAATTAATTCAGCTGGTAAAGAAAAGTACTGATAGCCAACTAATTGAACATATTCTGCGGTACATTTCCCACCCTTGCTTTGAGCAGGGTGGGGTATTTCATGGTAAATAATACCAGTGCCATGCCAAAGCTAATAACACTGCGGCGATCGCGCCAATTAACGTATTGGCAAAATTCACAACTTCATTGGTCATCCAGTCAAACTTAGATTGCAGCGTCGCCCCAATTACGCTCTCTACATTCGTGGCAATGAAAGCCGCTACTATACAGAAACCGACGCCCAGCAAGTCGATTAAGCCGATAGCCCAGCCCACAGATGCGATCGCAGCTGAGGCCAGCACCCCAGCTAATGTGCCTTCTAAACTTACAGCTCCTTCTGTCCCACGCGCCACAGGTTGTAACGTAGTAATCAAAAATGTTCGCTTGCCGTAGGCTTTCCCTACTTCACTAGCGCAGGTGTCTGACAACTTGGTGCTTAAACTGGCAACGTAACCCAATAATAATAGCGGTATCCATTCTGGCTGCCCCAGGTAATTAACAACCAACGTTCCCAAAGCACAGATTGCCCCAGTCAGAGCCGATCCCCAAACATTTTCTGGTCCTCGCGCACCAGAGCGTTTCTCAGCAATGCCCTCAGCTTCCTTCTGAGCCATGCCGATGCGCGTGACGCCCGATCCCACCAGAAAATAAAATAGTATTACCAGGTATCCCTGCCAGCCGAGGGTGCCCCAAATGATTACTCCCAGGAGCCAAGCGTGCAATACCCCAGCTGGAGTGAGAAGCTTTTTGGGGCTAATCTGCGCGATCACTAATAAAACTGTATTCAATCCCACAGCAACCAGCCAAGGATTAAGAGAATAGATATTAGACAACATTAACCACAAGCCTCTCTTGAAATAGTAAGGTATGAACCCAGTTTTATTTCATCTTGCCTTTCCTGTCACTGACATTGCCCAAACAAAAAAATTCTATATCGATGGTCTTGGTTGCGAAGTTGGTCGTGAAAGCCCCAATTCCATGATTCTCAATCTCTACGGTCATCAGCTTGTAGCCCACGTCACCCGTGAACCTCTGACTCGCCAACAAGGTATTTATCCCAGACATTTTGGCTTGATTTTCACATTACTTGCGGACTGGGAAGCAGTGCTAGAAAGGGCACAACAGCAGCAGCTAGACTTTAGAGAGCAGCCAAAGCTACGCTTTCCTGGTCTACCTACGGAGCATCGCACCTTCTTTTTAGAAGACCCGTTTTACAACTTGCTGGAGTTTAAATTCTATTCTTATGCGTCTGCTATTTTTGGCGATCGCGACTATGCCCAAGTTGGCGATCGCCTATAGTCTTGAACTTTGGCTGTTTTGAGCGGTTCTGAGAGAGCTTCCACCACAGCCTGGATACTTCTTGGGTCTGTGAGCATCCAGGAATGTAGTAAGACGGGCACTATTACTTCTCTGCCTACTGGCATCTGCGAACTCTTCGCGGGCACAATGATTAAATCAAAAGGCGTCCAGATGGAGGTAAAATTCAGCTGCTCCAGCATCGCTGCATCCTGATTCAAATCTTGTATCAATTTGCTAGCAGGTTGCATTTGAATGCAGCCAGGGCGTTGGGAGAAGTAGGCGATTGAGGTGCCTTGGTTAGGAGCGGATATAGTGATAAAGCGTTGAACCCGCTCAATTCCTCCCAATCGCTGCACATAGTAGCGGCTGACAATTCCCCCCATACTGAAGCCAACAAGATCCAACGGCTGTTCCGGCGCAAAGGTTTTGTCTATATAAGCCGCGACTTGCCCAGCTAGCTCGTCTAGTCCCAGCTTCCCGTTGTTGGGAGTGAGGCTGATGTCGTAAACAGACCAGCCGAGCTTTGCTAAGTAAGGAGCCATTTTACAGAAAACTTCGCCTGTGTCGTTAATACCGTGAATCAGCAATACCGGATTGCGGTTCTTTGCATTGTTCATATAGGGCAGAGATAATGCTTCTAATCTCAGCTTAAACGGGCGCGTATAGAACTCCAGCTTGTATGGGACACTCCATCTACTGGTCTCAGACAACCTTCTAAAGTAAAGATTAATATGCTGTCTCGCTGTTCTCATCCCTTGTCAAGGGTTGTAGCTTGAGAAGCCTTATTTTTAAGCATTCAATCAGTGAAATGATTACATACGCCAACTTTGAGAGATGTTTAAAAATTTGTGAAAAACAGCGTTTGAGAGTTAAAGATGATCTAAATATAAATTACTGTAAATATACAACTAGTTTACTGGGCAAAGATTTGAGCAATTGTACCTACAATTAGGTGTAATTGTTAAGTTTTATTAAGAAAAATCGCTGAATCTTGCGCTTGTCTACCCTGGAAATTCATAATTCGATGTGGTTGCAAGTTGTGGAAAAGTTTTATCCTAAAGCAATTTCTGGAGCAAATGTAGCTGTAATAACATTCTTGTATCAAAAGTAAAATAGCTGGCTCCAATTTTCTGGGGACGCAGTTAACTTCATCTCAACGTCAGGAGCAATCGTCAAATGTTTGGATTTATTAAAAACTTGTTCAACGGAATTCTCGGCTTCATTACTGGTTTGTTTGGTCCTAAGCAATCTCAAGACAAACAGTCAAGCCTCCCCAAAGCTAAGAAAGGGGGTGGATACTTCATGCAGCTAGACGAAAGCGAGGACAGTAAACCCACTGCTACTAGTCAAGCGGCGAAATCTAACTCCGCAGCTGAAGCTAAGAAATCAGAACAGCCAGCATCACAGTCAGCAGCTGAAGCTAAGAAATCAGAACAGCCAGCAGCTGAAGCTAAGAAGCCGGAACAGCCAACGCCTGAAGCGAAGAAACCGGAACCGGCTAAAGCTCCAGCACGGGCAGCAACTGCTGAACCAGCTAAAAAAGAGGCAGCTGCTGAGCCGAAGAAGCCTGAACCTGTAGCCGCAAATAATGGAAAGGTTCAGCCCCAGAAGACAAGCACATTTGCGCCCGATTATTTAATACAGACTTCTAGCTCTACGAGTCGGCGGCGTCCTGGCCCTAGCATGGATATGTTCCGGGATATGGCACGTCAGGTGAAAACACCAAACGCCTAAGCCTACTAGCAGCTTTTTGAGTTTGGACTTACCCAAATCCACGATGGAGAGGAATTTGGTGAGGGGGTAAGGAGTTTGGGTAAGTAAAGTCTACCCTTATCCCTTACCCCTTATCTTTTAAAGGCGATCGCTCTTGAATTAGTTGTGTAATACCAAATCCGCTTAAAAGCTTACGATATGCGTAGGTTGGGTCTTGACTCGCCATAGCGCGCCTCTACTTGGTCTTGGGTTGCACTGCTTTTAATCCAACCTACAATTCGTAACTAAGTAGGTAGAAGGAAATAAACCGAACTATGTTGCGAAATGTAAATCTACCTAAAACCCTTACCAATGACCAATGATGGTCCTCACGAGTTAACTTTAATTGTGACGACCTACTTATCGCTCTTCTACATTTGACAGAAAGCAGATGGAAAACTCTAGCGATGCACAGATAACTCAACCACCCGCCCCTACTTACAATTATCTTTCTCCCGAATACAGTACTCGCGAGTACGGGAATCACAGTGACGGCACTTACATTAAAGTGTATATTCCCCAAAATCCTTATGCCGGCGCTCCAGGCAAGTATAGGGCAATCGTTTATTTGCACGGTTTTTCCTTGGGCATACCTCGATTTTATGAAGACCATTTAGAGCATTTAGTCAAACAAGGCTACTTCGTCTTCTTTCCGGACTATCAAAAAGATTTGTACGATAACGACGACATTTATCAACGAGATATCGACAGTCTAGTAGGAGATGTCAATAGCCCTTTTTTGCCCAGTTCTATAGTTGACTATCTTCGCAAGTGGATTGAACAAACGTTCAATAGAAATAGAGATGATGCAGAAGATATTCTGAAATTAATTGCCGCCGTATGGATGAGTTTAGACTCATCTCCTGAACAGTGGCTTAACGGTGCGATCTTCAGCACTCAAAGCGCCGTATCGCAAGTTCAATCACTAACTGGTATTTCTCTGTCAACGCAAGCCGATGTTTACTTGTTTGGACACTCCCTCGGCGGGTTGTTTGCACTGAGTTGGTGTCATTTCTTAGCCCCCAACCAAAGTTGGTTACAACCAAAACAAGTGATAGTGGCTGACCCCGTACCAGATTCCTTGTCTAATCAGCCTGCTTTTGTGAAATTGTTGCTAGAAACATTTTTTAGGCATAAGCCGTTTGTCCGCGACCCCATGAATATCCGCGACACCGGAGCTAGTTTACACGTCCCAGTGGGGATTCTGTACGGCGCTGAAGATACGATTTCTCCGCCGATTTCCTGGCAAAAAGTACCTCCCCTGAAACGCAGGTCTGCTTATGACTGCATTGCCAGTCAACAGAAGCAAATTTACTTTTCTCACACCGATGCCTACGGGCAGCCGCCACTAGACGCCAATCACAATCAATCAGTCACCGATACCACTTATCTACCCAATTCCTTAGCAGATCAGCTCGGCGGAGCGAAGATTGCCTTAGATGACTTTCATTATCGTTACATCTGGTTTGCCCTCGATAAAGTTATTGACGGAACGCACCGAGCCGACCAGCTATACACTTCATTTAAGCTGGAGAATTGGTCGGACGGGAAACCAGTAGCGCCGATTACCTATAGTTGGCCGGCTCACTCTCAATTACTCGCTGATTTAGCTGCTAGTTACTCAGCAGTTTAGTAACCAACTGCCCTGTTTTCTATAAACCCGCTTTTTTAAGAAAGTGGGTTTAATCTTGACATCTCAAATCTAAATTACTTCGTCTTTTTGGCTTAATTTATGACAACGGTTCAAGAAAAAAACTTCGGAAAAATTTTTACTCCTAACTTAGGGTTCATCGCACTGTGTTTTTTAATTGCTTTAGCGGGATTTGCTTATATTCTCGCTACTTTGCCAGGAGTCGCTGAGTCTCCTACAGATCCGTCTCGCGCCTGTATTACTGGCGGCTGGAAATGGGCATTAATTATCACCCACGTTCTGAATTTTGCTCTAATTCCTCTTGCGATGCGAGTTTTTTACCAAGGTTTAACCAATTTAGGATTGCCATTTAGAACGGTCTTTGCCTCTCAGCTAGGTCTAGCTTTTATTATGGTATCGATCGCCTCAGAAATCGGCTGGCACGTTACCCAATGCTGGTACTATCAAAACGATTTCACCATGCTGAATTTCATGTTCTACTTTTTTTTGATTTCAGCATTTGCATTGTGGTCTGACGGTTTAACCCGTGAAACTACCACTATAACGAATCTGATTAATATCGTGTTTGCTATCAGTTTATTAGTTGTGTCAATTTTGTATCCTCTGGGATATCAAGCTGATAACCCTACTTTTAAGGTTCCCATTTATATTACGCTGACTCTAGTTTTTGCCGTATTGACTTACCGAGGATACCAGCTTCTTCAAGATTGGAGAATTATTTTCGTTCCTATTTTCTCAGTCGGAGTTAACTTAGCTTTTGTCTTTCTTCTAGATAAGTATGGTGGCGATCCCTATATTGACCCGCAAGTAACTTTTAATGCTTTATTTCACATCCTGCACGATTTAGGCGGGACAGAAGTAGGAGTGGCAATCTTTACCTGGCTAGTCTATAGTAAAGGCATTAAAGCTTTGCTTTACTAAGAACCACATTAGTCGCACGAAAGTAGCCTACATAGGGGTACGGATATTTCAATCCTGACGCATTTAAGGAATACACAAGGGCATTATAAATAGGGCAATGCGCGGAATTCCTCGTAAACTTTTGCCAGATTCGCTTCCAGTGGTGCAATGGTTTCCCGTGCGATCTCAATTTGCAGGCGCAGTTTTTGCAGTTGCTTCCGTAAGGCATTAACCTCTGTTTGAGTAATTGTAGATGCAGATTATTAACCCTCGAACGTTTTTTCTAGGAAAACCAAGCCACTATAAAGCTGGAAGGCTGGGTCCCAAAGGGTTTCTTTCCGGCGAGACAGGTCAATGTGAGACTTGATCCGCTTCAGTAATTCGGTCTGATCTATTGCTGTTTCGGCAAAGGTGGTGAAATCAGACCAAGCTGGTTTTTGAGGTACCTGTTTGTTTAAGAAGGCGATCAAGTTGTTCCAATTGTTTCTGGTGGTCGTCTGGTTCAATGGCTGGACGTCCTCTTGCTTTTGGGAAAAGACTATTCCTTGCTGAAACTGGTAGTTGCGATCGCACAGCCGAAGAATAGTGCGTCTTGCTGGTAAATGTAAGTCACAAAACTGAACATAATCGAGAGTTTTGGTTTTGCGTTGTAGTTTGTGCCGCGCATCAAAGTCTACGACTTCTTCAAAAATTGGTAAGAGTCCTTCTACTCGTTGGCTTACTTCTGACCAATCGAAGGTGAGGGAACCTATCTGTCCCAGTTCATCGTGGCAAGTGACGACGGTTTGTAAGGCCCATGATTGGAAATAATTGACACCATAGACATTAATTTTTTGAAGATCGGCAATAGAGGCAGAAAAGCTAGGAATCTCAGCTTGCCGCAACTGATCCGTATAAAATCGCAGTTCCCCTACAGGACCGAGCCGATATAGACGCCAGCCACGACTCGGCAGCTGCAACCGCGCGGTGTAGGGATCGCTATGCATAATCCGGGCAAACTTTTGGGCAGCTACAAGTTTCAATTCAGGACTAAGGGGTTCTAGGATCAGCACGCCTAGTTCCATATTGCTAGGGGTAGCTGTAGCTTCTGCGATCGCTTGTCTGCGTCGCTTTTTGGCCATGTCTTCTAGACGCTGTAACCCCTGACGAGCTTGAACCACTATTTTAAGATGAGTTGTACTCCGCAGCAGTTGTCGGTAAACTTTTTCTGCGGCTTCCAACTTGTCAGTTTCTTCATATAAGCGTCCTACATAAAACTGCACCCAAGCATCCTGGGGTGTTTGTTTAACCAGGGTACTGAGTATCCGGGCAGCTGTTTGATAGTCTTTGCGCTTAAAAGCGTCAGCAACTTGTTCAAGCATGGCTTAGATTTGGATAGTTATGAGTTTTGAGTTTTGAGTTTTGAGTTTAAGAGGGTTAAGTAGGTGGGCATAAAGGAACCGAATATTAATAGTAGACGGTTTATTTTTGGCATAAAACACTGCTAACTTAGGCTCACTATATCTATAGGAATGTAATTTTTTTTGAATTTGTAAATATATTTAGAGCCTATGAGAAAAGGGATTTTAATAAATTTTTAGCCACATATGGACACAGATACCAGTAAATATTTAGTACTACAACTAATTTTTCGGCTAGACTTTTAATGGTTAAGCTTTAAGTCATAATTCAAAATTATGTTCAACAGCGGCAGCTGTTATGGATAGGGCAACAACGGGTGCAGTGACCGCTCT
Organism: Aphanothece sp. CMT-3BRIN-NPC111; assembly: GCA_019359765.1. Classification (GTDB taxonomy): domain Bacteria; phylum Cyanobacteriota; class Cyanobacteriia; order Cyanobacteriales; family JAHHGU01; genus JAHHGU01. The sequence goes on from JAHHGU010000064.1 coordinate 12,326, forward strand.
AAGGATGCGACGACCCAGAGAAACGGGTTTGAACCCGGTGGCGATCGCTTGCTCTATTTCTGTGGGTGTCCAGCCTCCCTCTGGGCCAGTGGCGATCGCAATTGATGGTGATTGCCCCTTGGAAGCGTGAAAGGCTTCAGCTTGTGCCCCGGACTGTAAGGAATCCCATAAATGCGGGACATTGCCACGAGCCACACAAAGATATCGCTGGGCATCTGGTGTCATGCTGGAAATACTGGTTGCTAAGGGCAGAGGATCTAAAACCAGCGGTACAATCTGGCGCTCGGATTGCTCAGCTGCTTCAGTAGCAATACGCCGCCAGCGTTCGACTTTTTGGGGGCTAGGATTGAGCAGGGTGCGATCGCTCATCACTGGCGCAATTGCATAAACACCCAACTCCGTGCAGGAACGCACGACATCATCAAAGGCGTTACCCTTGGGCAGCGCCACCATCAGCGTTACCAATATTGGCAGCTCAGTTTGAACTGAAAGTGCCTCAATAATCTGGGCGGAACTACCTGCCAGAGTCGCCAGCCAGGACTGTCCTACTCCATCTATACCAATAAAGTGATCGCCTTGCCGCAACCGTAACACATGACTCAAATAATGCTGTTGTTGGGGCGTCAGGGCAATTTGCTGGTTGTGAATTTGTGTTGGTGTGATCGCGAGTCTTTGTAACTGAGCCAAATTGTTTCCTAATGTCAATGTTTTAACAATAGGCAGCAGGGAGGATATACCCGTTGTGAATATAAAGTCATACCGCCCGCTGCCGTTAGCGCTTATACCAAATCCGAGTTTGATACTTTCTTTTTGAACAACCCGCGCAATTTTGTAGAGACGTTCCGCCGGAACGCCTCTACTAGCGGGCTGTTAATCTTTATTCTGTTGGCTTTGTCTACAACCTATTCAGGGGAATCAGCGCCTAAACTTCCACTTCCCTGTAAGTAAGCTTCTAGAGCCTCTGTTGCCAACTGAGCCATCGGCTTGCCTTGGCGTGTTGCCGCTTCCTTTAGACGTGCATAAACATCTTGTCTAACGGTAATTCGAGGACGGTTTTTGCCAGTAGCGGTGATAGGAGCTGATGATGTGACAACTTCGCCATTGCTGTCACTGGGAGTATTGATTGCACCATTAGCTGACTCGGCAGCTATGGTTGCAGGCTCATAGCTAACAACAAACTGGCTGATAGCATCGAAACCTACGCGATCGCAAAAATCCCCAAAACTTTCACCAGGTTGACGCGACTGCTTAAAGTAGACAAGAATAGGCTCCAGAAAGCTTTCCAAGTCATTAATATGCAGCTTGTTCACATAGGTTTTTGCCAGCCGTGTCTGATCCGGCGAACCGCCTAACCAAATTTGATAAGTCTCTGGCAAAATGCCAACAAAGCCTATTTCTGCCATGTAGGGACGGGCGCAACCATTCGGGCAACCTGTCATCCGCACGACAAAGTGTTCCTGTTCCATGCCTAGTTTGTCTACCAGCGCCCGGATGCGATCCAAAATACCAGGCATCGCCCGTTCTGATTCAGTAGTTGCCAAACCGCAGGTAGGTAGGGCAGGGCAAGCCATGGAGTAGCGCAATAAAGGGTCAAGAGCAGCTGGATCTGCCTGGACGCCGTACTGGTCGAGAATTTGTTGAATTTGTGATCGCAGATTGGGATCGATGTCGTAGAAAATCAGGTTGTGATGCGGAGTCAACCGAATTGGCAAGTTGAACTGCTGCACAATTTCCCGCAGCGCCGTTCTGAGCTTAAAAGCACCTTCATCCTTAATTCGACCATTTTCAATGGAGATTCCCAGGAACAGCTTACCGTCTCCTTGTTCCTGCCACCCCAAGAAATCCTCGTACTTAAAGGGAGGTAAGGGCTTTAAGGGGGCGAGATGTTTGCCGAAGTAATCTTCTACAGTGGCACGAAACTTATCAACACCCCAATCTTCAAGAAGGTACTTCATTCTGGCATGACGGCGGTTGGTGCGATCGCCATAATCCCGCTGAGTCGCCACAATTGCCTTAACCAGATCGTAGACATCATTCTTGTCTACATAGCCAATCGGGTCAGCTAGCCGGGGAAAAGTCTCTTCTTTATTATGAGTGCGGCCTAGACCTCCACCAGCGAAGACGTTAAATCCTTCTAGTTCACCTTGGTCGTTGGTAATTACCACCAAGCTGACATCTTGGGAATAAAGGTCAACTGAATTATCCCCCGGTACTGTTACGGCGCACTTGAACTTGCGCGGCATATAGCGATCGCCGTATAGCGGCTCTGCTTTGTCATTGATATTTATGCCGTTGCCATTACGCTGCCGTGCCGCCTTCACTTCTGGATCTTCTTCGCCGCTGATGAACTTTTCCCCATCCAGCCAAATTTCGTAATAGGCACCGCTTTGGGGAGTCAGCAGATCGGCTATGTTGTCCGCGTATTTCCAGGCGTAATCGTATTCTGGACGATTTTTATATGGCGCTGGTGGAGCCATGACATTACGGTTGAGGTCGCCACAAGCGCCCAGCGTTGATCCCATGCTTTTGATCATTGCGGCGATCGCGGCTTTGAGATTTTTCTTCAAAATCCCGTGCAGCTGAAATCCCTGGCGGGTTGTGACACGTAATGTCCCATTCCCGTATTCTTGAGCTAGTTTGTCAAAAGTCAGATACAGCTGCGGCGGAATAAATCCTCCCGGACTGCGGGTACGCACCATGAATTGATAGTCTTTTTCCTGACCCTTGACCCGGTTATCCCGGTTGTCTTGCTGGTATGACCCATGAAACTTGAGAATCTGCGTGGCATCTTCTGTAAAGCATTTTGTATCCTGAAGCAGCTCAGTTAATACAGGTTCGCGTAAATAATTACTGCGTTCTTTAAGACCTTCTACCTTAGAAAGCTTTTGGGCTGGAGGATTTGGAGTTTTTACCATCGGAACTGCGGGTCTATACCGTTGAAATTGATTACCGAATAATCGGTCGGAATTGTGATGTATCTCTAGATCGTACTATGCACATTCTTTAGTGTGGGGGACTTCTTTAGAAATCCTCAACTTTCAATATTTATTTCCAAAATGTTCATCTGTCTACATCCCTAAGCAATTTTGCTTAGTGTCGGTGAATAGGACGTGCGACCGTCGATATTTATAATATTTCACTTTAAGTCTGCTATAGATAGAAAGCTAGAGATTGAGGAGCAGCAATCTTACCTAACTAAAACACAAAGGATCGGCATCTTGCCGATCCTTTGTTGCCAAAATAAATTAAGTTGGGGTGTCGTGACTCTTAACCAATGTGGCATCCAGGTATACTAGAAGTTAAAGCCTGCACCCGCCGAGAAGGTTATAGCTGGTGTAGCGCTATCTTTGTAGGCATTGATTCCCACCTTGGTATCGCCGTAGAGGACAAGGTTATTGGTAACTTTCGATTCGACACCTGCCGTTACAACCGCAGCATTTTGGTCGCCGATAGGGGTATTAGAGCCTGTGTTTTGCACTAAGGAGGCACCACCACCAACAAAAACGTTGGTATTCTTTGCAACTCCCATGTCGTAGGTAATTACTGGTACTACAGCGCTCGTATTATCATTGAATATGACGCTAGCTCGTGCAGAAATCGGAACATTGGGAATGGCAACACGACCAGTAATATTACCGCCGAATTGAGCATCTTGTGAAGGGCTATCGCCACGAGTAACACTGCCGGTAACACCAGCGCCAACATAAGTATCATTCATGGCTGGATTAGCAGAGGCACCGTTACCAGATAGTAAAAGAGGAGTGATTGCCAGAGCAGACACCACAGAAATTTTGAGAACAGAAGGAAGAGAGCCTTTCATAACTACTTCTATCAACAGCTAGGGTTTTCGGTTGCATTGTTAATCTCTAAGTCGTTAAAAAGACTCCATATGTTCCCAGCGAAACCCAATGTGTTTCCTTTGTTAGTTTGCACAGCTAACTCTGATGAACATCAATCGCTTGAACTATGAAGAGTCAACTCTTATAGAGGAATAACTATTGCTAGACCTGTGTATTGGGGTAAAGATTACCATATTCGCTAGAAAACCGATACTTTTAGTGGACTGTTTTCAAGCTGTCACATTCTTAAGCGCTTAAAAGGAAATAAATAACGAGGAACCGATAGGCATCTGGCAAGCTTACCGGATCAGGTGGGATAACCCTTGGCGCGTATGTCGCAACGTATATTCTTCTGCCAGATGTACTAATAACCTTTCTAAAAGTCTAGATTAGGGGTTTTAAACTGTATATAAAGGTAGATATTTTAATTCACTAAAATTATTTTATGGATAATTTTTAAGCTGTTTTAGCTATAAATTTTAAATTATTAGAGTAGCTAAAAAGCTGTTAACTTCTATTCTCTCCTCACTCTTAATATGGACGTCATAATGTTACGGCTTATACACCCAGAGCTAGACCTGCGTATTTTCTACATCCGCTCTCAGGCTAGCTTGAGTAAGTACCGTAATTTCACTAATGCATTTAATAGATATTTTACACAAAATTAATTCTAACTTAGATATATAGAAATAGCTTTCAACTCCTCATCATGAATATAGATAACCAAAACTTGTGGCTTTACTCGTTTTTATCTCGTTTTTCACGCCTGAAAGGCTACAAGAGCAAAATCATGCTAATTGCCTTTTTAGGAACGCATGTGCCACTTTTGACTCTTTTGATCTATTTTCTGGTTTCAAACTCATATTCGTTTGAAATGACTGTGCGTGTCCTGGTGATTGCACTAGTTGCGACTTTAGTGGGCACAGGCATAACACTCTATGCATTGCACAATCTCCTGGCACCTGTAGTTGTGACATATCTGGCGCTACGAGCATACCTAAGCAAGAAAAGGCTACCCAAACTGCCAACCCACTTTACTGATGAGGTAGGCACTTTGATGGCTGATACAGTAAAAACGATTACAAAACTCGACGAAGTAATTGAGCATCTGACCAACTATGACGATCTTACGGGTCTGCCGAATCGAGTCCTCTTCACTGACCGTCTCCAGCAAGCTTTATCGCGATCGCAAGATCAAACTCGGCTCTTAGCCGTCATCTGTTTGCACTTGAATAACTTCAGAGAGATTAACAACGCTTTAGGAAGCAGCGCTGGAGAGCAGCTACTCAGGGGAGTGGCTCAACGACTGAGAGCCAGTGTAGATCGAAGCGATCTTATTTGCCGTCTTAGCAGTGATGAATTTGTGATCGCTCTTCCCGATTTGACTGCATCAGAAGATGTAGTGCCATTCTGCCAGTTGCTCCTCGAGCGGCTCCTCTTACCTATCTTCCTACAGGGACATGAGGTACACATCGAACCTAGCGTTGGAATTGCTGTCTACCCCTTTGATGGCGATAGTGTCGAGCAACTTTTGCAAAATGCCAATACAGCCATAGATGAGGCCAAACGGCGCGCGCCAAACAACTATCAATTTTACGGGGCTGACATGAATGTTCAGTTGCAGGAACGGTTAGGTTTGGAAAATCAATTGCGCCATGCTTTGGAACGAAATGAACTGCAACTGCACTATCAACCACAAGTTGACACTAATTCCGGTGAGATTATCGGTGTAGAAGCGTTAGTGCGTTGGCAAAACCCTGAACTGGGAGCAGTCTCTCCAGTCAAATTTATTCCTATTGCCGAAGCCAATGGTTTAATTATTCCGATTGGTGAATGGGTGCTACGCACTGCCTGTACTCAAACCCGACTCTGGCAGGATGCGGGATTACCGCCGTTACGGATAGGCGTAAACTTATCAGCCCGTCAATTGGCGCAACCCAATCTGGTGGAGAGGATTAGCCAAATTTTAGCAGAGACAGAACTCGATGTTGCTTATCTGGAACTTGAGGTGACAGAAAGCCTGATTATGGAAAATGTTCAACACTCAATTAACGTCTTACAACAATTACATGATATGGGCATCACGCTGGCACTGGATGATTTTGGCACGGGTTATTCATCCTTAAGCTACTTAAGACGTTTTCCCATTGATATTCTAAAAATTGACCGCTCCTTTGTGCGTGACGTTGTTGTTAACTCGGAGGACGCGGCAGTTACGAACGCAATTATCACTTTAGCAAAGAGTTTAGGATTACATATCACTGCTGAGGGTGTAGAGACACAAGAGCAGTTTGAATATATGAAATCACACGAGTGTAATAAAATCCAGGGCTACTACTTTAGTCGGCCGATAACTGCCCCGGCTATGGGTGAACTATTGAAGAAAAACCAAAATATGCATCTTGTGGAACGCTGTGCGTAAACTTACAGCGTGGGCGATCGCTCTTGTCCCGCCAAAACCCGCGCAGTGAGAGGCGGACTCAAGACGCTCAATTTTTCTTCGTTCCTGTTCGGCAATTAGCAAAGCTTGTCTTCAGCTTTAATTTAATAACGCCCTTAAGATCGAGATCAAGAAATATTTCGAGCTTGGGGCATGAAACGCATCGTCTTAATTGCTGGGTTTGAATCCTTCAACGCTGACTTGTACCGTAAGGCAGCGAATCTGGCACGGGGTCGCTGTCCAGATTTAGATATTCGGGTATTTAGCGATCGCGCCCTCACCACCGAACCCGCAGCCGTAGAAGCCGCACTCCAAGGCGCTGATGTCTTTTTTGGCAGTCTGCTGTTTGACTATGATCAGGTGCTGTGGTTGCGCGATCGCATTTCTTCCATCCCCATTCGCCTTGTTTTCGAGTCCGCCTTGGAACTAATGAGCCTAACCCAGATAGGCGCATTCAAAATAGGGGATAAGCCCAAGGGGATGCCCAAACCCGTTAAATTTATCCTCGATAAATTCAGCAACGGGCGAGAAGAAGACCGCCTCGCCGGGTATATCAGCTTTTTGAAAATTGGCCCCAAACTGCTGAAATTCGTGCCGGGACAAAAGGTGCAAGACCTCCGCAACTGGCTGATTATCTACGGTTATTGGAACGCCGGGGGATCTGACAATGTAGCGTCTATGTTCTGGACGCTAGCAGAGAAATACTTGGGGTTGAAGGTGGGAGAAATTCCGCCCCCAGTAGAAACCCCAAATATGGGATTATTGCATCCCGACTATCAAGGCTTTTTTGAATCCCCGCGCGAGTATTTAGAGTGGTATCAGCGTGTAAGGCAGGCGTCCCCCCTGCCAGTAGAAGATGCCTGCGCTACGGATGTTCACCCGAAAACACCAGTGGTGGGTATCCTCTTGTATCGCAAGCACGTTGTCACCAAACAGCCATATATAAACCAGCTAATTTGCCATTTTGAGCAAGCTGGACTAATTCCCTTGCCCATCTTTATTAATGGTGTTGAAGGTCATGTCGCCGTTAGGGATTGGATGACGACAGACTATGAACAAACTCAACGGCAGCTAGGTAATGTTGAAACACCCTCGCTATCTAGTGAGGCGGTGTCTGTAGATGCGATCGTCTCCACGATTGGTTTCCCCTTGGTGGGGGGGCCAGCTGGATCGATGGAAGCAGGGCGTCAGGTGGAAGTAGCCAAGCGCATCCTCAGGGCTAAAAATGTACCTTACATTGTTGCCGCACCCCTGCTAATTCAGGATATTCACTCTTGGACGCGGCAAGGCATTGGCGGGTTGCAAAGCGTTGTTTTATATGCATTGCCAGAACTAGATGGGGCAATTGACCCAGTTCCTCTCGGTGGTTTAGTTGGAGAAGATATATATTTAATTCCGGAACGGGTTAAGCGTCTCACTGGTAGGCTAAAAAGTTGGATTAAGCTAAGACAAAAGCCAGCATCTGAGCGCAAAATAGCAGTTATTTTATATGGCTTCCCGCCTGGTTACGGTGCTACGGGAACGGCAGCATTGTTGAATGTACCGCGATCGCTCCTTAAATTCCTCCACGCCCTCAAAGACCAAGGTTACGATGTCGGAGAATTGCCACAAGATGGGGAAGAATTAATCCGCATGGTGAAAGCAGCGGATGAAAACCCCACCCCAGTCCTCGCGAACAAAAATTCTGACCATACTTCCCCCCCCGTAAACGGGGAAGTTAGGGGCGGTGCTACCATCAACGCCCATACCTTAGAAAAATGGCTAGGCTACCTGTTAACCACACGCATTGAGAAACAATGGAAATCTCTCACTGGCACAGGTATCAAAACTTACGGGGATGAATTTCTCATCGGTGGCGTGCAACTGGGTAACGTCTGGATAGGTGTCCAGCCGCCTCTAGGACTATCAGGCGACCCAATGCGACTGCTGTTTGAACGCGACTTAACACCCCATCCCCAGTACGCCGCTTTCTACAAATGGTTGCAGAACGAATTTCAAGCCGATGCTCTGGTGCACTTTGGGATGCACGGCACTGTGGAATGGCTACCCGGATCGCCTCTGGGCAATACTGGTTATTCCTGGTCTGATATTCTCCTGGGAGATATCCCCAATATATATATATACGCGGCAAATAATCCCTCCGAGTCGATGCTGGCAAAGCGTCGCGGTTATGGAGTGCTAATTTCCCATAACGTCCCGCCCTACGGTCGTGCGGGGTTGTATAAAGAAATGGTGGCGTTGCGGGATTTAATCTCCGAGTATCGGGAAGATCCCCAGAAGAATTACGCCCTGAAAGAGGCTATCTGCAAGAAAATTGTGGACACGGGGCTAGATGCCGATTGTCCATTTGAAGATGCTAAAAGACTAGGAATTGCCTTTAGCCCTGAAAATGCGCGGATGTTCAGTGCTGACTCATTTAATCGCTATCTTGTCAAGATGTACGAATATCTGCAAGTGGTGGAAAATCGCCTGTTCTCATCTGGGTTACATACGCTGGGTGAGGTGCCCTCTTCAGAACAGTTAGCGTCTTACTTACAGGCTTATTTTGGTGAGGAATTACCCCAGAAAGTGGTCAGTGCAATTGCAGATGGAAAAATAGAACCAGATAAAGAAGAAAAGAGGCTGGAAGAGGCAATAGAAATTCGTGACTTGTTGATGCAGACTGGTGATGAATTAACTAATCTGTTGCGAGGGCTAAATGGGGAGTACATCCCACCAGCACCGGGGGGGGATTTGTTGCGAGATGGCCCTGGTGTGTTGCCCACGGGACGGAATATTCATGCATTAGACCCTTATCGGATGCCTTCGCCAGCGGCTTATGAAAGGGGGAGGGCGATCGCACTGGCAATCCTTGCCCAACACCTGAAAGAACACGGGCAATATCCCGAAACTATAGCCGTGATGCTGTGGGGATTAGATGCCATTAAAACCAAGGGGGAATCCCTCGGCATTCTCCTGGAATTAGTGGGTGCTGAACCAGTAAAGGAAGGTACGGGGCGCATTGTCCGCTATGAGTTAAAACCTTTGGGAGAAGTTGGGCATCCCCGCATTGACGTGCTGGCGAATCTTTCTGGTATTTTCCGGGATAGCTTTGTCAATATTATTGAATTGCTGGATGATTTGTTCCAAAGGGCAGAGGCGGCAGAGGAACCGGAGGAGCAGAATTTTATTCGCAAACACGCTTTGGCATTGCGATTGCAAGGTGTAGAAAATCCTTCAGCGCGATTGTTTTCTAACCCGGCGGGAGATTTTGGTTCCCTGGTGAACGATCGCGTCGTCGATGGTAACTGGGAATCAGGGGAAGAGTTGGGGAATACTTGGCGCGATCGCAATGTTTTCAGCTACGGTAGACAAGATAAAGGACAATCCCGCCCAGAAATTCTTACTCAGCTATTACAAACCACCAGTCGTATTGTCCAGGAAATCGACTCGGTTGAATATGGTCTTACCGATATTCAAGAATACTACGCCAATACTGGCGGATTAAAGCGGGCAGCGGAAAAACAACGGGGCAAAAAAGTTAACACCAGTTTTGTTGAAAGCTTTTCTAAAGACACAACTCCTCGCAACTTAGAAGACTTGTTGCGTATGGAGTATCGCACCAAATTGCTTAATCCCAAATGGGCAGATGCGATGGCGAACCAAGGTTCAGGTGGCGCTTATGAAATATCGCAACGGATGACAGCATTAATTGGCTGGGGCGGTACAGCTGATTTTACCGATTCTTGGGTTTACGACCAAGCGGCAGATACCTATGCTTTAGATGCAGAAATGGCGCAGAAATTGCAAGATGCCAACCCAGAAGCTTTTCGCAATATTGTGGGAAGAATGTTAGAGGCAAATGGGCGGGGGTTCTGGCAACCAGATTCAGATAAATTGGATAAGTTGCGCGAACTATATGAATTAACAGATGAAGAACTTGAAGGCGTGACGCTTTGATAAAGGAGGATATTTTGACGACTAACTTAAATAAAACATCTGTAGCCAATTCTGGAAGTCTCTATGAAGAGGATTTTTACTTATGGATTCAGACAACCGCTAATCAAATTCGACAAAAGAATTTTGAAAAAGTTGACTGGGAAAATCTCTTAGAGGAGCTAGAGAGTTTGGGAAGGTCAGATAAGCGGGAACTAGAAAACCGATTAACTGTCTTATTGGAGCATCTCTTAAAACTTGTTTACTGGAAAGAAGAACGAGAAAACAATACTAGAGGTTGGGCTAATACTATTAAGGAACAACGACGGCAAATAAAGAAGCTGCTAAAATCTAGTCCTAGCCTCAAACCTTTCCTCTTAGAAGCATTCGCTGAATGTTATTCAGACGCTAGAGTTGACACGGCGGATAACTCTGGTCTTTCTCTTGAAACCTTTCCCGAACAACCTCCTTTTAGTTTTGAACAAGTATTAAACTCGGATTACTTGCCTGAATAAGGCTTGAAGATTTAGAACATGGCTGAGTTAGTAAACTGAGTAGGTAAACTTAATTAAACCAAACCCCCTCAAACAAGAGTAGGGACATGGTACTGTTCTCTGCTTGTTAATTGCCTACACGTGCTGGTAAACCACGCATGAGTTAGAGTAGGTATGGAGAGCCTAACGCCGCTCTTTGTATCCCCCAGCATAGTCTATTACACACATTATCCTATATGTCTTATGAGGGCCACAAGCAACCCCGCTAACCCGGTAATCTCGCTGAAAAAGGTTCTTTCTATGACCGCGATCGGGAACGTTATCATCTATGAGTAACTGCATTACAACTTGCTGGGCAGTATTCGGGCCATAACTGATGTTTTCCCCAACAATTCTTTGCCAAGATCCATAGCGGCTGACTCGGCTCGATGCGCTACTGCCATTACTGCCATAATGACCAGTAGCGCCTTTCGGTCCTTGGTCTTTAACATGATCTTTCGCCGCCAAAGACATACCTCTGGAAACACCGATTGCTGGCACAGGTTTGGCAGATTTCAAAAAGCGAATCGTCTCATCAACTGGCTTAACTCCTTCATGAGTGAGGATGGGAATTTGTCCAGGAAGTTGAAGTAATTTGCCCTTATAATAGCGCTTCAGCTTTTGTAACTGGGCGGCATAGGCGACAGGATTTGTGCGTGCTCGGTTTGTTTCAGCAACTATTCCTCGCTCTATTGCTGAGAGATTCGCGGGTGTGGGTGTATCCGACTCCACAGCTGCTGGTGATGGCAATTTAGAAAGAATGCGGGTAGGGTTGAGGTTTTCACTTACCAGGCTAGTATAGGCGCAAGAGGAGAGGAGTAGCGTAACAGAGAAAGTTGCTAGAACACTAAGTGGGGCAATAACTGCGTTAAGCTTCTTTAAAGCAAAAAATCGAACTTGATGCATAACTAATATCCATATAAAGTTTAACCCTTTCCTCCAGCATAGTCCAAAAAAAATAATGTTTACAAATGAAGTTTCTATGGTATATCAGTCGCCATAATGGAAGCGTGACAATAGACCTCAACCCTATGCGCCCAGGAGTGCTTCTCTCACTGGTAACTGCTAAAAGCTAACGGCTAATTGCTATAAATGAGAGGGCGGCAGGAAACCTCAAGTAGCACTTAGTACTTGCCGCGTTCCTGCATCGCCCTAACACAATACTCAGATTTTCAGGAACCAGCGCTGTCTGTACATTCCGTAAAGAATTAACCACCAAAACAACACTGTCAATATGGAGAAAAGTAGGGGACCGTTTAAAGGACCAGCCCATGATTGGAAAAAATTCTCGTTTATCCAGGCGAAGGTTGTCGGGGCGTTCTCTCCGGTGCCAATGTTGGTCTTGACTAAGATTTTAATCAGCAAAACTGAGGCAACAAATACGAAGATGGCGTTTAACCCCATAACTTCAAAGGGACGACCCAATTTGTGGCGCTTACGCACATCAATTAATTCATAACAAGCTGCCAGTAATATTAAGGCGCAACCAGCGGTAAAAAGAACGTAGGAACTTGTCCATAGTTTCTTATTAATGGGAAACCAATAATTCCACAATTGCCCAGCAACTAAACAACTAAGACCAGCTAGTACCATATTTATGCTCGTGCGCGATCGCTCAGGCTGAGTGCGTAGCCATTGACCTGTAAAGTAGCCAATCAGGACAGTTACGACAGAGGGTAAAGTGCTAAACAACCCTTCTGGATCACCCATGTAATTGTAGGAATCGCCCTTATATAGATGCACTAGAGGGGCTTTTCCCAATATTTGTCCGATCGTCTGGCGATCGATATAAGCACCCAAGTTACCATCACGCGTTAGCACACCAGCTCCATAACCGGGAACAGGCACAAAAGACATTGCCAGCCAGTACCCAACCAGTATCACTGCTGCCAACACCCACTGCCACTTTCGCGGCAGGTTAAGAGCAACCAGGGAGGCAAGCAGGTAAGCTATGCCAATACGCTGCAACACTCCCATGATGCGAATAGTGCTGAAGTCGTATTCATAAAAGCCGTTCAGTAGCAAACCGAGACCAAAGAGAATCGCGCTGCGGCGTAAGATACGCAAGTATAAGGCTTTGGTGGGGCGTTTTCCTTCATCGGTGAATTTGGCAAAGGAGAAAGCCATCGCCACACCGACAATGAATAGGAAGAAAGGAAAAACCAAGTCTGTTGGTGTCCAGCCGTTCCACTTGGCGTGATCTAGGGGGGGATATATTTGATCGGCTACCCCTGCCATATTTACCAAGATCATGCCCGTAATGGCAATGCCGCGAAAGACATCTAGCGAAATCAGGCGCATAGGTGGTTTAGACAAGCGATAAAGATGTTATTAAATCATGACTTAAGTTTTTTAGCTATGGTGTCCAGGAAGTATTAAAAATTGAAAACATTTTTACTATTACCTAGAATTATCATCTTAATTTGGCTAATCCAAAAATGAGTTGGCAAAGATTGCTGCTTGTGTGCGATCGCGCAAGTTCAACCTATTCAAAATATTTGTTACATGGTTTTTGACCGTGCCTTCTGAAATATAAAGCGATTGGGCAATCTCCCGGTTGTTAGCACCAGTAGCAATCAAGCGCAGAACTTCCCGCTCTCTAGGCGTTAATTCAGCTAAGGTAGGTGGTGGATTATTTGACGGCTTCGGTGCTGAAGCTGGAACTTTCGCCATGATTTTATTAACTAATCCTGGTCCTAATTGGGTGTAACCTTTATGCACTGCTCGAATCGCGGCGGCTAACTCTTCTGAAGGTGTATCTTTGAGCAAATAACCCATCGCACCGTACTTTAATGCTGCCGCCACGTATTCATCATCATCAAACGTGGTCAGAACCAGGACTTTAGTAGCGGCAAAGCGCTGGCAAATTTCTCGTGTGGCTGCTACCCCATCCATAATCGGCATACGAATATCCATCAGCACAACATTTGGCTGTAGGGCTTCTACCTGCTGAATTGCCGTTTTGCCATTGTCCGCTTCTGCCACCACTTGCAAATCTGGCTCTAATTCTAGCAATGCCTTCAATCCCTGGCGGATAAGGCTTTGATCGTCTACCAACAAAACGCTAATCATAATTACACATCACTTATAGCAGTTAGCTTTTAGCAATTAGCTTTTAGCCAACCTTCAGTTATAGCACCAGTTCTGGGTGCATGAGGTCTCGTGTCCATTGTCAAACATCATTATGGTAACTGCTGTATGTAGATCAATAATTGGTCAATTGTGATAAAAAATCATGTCCCAACTATCACCAAATCTTTATCCTTAAGTTTATGCATCCCCCATGTACTTAATTAAATAGGAATATTAACTGTAATTTGGCAACCCGATGCCAGGGCGCTGTCAATTTCAAATTGACCTCTCAGCGCTAAAGTGCGCTCGCGCATTCCTTGCAGTCCAAAACCAGTAGTATTACTATCTACAATAAAGCCCACTCCGTTATCTTGAACTGTTAAGCACAATTGCGATGTTGTTGCCTGAATCTTAATATTTACCTCTGTTGCCGCTGCATATTTGCAAATGTTAGTCAGTGCTTCCTGTACAATTCGGTAGATTGTAGTTGTCACGTCAGCAGGTAGGGGGCTTTCTAGCTGAATGCTGCAATCTGGTAAGATGCCCGTGGTGCGGTGAAATTCCTCAGTCAGAGATGTGATCGCCTCTTTCAAAGACTGTCCTTGCAGTGGATCGGAACGCAAAGCTGAGACAGATTGACGCACCTCTTGTAAAGCAGTAGCAGCGAGGCGTTTAGCTTCTGCCAGAAACTTCTCCGCTTTAGCTGGATTAGATTGCCAAAGTTTCAGAGCTGTTTCTAACTGAAGGTTGAGAGCTGTTAAAAAGTGCCCTAGCGAGTCGTGGATGTCACGGGCGATGCGGTTGCGTTCTTGTAGTGTGGCGATGTCTTCAATCCGTAAAGCGTAATGCCGGAGTTGCTCGTGAGCGATCGCTAGTTTTTCACGGGCATGATTTTCTGATAGTACAGCATTCACTAACAGTAACAGAAAGGCTAAAACCATTCCAAATAAAAGCGCAGAGCCAAATAATATAAACCCTAATCCTTGCTGCACTGCTGGGAATGCTGAGAGGTTGAGAGTCTCGACCCGATACTTTACACTGACTAAGAATAAGGCAAAAGCTATACCTGTAACTATCAAGCGACCCAGCTGCTCAAAGATAAAGCAACTGCGAATTACCACAATCAGGTAGAGCATGGGAAACAGGCGTACTCCTCCCACAACTGACGCCAATAAAATTAAGCCAATTTGTAAGCTTGTATAGGTGACCTTGTACAGCTGTCTAGATGTTGGTAATCTTAATCCCATTACTCCTAGAGCAGCAATACATAAAAAGTTTAACAGCGATAACCTTGGTAGCCGAAATATCCAAGAGGGAAGTGCTTCGCTGAGAAGGACGATAACTAGCAGTATCCATTCAAGGTAGATGAGAAAGCGAATCGGATACTTGCGGACATGGATAGGGCGTTTCACACGAATTAGCGCCTATAGTAATAACTTTCAAATTAATAGTTTACTGTTACTACAGTTTTGTCAGAACTAGACCATGACTTTTGTCACGATCGCATTTCTATATTTAGTCATGGCTAGCTAGTGACTTTTTCCTCATGTGGTATGCCAGTTCCAGCTTTTACGATTGAAGGAACGAATCGGATAAGAGGAGAAAACCAAATCAAACGGAAACTAACTTCAATATTCCCCCCAGAACAACAGTCGCCAAGTTGCCAAAATATACGCTCGCGGCTAATGCCACAAGCCCAGTAATCAATCTCATAGATATCCGCCAGACAAGGAAATTATGAACCCCTCTATTGCTGCTTCCAATCCTAATCCGTTGATTCCACTGTTTTTGGATTTTATCGATCGAGTGGGTGAACCACTGGGTCTAAATGTTCCTCCCATTGTGGATCTTGAAAAACTGCGATCGCTTCCCATTAGCACTTTTGGTCGTACTTGGGCTGACTTTCTCGATCGCCATAACCTGCCCCCAATAACCACAGGTCCACGTCGCAAGCAACTGCATGACGGCGTACACGTTCTTACAGGCTACGGCACCGATCCAGTAGGTGAAGCTCAAATCCAGGCATTTTTATTAGGAAGCAAGTTTAGGCTCGCCCATGTGCTGCTAGCGGTGGGGCTTTTGGGAATT
>JAHHGU010000066.1 GCA_019359765.1 Aphanothece sp. CMT-3BRIN-NPC111
AAGGTGCAAGAACTAGACAAATCACCTCGCCTGGACAACCCACTGAACATCTCTGAACTAATGCCAGAGATGCCTTACTTCAGTTCTCCTAGCTTGATACGGGATTTGGAGGCTTATTACAAGGCACTCGACAATGTGCAGAAGGAGTTTCTGTCTCAATTCGATTCCGTGTTAATTGTGGGTGGTAGCGGTCCAATTGTGGATCTGGCTAACAACCAGCGCGTCCACGACATCATACTTAGCTTTTTGAAAACAGGTAAGCCCATTGGGGCTGAGTGCTACGGTGTTACCTGTCTCGCTTTTGCCCGCGAACTTGAAGACCGTAAGAGCATTATCTGGGGCAAGCACGTTACTGGTCACTGCAAAGAGTACGACTACCACAACGGCACAGGCTTCATGGGTACTGACTTCGTCATTGGTCCCCCGCCCTATCCTCTAGAGTACATTTTGCGAGATGCCACAGGTCCTGATGGAGCTTATCACGGGAACTTTGGTAAAGAAGGTTCAGTAATTGTTGATTATCCCTTCATCACGGGTCGCTCTAACAATGATTCTTATCTCACAGGCGAAAAAATGGTGGAAGTCCTGGATAAGGGATTGAAACGGTTTGGCTGGTAATTTTTAGGTTAGGAAAGGGCAAATTAAGGATGAATTGTTGAACATTCATCCTTAAGCTCGATCGAGAAAAGACGTTATGCATCAAGACTCCAAGTGCCAAGATGGGCGACAAAAGAAAGTAAGACAGCAAAAAATACTGCTGGGATCGGTAGCCACGCTTTCAGCGCTAATTTTGGGCGGTGTTCATCCTCCTAAAATCTCTGCCCAGATACCCAGCTCCCCTGAACAGAAACAGAAACAGCAAAAGCCACTTTCACCAGTAGATATGCTGGAGATTCAGCAGCTCTACAGTCAATATTTCTATGCTCTCGACGGCCTCCTTGGTAGAGACTCAGCTACTAAGTGGGCGAATACATTCGCACCCAATGGCAAGTTCTCTATTGTGAAGGCGGATGGAACTCTCGTAGAGCAAGCGACAGGGAGGCAAGCTTTGATAAATCTATACAAAACCTTTCCTAATGTAGAAACAACCCGGCACTGGATGAACAACCTGATGATCGAACCCGATACTCAGGGTGCTAAAGGGGGATGCTACATCATCGCCATGGATATTAAAAGCTCTCCCGCCACTATTGCCAGAAGTGGATTGTATAAGGACAAATTAGTGAAAATCAGCGGCAGTTGGAAGTTTCAAAGCCGCGTTCTCGTCCTCGATGCTAGCTCTTCGCCTCCAACTTTCGTAAGGTCGCGATAATCAGTCTCAGTTTTTCACAAAAGCAATAATCTACAACGCTTGTAGATTAATAGCCCTTGATTGGATGCAGCCAAACGATGGTGCGAAAAGGCAATTAGCAGTCAACAATTACGGATTGGAGTAGGTAATGGCCGAAAAAACAGGGCGCTTTGCAATTATTGAACAACTGCTAGCGGATGGCATCCATTACATGTTTGGCAACCCTGGAACTGTAGAACAGGGCTTTCTGGATGCTCTTTGGGACTACCCAGATCTTAAATACATCCTGACATTGCAAGAAACCGTTGCTGTGATGGCAGCAGATGGTTATGCACGAGCAACTCAGAAACCAGCAGTGGTGCAAATACACAGTACCCCTGGTCTGGGGAATGCGATCGGTGCGCTTTATCAGGCCAAGCGCGGTCACTCGCCACTGGTGGTCATCGGCGGAGACTCCGGAGTGAAATATCAGGCGATGGATGCCCAGATGGCAGGGGACTTAGTAGCTATGGCAGAGCCTGTTACTAAGTGGTCAACGATGGTGATGGAACCATCCTCGCTACTCCGCGTTCTGCGAAGAGCGATCAAAATTGCTGCGACTCCCCCAATGGGGCCTGTGTATGTTTGCTTGCCGCAAGATATTTTGGACTTTCCTGTAGTTGAGGAGGTGATACCAACCTCATTCCCATCCAGCAGATCTGTGCCAGATGAAGAGTCTCTTCAGGCAGCAGCGGCAATGTTGGCAGAGGCGAAAAAGCCCATGATTTTCGTGGGGGATGGGGTGGCTTATTCTGGCGCACAGGATGAGTTAACCCGCGTTGCTGAACTCTTGGGTGCAGAAGTGTGGGAAGCGAATAATGGTGAGTTGAACATGAGCCAATCCCATCCTCTATATCAGGGAACGACGGGGCATATGTTTGGCTTCCAAAGTCTGCCTATTACCTCTAAAGGGGATGTCAACTTAGTTTGTGGCACCTACTTATTGCCAGAGGTATTTCCTGAATTAGGTAATATCTTTGCACCAGGAGCAAAGGTTATCCATATCGATCTAGATGCCTATGAGATTGCTAAAAATCACCCAGTCGATCTAGGGATGGTGAGCGATCCCAAGCTGACATTGGCGAAACTGGCAACTATCCTAGAAGCAATTATGGCACCGGGGCAGAAGCATGCTGCGGAAGCACGAGCGGCTGACATTGCTAAAGCCAAAGCAGCCAAGCGCGAGAGTGAGTTGGAGCGCGATCGCACTTTTCAAGATGCTGTACCTCTGCACTTATCTAGTTTCACCGCAGAACTGGCGGCTCTATTACCAGAGGATGCCATTATCTTTGATGAAGCTCTCACCAACTCCCCAGCAGTTACACGCCATATACCTCCAACTAAACCAGGACACTACTTCATCACTCGTGGCGGTTCTTTAGGTGTAGGTATACCAGGAGCTATTGGTGCCAAAATCGCTAATCCCGATAAGACAGTAATTGGGTTTACAGGTGACGGCGGTGCTATGTACACTATCCAAGCTCTCTGGTCAGCAGCTCGCCACAACGTCAATGCTAAGTTTGTGGTCTGCAATAACAGGTCTTACAGGATATTGCAGTTAAATATTCAGGCTTACTGGAAAGAGCAGGGTATCCCAGAACATGATTTTCCCCTAAGTTTTGATTTGTCTAAGCCAGCCATCCGCTTTGACGAAATGGCTCGTTCGATGGGGGTTGAAGCCGTGCGCGTTGAGAAGCCAGAAGAGATAATCCCGGCAATCAAACAAGCATTGTCACATAATGGGCCATTCCTAATCGACCTAGTTTTAGAGGGCGATGTTCACCCAGACATGGTTGGCGTTAAGTGTGGGCAATAGCGTTGATGTCGTCTCAAATGTGTAACCTAGCTGACATTAAGTTCACAACCGCCACCATTATCCGAACCGGAGTCTACAGGGATCAGATAGTCAAGGTTGAGAAATAAATGGAAGTTTCAAAGCCGGACTCTCATTCTCGAGCCTAATAACCCAGCGAGTTAACTTGGTTTCTAGTTGAAGCCATCGCCAAATAAACTACATACACTTCAAGAGGTTTTTATGATTCATCAACTAATATTTGCCCACCCTAAACCCGGAATGAGCGAAAAGGAATTTCAGGACTACTGGGTAAATGTTCACGCCGTTAAGTACGCTAGTAAAATTCCACAGATCAAGCGTTATCTAATTGATTGCCGCATTCCTTTTGGAGAAGAACCAGAAGACCCACGTTTTAGCGGTGTAGCTGAAATTTGGCTAGAAAATGAGGAAGAGCAGTTAGCCTCCCTTCAGACTAAAGAGTTTTTAGAAGGAGCACGTCTTGATGAACCAAATTGGGCGGCTTTTTGGCGCTCGGTGGTGCTAGATACAACGGCTCACGTCCTTATGGAAGGAGAACCTCTAAAAAGAGATTCTAATATGGTCAAAATATTCGCTATGGTAAAGCGAAAAGCTGGAATGCCCCTAGAAGAATTTCGTAAGTACAGCTTAGAAGTTCATGGACCGAAGAACCTAAAACTTCCAGGTCTACGGCGTTATATTCAAGGCCATGTGAGAGACTCATATTATGCCATTGGCGAATCCCTTTTAGATTGTGTTTCTCAGCTTTGGTTTGATGATGTCGAGGCGCTGGAAAAAGCTCTGAACTCACCAGAAGGAAAAGAAGCTGAACAAGATTTAGCTAATTTTATTGAGCCTAAATATGCCTACACCTTTGTTGCCGATGAACATTGGATTATTGGACCAGAATTTAGGTAAAAACATCTCTTTTGGTTGATGAATTTCCAGTTTCCTTGAGGAAATCAATGATGCAAACTCAGGCAATTGTCATAGGTAGCGGCTTTGGCGGCGCAGTAGCAGCTTTAAGGTTAGGGCAGGCAGGAATTGAGACCATGCTACTGGAGCGGGGACGCCGTTGGGCAATCGAAGATCCGACAAAAAATGCGACTTTTGCAACATTTAGAAATCTAGATGGACGAGCAGAGTGGTTAAATTCTGTCAGCAAAACTCCAGGTTATGAGGGAATACCCATTGATAAATACACAGGAGTGCTGGAAATTCTGGAAAGAGGAGATTACAAATTTCTCGTAGGCTGTGGCGTTGGCGGTGGCTCCCTAGCTTATGGGGGAATTCTCATTCAGCCGCCAAAGGAACTATTTGAACAAGTGTTTCCTAGCTCCATTGGCTATGATGAGATGGATTCCATTTACTTTCCCAGGGTTCACTCTATTATTGGTACTGCCCCAATTCCAGATGATGTCTTGGAAAGTGAATATTACCAAGGGCTGAAGGTACTGGAGCAACACGCTCTCAAGGCAGGATTCCCTTATGTCGAGTCAACAAACGCTGGGTTAGCTAACGGTATTAATCGCTTCCCGATGGGGGTAGATTGGGATATTGTCCGGGAGGAAATGGCAGGAAAAAGAGTCCCTTCTGTGATTGCAGCTGAGTTTTGGTTTGGCAATAACAGCGGGGGTAAGAAAACTCTAGATCAAAACTATCTGAAGTTAGCAGAGGAAACAGGTGCTGTCGAAATCCGCACTCACCATCTGGTTACAAAAGTGGCGGAAGTGCCAGAGGGAGGATATGCAGTTTCAGTAGACATTATTAACGACGCGGGCGAAGTAATCGGCCAGCAAACGTTAACTAGCAAATATTTGTTTATGGCGGCTGGGACGATTGGGACTTGCGAGCTTTTAATTAAAGCTAAGGTCAAGGGGGATTTGCCGAAAATTAATGACTATATCGGTCAAGGATTTGGTAACGATGGCGATACGTATGCCTTCCGCACCAATCTGTCAGAAACGACTAATCCCCATTTAGGGGGACCAGGAGCGATCGCAGTTCTCAATTATGAAAATCCGATTTACCCTAGCGTGATGATGCGAGCGCCATTGCCGAGATTTGAAACTGATTTTCCCAATAAGGATATCATCGGCACATTTGTGTTTGCCATGACCCCCCATCGAGGCGAATTCAGTTATGACCAAGCCTCGGATACAGTTCTATTAAATTTTGAAAGCGACCCCAAAGCCAAAGAAGCCGCTCAGTATTTAGCTGAACTGCTGAGCGAGAAAAATGGTGGCGAAGTACCTCCCATTGCTTCTCAGGTAACAGGCCATCAACTGGGAGGAGCTTGCATGGGTCAAGTTTGCGATGACTGCGGTCGCGTTGCCGGACATCCAAACCTCTATATCGTAGATGGTTCATTGATTCCAGGGTCTAGTACTTGTGTTAATCCAGCACTGACAATTGCTGCGATCGCAGAACGGTGTTTGGATCGGATTTTGGCTGACGATATCAAACCTTCATAATTTTTATCATTCATAAGTTTTCCGCTATTAATTCATCAGTTGGTGAGGTAAAACATGAGCCAAGAAGAAACACAAAAAGTTGCCGAAAAGTGGTTTAACGCGCTAGATAAAGCCGATTATGAAACCGCAATGGGCTGTTTGGCGGACGATATTGAGTGGATCAATCTACAGCCTGTAGAAGGTGTCAGTGATATCATTCCCTGGATTGGCACATCCCACGGTGTGGCTGAGGTTACTAAATCATTTCAAACCCGTGATGGGGTTGCTGAGGTCAAGCTGTTTAAGCCTGTAGATCTAGTCGTTCAAGGGGATCAGGCATTTGGCACTGTGCATGACATCACAACCGTCAAAGCTACTGGAGTCACCTTTGACATTACTTTTGCCACCTGGATGAAAATCTCTGGGGGCAAGATTGTGAAATGGAAATCTTACTGCGATCCGTCGCCCATTATTGCCGCATTTCGCGGAGACTTGCGATCCTCCTCCGGAGACGCTACGCGATCGCGCCTGATTGAAGCTGTAGAAAATGACGATTTAGAAGCAGCCAAAACTCTCCTGCAACAGGGTGCCGATTCTAATGCCCGCAATCCAGAAAATGGATTAACTGTATTAATGACCGCAGCCTGCCATGCCAATCTGGAAATGGTGAAGTTGTTGCTGGATGCTGGTGCTGATGTACTGACTACTGATAGCAAAACCGGGGCAACTCCCTTACACAAAGCTTGCCAGGGCGGTAGTCTAGAAATCGCTACGCTGCTACTGGATGCTGGGGCATTCGTTGATGCTGTCACACCCACAATGGGGCACACCCCAATTATGGATGCCCTGTGGTACAAGTGGCCTGAGTTGGTAAAGTTATTTGTTGAACGAGGAATCGATCTGAATTTGGGTACCCATTATGGCTTTACCTTAGACGATCACGTTAACTTTGAACTCAATGTTAACCAAGGCGAAGAAAAAGAGAAATTTATCGTCATTAAAGAAGCCATCGACGGGGGAAGAAAAGCTGCACAAGACAGCATTGAGTCTCAGAAAGTTATGGCAGCAACCAATAAAGGAGATCTGGAAACAGTTAAGCAGTTGATCGAGGAAGGGGCTGATGTCAATACCGTTTATCCTCACGTCAATTCTTTTCTAGATGGTCATACTCCCCTGTTAGTTGCTGCCCGCGACGCTCATACAGAAATTGTCAAAGAACTTTTGAAAGCAGGCGCTAAAGTCAGGGTGGAAGACTGGGTTTTTAAAGGCGCTCCCATCCACAAAGCCACTTACAACGGAAATGCTGAAATTTTGAAAATGCTCATTGAGCACCCTGATATTGACATTGATGTTCAAGGACCAATAAACGGTTACACGCCCCTTCACGATGCTCTCTGGCATGGATATACCGAATGTGCCGAGATGCTAATTAACGCTGGGGCGCGATTAGATTTGAAAGGACATGATGGCAAAACACCCTTAGATATGGCTGTTGCTGTCTATGGTGCTGATGGTGAAATTCCCCAACTGATTCGCTCAAAAATGGCAGCAGAGTAAAGCTTTATAGCAATCCTTCAGTTAGCTTTTAGCAGTTACCAGTTAAAGCAGCAGTTCTGGGTGCCTGAAAACCAGAGCGATTGTCAAGAGCCATGATGGCAACTGCTTTAACTTCACGGATCAAGAAAGGAGATTTTACTATGTCGGCTGAAGACTATAAAACACTGATTAGCCACAAATTCTATCAGGAATCTGTGGATGAAGGACATTTAGACTTGGTAGACGAACTCTTTTCTCCAGAGTGCGCTTTCTATGCAGCTGGAAGTTATGAACCAGTCGGTCGAGACACATTTAAAGAGTACCTGGGAATATTTCGTAAAGCCTTAGGTATAAGCCACACCATTGATGAACAAATTGCTGAAGGTGATAAAGTTGTTACCCGTTGGACAGTAAATGGCACTCATCAAGGAGAGTTTCAGGGAGTTGCACCGACGGGTAAAGCTATAAGGTATTCTGGGGTTTCAATTTTTCGCTTTGCAGACGGTAAAATTGCGGAAGTTTGGAGTAGTTTTGACGAACTGGGATTGCTAGAACAAATTGGTGCGATCGCGAGATTGCTAGATCGTGAATCCATCGAGATCAAAGGTTGAATTATGACACCAGCAAATCCTACAATTCTCGTCATCGGCGCTACTGGCGCTATGGGAAGAAGTGTAGTTCAAAATTTAGTGGATGAACAATCTCATCCTTGGCAGATCAAAGCCTTAACTCGCAACGTTAATAGCGATCGCTCCCAAGCCTTGCAAGCATTAAGCGATCGCATTGAACTCGTACAGGGAGATGTCAACGACCAGGAAAGCCTCAAAAAAGCCATTCAGGGCGTACATGGCGTGTTTTGTAATACCGATTACTGGTCTGCTGGCAGCAAGGCAGCAGAAATTTCTCAGTCGAAGATGATGATCGAAATCTGCAAGTCTGAGAAAGTTAGCCACTTTATTTACAGTTCCCTGGAAAATTGCCTTAAAATCTCGGACGGCAAAGTTCCTGTTCCTTACTTCGACTCTAAAGCTGCTGTTGAGGAATATATTGATGAGCAACGGCAACAGGGAGACGAGTGGTTCCTCAAAAACACTACAGTCCTAGTAACCGCTCCCTATTTAGAGAATTTTGAGGGCTACTTTTTACCTAAAAATCGAATTGAACCCGACGGCAGCACCACCCTAGTTTTTTCAGTGCCGATGGATGATAAGCCTCTAACAATGGTTGCCCTAGATGACATTGGTTGGTTTGCTGCTTACATTTTTGCCAATCCACAAAAAACTTTAGGTAAGACTCTGAAAATTGCTTCAGATAGTCTAACGATGCAGGAATTCGTTAAGATTTTTACAAAAATAACTGGATTAACTGCTGAGTATGAGCCGATCACCCTTCAGCAGTTTAGAGAAGCTAGCCGTCAAGGTGTGCAAGATATAGCTAATAGTCCTGATGGTGATTTTGTCGGAAATATGTTTCAGTTTTGCCAAGAATATGGCATCCACCGAGATTTTCAAGAGTTACGCCATATCCATCCCCACCTCTTAAGCTTTGAAACATGGCTGAAGAAAACGGGTTGGCATGGCGAAAAGCAAGAAGTACAGAAATATCTACAGGATTATTCACAAACTCAAGCCAGCAAATAAGTGCGATCGGTGATTTTTGATTGTTATTAAGTAGTAGCAACCAATCATAAACCCTAATGGAGAGTTTTTTATCATTACCATAAATAGGAAAGTATAGCGCAATTTGCAAATAATTTAACAATTTTGTAAGCTGCAAAAAATGAACTCAATGCTTTAATAAGTTATACATTCTAGATACCGCAAAGTCCTGTTGCATCTTTTACAATGCCATGAGGATAGCAAGTTAGTTGCTCAAATACAGCCGTAAGATCAGGAATAAGCATGAAACTTAAAGGTAAAAAAATTGGCATCCTGCTTGAAAGTGACTTTTATGAACACGAGATTTGGTACTACTCTTATCGCTTTCCAGAAGAAGGTGCAGAACTACATTTCCTAACCCGTCTGTGGGGGCAACCTTATCTCACTTTCAAGGGACATGAATATCATGCACCTTTCGAGTGTCACGAAAGCTTTGAGAACATAGATGAGGAAGAACTCAAAACTTATGCTGCTATCATTGTGCCATCCGCTATGGTCTCTGATCGGCTCAGGTGGACAGAGGATGTTAATAAACTTCCACTAGCTACTGAATTTCTCAAGCGAGCATTTGCAGAAAAAAGTATCCTTAAAGGCATTATTTGTCATGGAATGTGGCTAATATCTCCCGCTCCTGAATTAGTACACGGTCGTCCAGTTACTTGTCACAATAACTTGCACAGTGATGTTGTAAATATGGGCGCTATTTACACCGATCGAGATGTGGTTGTGGATGGAGATTTAGTCACAGGACGCAGCGGCGCTCATTGTCATTTTTTTGCCAATAAGATTATTGAAATTTTGGCATCCTCATAGATAAATACTTTTAATCATGGAGAAAATCCAATGGATCGGATGAGTTTTACATTTTCGGACATGATCGCTGGTTACGTCACCGACTTTAACCGCAGCGAGAAAAGCTTTGGCCTGAAGACATCAGATGGACGTGAATTTAAGGTTGATCTGAGTAGGGTTGCCTATGGTCGGATTACCTACAATTTGGAAGAGCCTTACAACGATGCTACTGGTAGGTTTGCCGAGCTGCTAGCCCCCGGTCAGCATGTGTTTGCCTATGGTACTTTCTACCCTAAAGGGGATGGGCACAAATTTGAGGCTCAGCAACTTGTTTTTCCGGGTGATGCCCCAGAGAAATATCGGCATGAAGAGCAGGATTGGTGGATCAAGCAAGTACGCTCAATTGCCGATAGTTTCCTCTATTGGCAGTTTAACTACCCCGAAAATGAAATCGATTATCGGGACTATCGCACTTACCTGAGGGTAACTGGGGTTAAAAAGCGCAGTGACGACTTCCTCCAAGAAACTGACACCATTTCCCGCTTAGTTTATGGTTTTGCCACAGCCTACCTCATGACCGGAGAAGACCGCTTCTTGGAAGGTGCTGAAAAAGGCACTGAATACCTGCGGGAGCACATGCGGTTTTATGACCCCGATGAAAACCTAATTTACTGGTATCACGGGATTAAAGTAACAGGCAACCGGGAGCAAAAACTGCTTACTTCCGAGTTTAGCGACGAATACGACTCAATCCCAACTTATGAACAAATCTATGCCCTAGCTGGCCCCATCCAAACTTACCGGGTGACTGGCGATCCGCGTATCCTCAAAGATGCGGAAATGACCGTCGATTTGTTTGAACGCTTCTTCTTAGATAAAGAAGGCGTTGGCTATTTCTCCAACATTGACCCCATCACCCTTGACCCGCGTGCTGAGTCACTAGGACGCAACCGGGCACGCAAAAACTGGAACTCTGTCGGCGACCATGCTCCCGCTTACCTGATCAACTTGTGGCTGGCAACAGGCGAACAGAAATACGCCGATATGCTGGAGTATACATTTGACATCATTGCGAAATATTTCCCAGACTACGAGAACAGCCCGTTTGTCCAAGAAAAGTTTCATGAAGATTGGAGCAAAGACCAAACTTGGGGAAATCAGCAAAACAGCGCCGTTGTTGGGCATAACCTTAAAATTGCCTGGAATATCCTGCGGATGAATAGTCTTAAAGCCAAAGAAGATTACGTCACTTTGGCTGAAAAAATTGGCGACCTCATGCCCGAAGTCGGCTGCGACCAGCAGCGGGGTGGCTGGTACGACATGGTAGAGCGGGTGAAGTACGAAGGGGAAGATAAACACCGCTTTGTATGGCACGACCGGAAAGCATGGTGGCAAATGGAGCAGGGGATTTTAGCCTACCTAATTCTGCATGGCATACGCAAAGATCCTGAATACTTGAAACAAGCCCGTGAGGGTGCAGCCTTTTACAATGCTTACTTCCTCGACCATGACGACGGCGGCATTTATTTCAATGTCCTAGCTAACGGGGTGCCTTATTTAGTAGGCAACGAGCGTTTTAAAGGTAGCCACTCAATGAGCGGTTATCACTCAATGGAACTGTGCTACCTGTCAGCGGTTTACACCAACCTACTGATTACTAAGCAGCCAATGAACTTTTACTTCAAGCCCCAGCCGGGGGCATTTAAGGATAATATTTTGCGAGTGTCGCCAGATATTCTCCCCCCTGGCAGCGTCAGGATTGGCGAGTGTTGGATCGACGAGGAAAAGTATGACAATTTCGACGCGGAAGCCTTGACGGTCAGATTGCCGGATACGAAAGAACAAGTGAAAGTAAAAGTTCAAATTGTCCCAAATCAGTCACCGTAGTTGGGGAAAGAAGCAACATGGAGATCAAGGTCAAAACACTCCAAGTAACAGCAATCGAAGCTGCTGTTAACGTGGATGCCAATAGTACGCCTCCAGTAGAAGAGCAGATCAGCGTCAATACCCTCCAACAAGTAACAATGATAGAAATGGCGGGTGATATAGATGCTAGTACTGCACCTCTAGTCCAAGAGCAGATTTTGCCACTAGCCCAGCCAGGAGCAAAGCTGCTCCTAGATATGACAAAGGTGCCTTATATGTCTAGTGCTGGCTTGAGGTTTTTACTGTCGCTATACCGACAGATAACCAATAAAGGTGGTCAGCTGGTTTTGGTAGGGCTTGCCGAGGAGATTAAGGACACCATGTCCATGACTGGATTCCTTGACTTTTTTACCACTCGTGACACGCTTGATTCAGGATTAGAAACTCTCAATGTAAAGCTTCAGGTTCTACCCACGTAGGCTCTGAATAATTTTGAGTTTCAAGTTTTGAGTTAATATTTAGAACTCAAAACTTCCTCCTTGTCCCTACATCAGTTATTGAGGCGGAAATGGATCTAGGAAGAATAGACATTCATCCCACCCAAACTTACGGCGACTTCAAGCTGCGTCACGGGCGTCCGTTGCCTTTCGGAGCCACACTGGTGCCGGGGGGAGTTAATTTCTCTATATTTTCCCGTCATGCCCAATCCTGTACTTTAGTGCTCTTCAAAAAGCATGCTCCAGAACCGCTGGTGGAAATTCCATTTCCAGAACAGTTCAGGATTGGCAACGTTTTTAGCATGATCGTATTCGATCTAGATATCGAAAACCTGGAATACGGCTACCGCATGGATGGGCCTTTCAATCCCAAAGAAGGCTACTGGTTTGACAAAAGTAAAATTCTCATGGACCCCTACGCCAAAGTTATCGGCGGTCGGGATATTTGGGGAGAAACGCCTGATTGGGATAACATTTATCACCATCGAGCGCGTCTTGCCTTTGACGACTTTGACTGGGAAGATGACCGTCCTCTGGAAATTCCACCAGAAGATCAGATTATCTACGAGATGCACGTCCGCAGTTTTACTCGCCATCCCTCGTCTGGCGTCAAGCATCCGGGAACATATGCTGCCATCCGCGACAAAATCCCTTATCTCAAAGAGTTAGGCGTCAACGCTATCGAACTTTTACCGATTTATGAGTTCGACGAGTTTGAAAACAGCCGCCCTAACCCGGAAACAGGGGAAATGTTGCTGAATTACTGGGGTTACAGTACCGTCGGCTTTTTTGCACCCAAGGCTGGCTATGCGGCTACTGGCAAATTGGGTATGCAGGTAGATGAACTCAAAACCCTGGTTAAAGAACTGCACAAACATGGCATTGAGGTGATTCTGGATGTCGTCTTCAACCACACGGCGGAAGGAAACGAGCGTGGCCCCACAATTTCATACCGGGGGATTGACAACCAGACGTACTATATGCTTACGCCGGATGGATATTACTATAACTTTAGTGGCACTGGTAATACCCTTAACTGTAATAACCCAATTGTCCGCAACATGGTGCTGGACTGTCTGCGCTACTGGGCGGCGGAGTATCACATCGACGGCTTCCGCTTTGACCTAGCCGCTATCTTGGGGCGCGACCCTTGGGGTGCGCCGATGGCTAACCCACCGTTGCTAGAATCGCTAGCATTTGACCCCATCTTAGCCAAGTGCAAATTAATTGCTGAGGCGTGGGATGCAGGCGGTCTGTATCAGGTTGGATCTTTCCCTGCCTTCGGACGTTGGGCTGAGTGGAATGGTAAATACCGCGATGGCATTCGCAAATTCCTCAAAGGAGAACCAGGTAAAGTAGCGGATATGGCGCAGCGGCTGCAAGGTTCACCAGACCTCTATGCCTGGGCGGGTCGTGCGCCAGCTACATCAATTAATTTCATTACTTGCCACGACGGTTTTACGCTGATGGATTTAGTTTCTTATAACGAGAAACACAACGAAGCCAACGGCGAAAACAATAACGATGGCGGCAATGATAACGACAGTTGGAACTGTGGCTGGGAAGGACCGACGGAGGATGCGGGCATCAACGCTTTACGCAAGCGGCAGATCAAAAATGCTGTGGCTATGTTGATCGTGAGCCAAGGAGTCCCCATGATCCTCATGGGGGATGAGGTGGGGCGCACCCAAAATGGCAACAACAATACTTATTGCCACGACAACGAACTTAACTGGATGGACTGGACGCTGTTGCAGTCCAATAATGACCTCTTCCAGTTTTTCAAACACTGCATGGCCTTCCGCAATGCTCACCCCGTACTGAGAAATCGCTGGCACTTCCGCAACGTGGACTATGTAGGTAGTGGCTATGCGGATATCACTTGGCATGGAACTAAGGCATGGAATGCTGACTGGTCTGACTCTAGCCGCACTGTTGCTTTTATGCTATGCGGGAAGCATGCAAAGGAAGGTACTGTTGTAGACAACTACATCTACGTGGCGATGAATATGCACTGGGACGCCCACTGGTTTGAAATCCCAGGGCTACCAGCAGGGATGCAGTGGTATATCTTTGCTAACACAGGTGCCACCCCACCTGAAGATAGTTGGCAACCTGGTACGGAACCGCTTTTAGAGAATCAGCAGGGATTGCTAGTGGGCGATCGCTCTGTTGCTATTCTTGTAGGCAAATAGTGTTGAGGGGAATTTTTGAGTGAAAGTTGATTAAACTCAAAATTCAAAACTCAAAACTCAAAACTCAAAACTCAAAACTCTTCTAACTATGGCTTTCAACGCAACACTGGAAACAACCAAGGATATCGCTAAGATCGCTTTGTCTGGAGAATTGGATGCTAGTTCTGCACCAATTTTTAAAACGGAGGTAGAGAACGCCGCCGCCACCCATCCTAAACGTCTTGTTTTAATGATGCAAGACTTGGAATATATGGCTAGTGCCGGTTTGCGGGTGCTAATCTTCGCCAAGCAAAAGATGGGTACTGATGTTGATATCTATATAGTTGGCCCTCAGGAAATGGTGCTGGACACTCTCCAGAAGACCGGATACGACCAAAGCGTAATTATTCTTGATGAGTATGACGCTGCTCAAATAGAAAAGGTATAGGAAAAGGCTAAATATAGACAAGAGTCAAAGGAAAAAATAATTTCTTTTGGCTTTTTTCTTTAGCTTGCGTTTTATTTTTTAACTCTTTTAATTTGAGATGGAACCTTTAACTGTACCCGGAACCCTAGACTCATTGGGAGCGATTGCCACCTACGTGATGGCAGCCGCAGCCGCAGCAGGTTTAGACAAAAAGGCTTCTTATAAGCTCCGTCTAGCGGTAGACGAAATTGCCACCAATATCATTATTCATGGTTATGAAGAAGCAGGTCGCAAAGGGACGTTGGACTTGCAAGCCGATCTCGACGAGCAAACTCTAACCATCTCCATTGAGGATACAGGTGTAGCTTACAACCCCAACCAGGCTGAGAAGCTAGAAGAGGAGGTGTTTAATCTGCCATTAGAACAGCGAAAGATAGGTGGAATGGGATTGTATCTGGCTATTCAGGGCGTTGATAAGTTCCTATA
Organism: Aphanothece sp. CMT-3BRIN-NPC111; assembly: GCA_019359765.1. Classification (GTDB taxonomy): domain Bacteria; phylum Cyanobacteriota; class Cyanobacteriia; order Cyanobacteriales; family JAHHGU01; genus JAHHGU01. The sequence goes on from JAHHGU010000066.1 coordinate 15,033, forward strand.
TGAACGATTTCAAAACCGGAATCGAAACATCTTTGTGGTGAATAGACACTATAGCAATTAGCGTTCATAACCAGCACCTGATGCAAGTGGTGGTGCGAAACCTGCTATGGCATCAGACTATTTCTACTTCTCCCTCAGCCGTAAGTTAGTCAAGGACTTGCCGAATCTCAATAATTGATACCAAATCTGCGCTCTTACTACCCCTTCAAAATTTAGGCAAACCGATATATAACAACTCAAGGACAACCCCAGTTACCAGTAAACACACAATACCCGCAACACCAGCTAAGGGTTTCTGCGCGATACCCGTCATCCATTTAGAGCCAATGCCAGTATAAGTAATCAGCTGTGCTGTATCCAGGCAAGACAAGCCCCAAATCCAACCGGCGTGGAGTCCACAGGCTAAGGCTAAACTGCCACCATCCACCCAAACAGCCAAAGTTAGTACCATCCCCATTAGCCACAGTCCCGGTAGCTGGGGCACGGTTTCTTGTCGCTCCCAAACTAGATGTAATAAAGCAAAAATCAAGCTGGCGATCGCCGCGGCTACCCAGATTGAGTAGTCTTGCTGGAGTTCATTAAACAGAAACCCCCGAAATACCAACTCCTCAGTACCACTGATCCACAGCCCTAATAACAACACGGGCAGCAATATCGGACTTAGACGCTCCCTATTTTCCCAATGCCAATCGACCCAACCAAGCGCTCTTTGGACAGCAAAAATCACTGCCAATCCCAGTACGCCTAAGACTAGACCTAGCCCCAAGGACATCAGTGCCGCGAGATTCAGCGTTCTTACACCATAATCTAAAAAAGAAAGCCCCTCAACCCAAGATGCCCCCCAAACAATTAGGGGCGCAATTAGATAGAGGGAAGCGAGTATTGGTAGTTTTTGTTCTGTGGTCAGAGGTTTGGGGGGACGCCAATGCAGCAAAGTTGCCAGGGGAATCACTACCGGCAACCACACAGCCATCCAGACTACAAAAAAAGCGATCGCTTTTAAAAAAGCTGGAGACGTTCTCAGTAACGCCAGCCATTGGTCAGTTGCTTGGTCCAACAGAGCCATTAAAACTGCAACAAAAGTAAAACCGACCCTATATCAAACTTGAGCATAAGATGGGTTAAATTTAACCCATCTTTTAGCTGAGCCTACTTTGCTGATGATGCTGCTTCCAGAGCTTCATCTTCTGTCTTGCTTTTATCACCATCCACCTGAATTAGGTGAATGTGCTTGTACCCCAGTTTAATTTCAAACTCATCACCTGACTTTAATCCCATTGCCTCAGTGTAGGTTGCACCAATAACAATTTGACCGTTTTTGTGGACACTTACGCGATATGTCGGCTCTCGACCGCGCCCATCTTTTGTTCCCTCTGGATCGAGGGGAACACCCTTAGCACCTAGCACGGCATCATAAAAATCTGTTAGATTTACGCGAGTCTCGCCGCTTTTGGTTACAGTGTAATAACCGCACTGTTTTGCTGTTTCTCGCCGGGGGAGGTTTGAAAGTTCTTTTACTTTTTGAAGCAGTTGTCTTCCAGTAAGTGGAGTTTTTGCAGTTTCCGTCATTACCTTACCAAATATCCTTAAATTTCGAGGATGGTCAACAAAGTTTTCTGCCAAAATTTGGCTCTATAAAAAATATATCGTCAAATACCTCTGCGTTGACAATAATTTTTACAAGTTAGTTCTGAACTTCATCCATATCACTGCCAGAGCCAATATCTCTATCACTAGTTAACCCTTTTTTGTGCTGAGTACATCAGTGTATACAAGATTGAGCATTCCTGCCCAGTTAACCAGTGTAAAACAAAGAGGGCAGTGCTTGTCTACAGTTAAGATAATTCAGTCTTAAACTAGAAGTAGTGGCAGGTGTGAAACATTGCCAAAACCTAAAAACCAACTCTGAGAATCAACGGCTTAAGGTCAATCTCCCTGACTGTTCAGTAGCTGGTGTAGGCTGATTATATAAGACGTATGTAAGATGCAAGTACTTTTTAAGGTGATCCGGCAGGCTCAAAATTCCTCCGTTCGAGTTCAGACTTATCAGCTGGATGTGGAACCAAGTAACACAATTCTGGATTGTCTAAACCGCATTAAGTGGGAACAAGATGGCAGCCTAGCTTTTCGGAAAAATTGTCGCAATACAATTTGCGGCAGTTGTGCTATGCGAATTAATGGTCGCTCGGCTCTGGCTTGTAAAGAAAATATTGCCAGTGAACTAGCACAATTAAAACCGCTATCTGGCTCGGGAATTCCAGAAATTACTGTGGCACCAATGGGAAATATGCCCGTAATTAAAGATTTGGTGGTGGATATGCGTAGCTTCTGGGATTGCCTGGAAGTTGTTGACCCCTATGTCAGCACGGATGCGCGACAAGTTCCAGAACGAGAGTTTCTACAAACACCAGCAGAGCGATCGCAGCTAGACCAAACGGGCAATTGTATCCTCTGCGGTGCCTGTTATTCTGAGTGCAATGCCCGCGAGGTAAACGAGGATTTTGTTGGTCCTCATGCCCTAGCAAAGGCTTACCGAATGGTAGCGGATTCCCGTGATACCCAAACCGAAGAACGTTTGGAGAAATATAATCAAGGCACTCAAGGAGCTTGGGGCTGTACCCGCTGTTTTTATTGCAACACTGTTTGTCCGATGGGTGTAGCACCTTTGGATCAAATTAGCAAAATTAAACAGGAAATTCTTGACCGCAAGGACGCCCAAGCTAGCCGCTCTATCCGCCACCGGAAAGTATTAATTGATCTGGTAAAAGTAGGAGGGTGGATTGACGAACGCCGGTTTGGTCTCCATGTGGTGGGTAATTATTTTAGAGACCTTCAAGGGTTAATCAGTCTGGGACCACTAGGGTTACGGATGCTGGTGCGGGGCAAATTTCCCTTTGGATTTGAGCCATCATTAGGGACAGCAGAAGTGCGATCGCTCATTGAATCAGTTCAAAGGCTTGAGTCCCAAGAGCATCCATCTCAACAAACTAACTCCAAAGGCGATGCATTATGAACCCTGAGACTAATCCCTCTAGTGAACAATCAGCAGAAACTTTCAACCAACCGGAACCGGCCTTTGGCTGGACAGCATACGCAGAGCAAATCAACGGGCGTTTTGCTATGGTGGGTTTTATCGGTTTGTTGCTGCTAGAATTTTTCACTCGTCAAGACCTATTTAGCTGGCTTGGTCTACGCTAATTAAATAATAAGTAAGCCAACTTAATTAAACTCAAGACCAATGTAGGCTGAGTTGAGGCACGTAGGCGCAGCCTGAGCGCAGAGTAACCCAACAGTTGCGAAGCTTTGATGGGTAAGGCTTGCCCTCTATTTATCCTACAAATAATTAAGTGGCTTTACTTAGCAGGCACAGCCGTCAGAAATTGGGATGGGAAGTTTACTTCCCATCCCAATTCCTTGCCTTCAAAATCTACCACTAGCGGACTGTCAGCAGGTAGCGACCTTGACCTCCCTGTTCAGAGGTGTTAACAATCACGCGATAGACGCCGCTGCTGGGTAAGGTGACGCTTAGGCCAGCATTAGGATTGCTCTGACTAATATCATCATTCTCAGCAATTTTGCGACCATTTGGAGCCATCAGTATCAGATACGGGTCAAAGTCAGGACTAGCCAGTGTCATCGTTATAGACTGACCAGCACGACCTTGAATGGAATAAGCCCTGTATCGGCTGCCGTCGGCAAGTACTGGCGTATCACGACCAAGGATACCCTCTTGCCGCAGAATCACGCGCTCCTGCCGCACCTGAGTGCGACTGCCAGTTGTTGCCGCTATTGCTCTGATACCGTAAGCCCCGCTTTGCCCTCCCTCCGTGGAGTTAGCAATCACAACGTAGGTACCATTGGCTGGCAGTACCCCGGTAATTTTGGCATTTTGGTTACCGCCACCATCATCATCCTTAGCAAGTTCATTGCCATTAGGGGCAAGGAGAATCAAGTAGGGATCGATCTCCTGGCTGATCATGTCAATCTGAATCCGCTGACCAGCCCTTCCCTGAAAGCTGTAAAGGTCAAAAAAGCTGTTATCTACTGGTAAAACATTGTCACCACTAGCTAATCTAGCACTGACAGCCTTACCATTCAGGGGTAGTTGTTGAGGCTGTTGACTTCCAGCACCCGCTCGCTGCTGCTGAGCGGTGCGAGCAGCCGTTCCTTGGCGCACTGAGGCTAAGAAAGGCTGCACCCGGTCGATGGAGATAGCAAAACCAATGCCAATATTGCCGCCAGTGCTAGCAGTAAAAATGGCAGTATTGACACCCATTAATTCTCCTTGGCTATTCAGCAACGGTCCTCCAGAATTGCCAGGATTAATAGCGGCGTCCGTTTGGATTAAACCGCGCTGTTTGTCGATACGGCTGACAATACCAGTGGTGAAAGTTCCTTGAAATTGACCGAAGGGATTGCCGATCGCAAATGCTCGCTGACCCACCTGTACAGCTGAACGAGCGATGGTAATGGTAGGCAGTTTATTTTGCCCTCGAATTTTGAGAACAGCTAAGTCTAGACCGTTGTTACCAAAGGCAATGATATCTGCTGAAAGACGCCGACCATCTGACAGCATGACGGTAACTGGACTACGGGCCTCTGCCACTACGTGAGCATTGGTTAATACCAAACCATCTGAGCTAATAATGCTGCCACTGCCAGTGCTGCTACCAGTATTGATAGAAACCACAGCTGGACTGGCTCGTTGATATACCCGAATATTGATTTGTTCGTCAACGTTTTGGGCAAAGGCGCTGTTTGGCTGCGGCTGGCTCAAGTGAGATAAATCGAGTAGGTCAACTGGAGCGATCGCGTTAATGGCAGTAGCAGCGATGGCAGCGCCAGCAGCTAACATTCCGGAAGTTGCAAAGCGCACGAGTTTGGTACTCATTTGATTAATGTTTTTTTTAACCCCGTGCGACTGTTCTAGCATATTGTGCAGCGATCGCCAGCCCCCAATGATATTATGTCCGATGGCATCGATAGCGTCAGCAGCACCGAGACAACTCTGACAAGGGGACAACTTACCCTTACTCCCTGTTGATCTATGTAAGTCTTGTCACTGCTTAGCGCTCATTTTTAAGGCGATCCGAAGCCGCAGAAATACCTCGATCCACAACGGCAATGTGCCACTGACCTAGCTGGCTGGTTTCAAAAGCAACATAGCGCCCATCACCTGTAATTGTAGGATGGCGCACCGAGCCTCGGACACTGCCGGTGAGCAGTTGCGAAGTTTGAGAAAGTCTGTCGTAAACCAAAACATCTGTCTTGCCCCGCTCTCTAGAAATATAAGCAATAAACCTGCCATCAGCACTAAGGGCGGGTTGGTCTTGGCTAGAGTCCCGGCGATTGAGATTGGGTAAATCAACCAGATGCCGTTGCTGCAAGTCGTAGAGGAAAATATCTCGATTGTTATTGCGGTCAGAGGCAAAGGCAAGATATCGCCCATCACTACTATAGGCGGGGTACTCGTCCGGCATCTGGCTGTTTATCCCGCCGGTGAGAATCTGCGGTGGGTTGAAAAGCCCGGTGTCAAGACAACCACCCAAAGTAAGGGAAAGCAAAATTAGTGGCAAGCCCCACTTCACTAGAAATCTCAAGGGAGATTTGTCAGCACACTCAGAGGTTGACCGGCGCGATCGTAGACTAAAATATCCCACTGACCATTTGCACTAGATTCAAAGGCAATCGTACTGCCATTGGCACTGATTGTTGGGTTTCTCACATCTGCCTGTAAGTTTTCTGTAAGATTCCGTAACTGGCGCGTCTCTCGGTCATAAAGGTAGATTGCAGAGCGACCTTGGCGGTTGGCAGTAAATACAATATAACGACCGTCCTCAGAAACAGATGGGTGAGAGGCGATCGCATCAAGGGCATTTAGTCCTGGCAAATCAATTAATCGCTGATCTACGGCGTCAAAAAGATAAACATCCTGAGTGCTATTACGGTCAGAGATAAAGACGACATAACGACCGGCAACTTGAGGCGTCACTTCCGCCGCTGGACTATTTAAACTCCGTCCTCCTGGATCGAAGGGAAAGCTGAGAAGGCGTGAGGAAGCATTACAGCTGCTCAACAAACTAGCTAGGAGGATGGCTAATATATATACCAAAAGCTTCACGCTTCAGCGATAGGGAGATGTGCTGCCATCAGGAATATCTAATTCAATATTAGGTCCCCGGTCGAGAACTTCAATGTCCCACTGCCCACGGCTATCGCTTTCAAACGCAATGTAGCGACCATCAGGACTGATACTTGGGCTTCGCACCCAGCTGCGATAACCGCTACTCAGAACTTGCGACGATCTTGTACGGCGGTCATAAAGTGCCACTTCCGGGCGTCCTTGGTCGCTGGCGATGTAGACAATGTATCGACCATTACGGCTAAGACTGGGACTTTCCGCGATCGCATTACTTTGATTTAATCTCGGCAAATCTATAAACTGACGCTGCTGCAAGTCGTACAGCAGAACCTTGCGCCTACCATCACGGTTAGAAACAAAAGCCACAAACCTGCCATTGCCGCTCAAGGCTGGTTGCTCGTCAGTGTAGCGGCTGTTTAGGATCGTTGGTCCCGTTGGGCTAGTGACTGGGCTACAGGCTGCAACTAAACCAGCAATACTCAAGCCAATGCCCAAGTTAATCCACCAGTATCTTGCTGATCTGCAAGTGAATTTTTTCACCTTTGTGGGTGTGACGCTTCACCGCAGCAACTTAATAGTCAAAATTATCTGAGTTGTCGCTCTCTTCATCTGCTCGGTCTATAGGTTGGTAATCCACATAGTCTGTTGGTGTTGCTTCCACGTCCGTTGACCGCTGGGACACAGGATCTTGGGCAGGACGAGAACGATTTTTTCTTGGTCTAGACGCAGTTTCTGAACGGCGTGCTGCTGGACTAGAAGGGACACCACCGCTGGGGCGACGAGGTTTTTTCACTACACCACCAGAGCTATCTCCCCAATTATCATCAGCCCAATCATCATCAGAACGCCTAGAAGAAGCCCACTCATCTTCAGAGCGTTGAGGCGAACGCCCTTCTGGACGGGGGGAACGCTTTTTGGCTGTACGCTCTCCAGAACCTAATCTTTCATCACCAGCCCGTCGGCGCGTCCGGCTGCGGTTTTCTCCCTCGTAGTCTTCTGCACGGCTACGGCGAGGATCTGGCGTTCCTACAATGCGGCGGCGTGGAGGCGGCTCATCCACAGGAGGCTCTAGTTCCTCTAACTCCGCTGTATAATGATAAGCTTGGCTAACCGGACGGTCATCGTCCACAATCGGCGTATTGCGCTTGGCTTGCGCTGTAGCAACGCCGCGCATCCGAATGCTTTCCACTGCAAAAAATATCACAGAACTAGTCAAGAGAAACTGACCAAATACCAGGATTGGGTCTAGCCGCCATCCCTGGAAAAGAAGGATGAAGCCACACAACAAACCGATCGCCGCAAAAAATATGTCGTGGTCTCGTGATAGTTCTGGACGTACCGAGCGCAGGAAGTATAATCCTGCACCCGCCACTGCCAAGAAAATGCCCAGAAGACTGGCTGGGCCAAAGCCAAAATTTACCATTGCTGCTCTCCCAAGTCAGATCTATGTTAGCGAGTTACATTGAAAAAAGTTTGCACGCTGGCTGGGCATATTGAGTTCAGGCGTCCTGGGAGGGAGAGACTGAGTGACCACGACCGGCAGCAGATGAATGCTTATGAACATACAAAACCTCAGTTCACTGGGATAAAACCATGCTTCGCGACCTGCTAACTGGTTTCCATTCACTGAGGTTTTTTGTAGTCAGTTTAGGAACGCTGGATTTTATCCTTTTGGCTAATAAAGATCAGCGCTGCTGATATTGGAATCACTACAATCAGCGCCCCCCAGAGCAGGCTATACAAAAAGTTCGCTAATGAAGGGGTCATAAAATCTTGGTCCTCTCTTAGAACAATTTCTTTGTTCCAATTTTAACAGAACTGCCGTGATTCTTCGTCCTAGTCTTCATCAGCGGATATGAAGGCGATGCCTAAAGTTTCCAGCCAAAAGAGAAGACGCGCATCGAAAGCGGAAGAAAAACATCAAACTCGCTAGGATCTACGATAGTAGACAAATTTAGCTCCGTAGGACGTCTATGACCGCTAGCAATCAGCTTTTGGATATGATTTTGGGTGTGATTCTGGGAGGAATGACCTTGTTGTTCATCTTCCGGATTGTGCTTACCTGGTATCCCCAGGTAGACCTCAATCGCTTTCCGTTAAAGGCGATCGCCTTGCCCACAGAACCATTTTTGGTACCGTTGCGAAAAATCATACCCCCGGTAGGTGGCGTAGATATTACACCAATCGTTTGGGTAGGTATTTTTAGCCTGCTCCGGGAGATTCTACTCGGCCAACAGGGGTTGCTCACTATGATGGCTTCGGTGAACTGAGCAAAGAGGGCAGAAGCATAAGCAGTCTGCTATTGCCTATTGCCCATCACCTCGCATCAATTCCTCAACGAAGTTCGTGTAAACCTCACCCTCCAAGAACTCTGGTGTTTCCAGAATCTTTTGATGGAAGCCAATTGTGGTTGGTACACCAGTAATGGCGCACTCCCGCAGTGCCCGTCGCATCCGCTTAATCGCCGCAGGACGGTCAACACCCCAAACAATTAATTTGCCAATCAGAGAGTCGTAGTAGGGCGGTATTTCATAGTCGGTGTAGACGTGAGAATCCATGCGAACTCCGGGGCCTCCTGGTGGCAGATAGCCGCTGATCCGTCCCGGTTGGGGACGGAAGTTACGATCTGGGTCTTCTGCATTGATTCGGCACTCAATAGCATGACCTCGGAGTACTACCTGCTCTTGAGTCAATGGCAATTTGTCCCCCTGAGCAATGCGGATTTGTTCAGCAATCAAATCTAAACCACAGATCATTTCGGTAACTGGGTGTTCGACTTGAATTCGGGTGTTCATTTCCATGAAGTAGAACTTGCCGCTTCGATCTAGGAGAAACTCAACTGTACCAGCGCCAGTATAGTTAATCGATTGAGCCGCCATCACCGCCGCCGCACCCATTTTCTCTCGCAATTCTGGGCTGAGAACGGGGCTAGGGGCTTCTTCCAGTAGCTTTTGATGACGCCGCTGAATAGAGCAGTCCCGTTCGCCCAGATGGATAACGTTACCGTGGCTATCGGCTAAGATTTGAAATTCAACATGGCGAGGACGCTCGATAAATTTTTCTAGATAAACCCCAGGATTTCCGAAGGCAGCTTCCGCCTCACCTTGAGCTGCCTGGAATAGCTTGACAAATTCGCTCTCTTCTCGCACAAGGCGCATACCGCGTCCTCCACCACCGGCGGTGGCTTTGATCATCACGGGATAGCCAATTTGACGTGCTATAGCCAGTGCCTCTCGCTCCGAAAGCAATATGCCCTCACTCCCTGGTACCGTGGGGACACCAGCGCGTTGCATAGTTTCTTTGGCAGTAGATTTATCTCCCATTCCTCGGATGGCTTCTGGAGTTGGGCCAATGAAGGAGATTTGGTGGTCGGCACAGATTTCTGCAAATCGAGCATTTTCTGCCAAAAAGCCATAACCAGGATGAATCGCCGTAGCATTGCGCGTCAGGGCGGCGGCAATGATGTTGGGAATGTTCAGATAACTTTTGCTACTGGGGGGTTCGCCAATGCAAACAGCTTCGTCAGCCAGTTGGACATGGAGGGCGTGCCGATCGATGGTGGAGTGAACCGCAACGGTAGCAATGCCCATCTCCTCGCAGCTGCGGAGAATACGCAGGGCAATTTCCCCCCGGTTAGCAATAAGAATTTTTGAAAACCGCATGTTCGGCGCTTTTATATCAGTATTCAGTAGAATAGAAGTTTTCGACACCCGCAGGAAGATATCTTAAGACTAGACGAGATGTGCTCTCCTTGCCTGATGTTGCGAATGTTGCGAAGAATTAGCGCCTTTGGAAGAAAATTAAGATTCCTGCCATCTTGTATGCTAAAGTAAAATCACATAACCTATGCGGATGTGGCGGAATTGGTATACGCGCACGTTTGAGGGGCGTGTGGCGAAAGCCTTGCGAGTTCGAGTCTCGCCATCCGCATTATCAATTTTGGATTTTAGATTTTGGATTGAGCGTCAATCTAAAATCTGGTCGTAGCATAGTAGAGACGTTCCGCCGGAACGTCTCTACTTCCTTTATGGAATCACCCTAGAGGAGATGGGCTTTATAGGCACAATTGTTTATTATTTAAATAGAAAATGAACTTTTGTAAATAATTTTGACCGTAACTTCCAGACTTACTAACAGCGTTATTGAGCCAACTAGCTGGCATGCTCTTCAACCTTTATGGCAGGGAGGGGAAGAAGTTGTGCAGAAAGGATTGCCCCATACCCAGCTGGCACCAGCATGGCAAATATTACTTTTGGGGGATGGCTCCCCCACCCGTCACCTACAACTTTTGACTGGTGAGCCAACGGAAGTGGACGTAATTGATATGTCGCCCATTGGGATGAATGCTGATGGGGCACCTGATTTAATTCAAGCGGTGCCGGGGCCGCGAATTCGGCGTCAGGTGTGGTTGCGAAAAGCTTCTGGACAGCGGCTGGCTTATGCGACTTCCTGGTGGGAAGCTTCTCATGTAGATGAGTATTTGCAGAACCGCTCTTTGCCAATTTGGGCTAGTCTAGCTCAACTGCGTACTGAGTTGTATCGAGATGTGCAAGGGATTTACTACGGGCACTCACCGGCACTAGAGGAAGCTTTTGGAGAGAAGGGGCCGTTTTGGGGGCGTCATTATTTGTTTTGGCATCATAAACAGCCTTTTACGCTGATTTATGAGGTTTTTTCTCCATATTTGACTAAATATTTAGGCTCTATGCAGCTGCTCTAGCAATAACGCACGGTAACCTGCTTGAAGTTGACGCATTAGCGTAAAGTTGGGTTTCACTCTGTTCAACTCTAGCAACGAGGCGATCGCATATCCGCTTCTTTTGATTAATTCCACAAAAGCTAGCTCTTTCGTACTTAGTATGCTAAATCTTTAGGATAATGCCAACAAAGTAAAGCTAGTATTTCAAAATTGTTAAAGTTTATCAAACCAAAACTACTACATTTTAAGAGCTTTAATTTATTTTTAATCTCCTCAACTATTGCCTTAGTTGCTCTTTGTTTAAAAGACCTTGCTATCTCTGCTAACTATCTTGTGATGGTAAACGTACTCTTTTTATAGTACGGTTGTGCCTTCTTTCACCAATCCATGAGCAAAGTCAGAGATGAGCCAGAGGATAAATCAGATGTTTGACAAGATAAAAGCTTCAAACTCTTCTAAAGCTTGACTAACGCCAACCTCTCTACCACGCTGCATAAAATGAGGGATAACCTCTGCAACTGCCACGCTCGGAAATATACTGCTTGTCTCAGACATCACATACTCACCTTCTTGCAGCACGTTGATTGTGAGCTTTCCTCCTTCATAAATCCATAACTCCGGTACTCCCAAAGCAACATAAGCATCAACAGAGGTTTTTGAAGTAACGTCGGTTTCAATCGCTAAATCTGGCGGTGGATCTACATTTAAATCCAATCGTTCTTTACCAATGACAGCTTGGTAATTCTGGATGTAAAAGCAATCATCTGGCTCAATACCTGCTGCCATCCCCTCTCGCTTAAAAGTCGTAGAACCAAGAGGTTCCCAGCGTCGTTTCTCAGCTTTAAGTAATGCCTTTACTAAATCTGCAAGCATTACTTTTGAGCGCTCGTGTTCTGGTAAAGGTGCCATGATTTCCAGAAT